>CAVESN010000018.1:15353-24961 GCA_963618365.1 Bacteroides uniformis
TTCTCTCTCCACGATTTGCCAGCTGTTTGCGGGCAAGGGAGACACGCTTGTCATTCCTGACCTTGCCTGGGACAACTACGAGCTGATGTTCACTTCGCTGAATGATTGCCAGATCAAGACCTTCCCGATGTATGACGCCTCGATGGGGTACAATGTGGAGGGGCTCGTGTCAGTCATCCGCTCCATCCCTTCCAAAAGCGCCCGTCTGATTCTGAATTTTCCCAACAATCCGACCGGATACACGCCAAGCGAGAAAGAGATGGATGCCCTTGCGGCTGCCCTCGGAGGTTTGGCTGATGAGGGGTACAAGCTCCTTGTGATCAGTGATGATGCCTATTTTGGATTGTTCTATGAGAAGGAGACGGCCAAGCAGAGCCTTTTTGCCAAGCTTTGTGACCTTTCGCCGAACATCCTTGCGGTGAAGGGTGATGCCGCGACCAAGGAGGCGATGGTATGGGGATTCCGTATCGCTTTCGTCACCTTCGGCTGCAAGGGATTCACAAGAGAGCAATATGATGCCCTGGAGAAGAAGATGATGGGCATCATCCGCGCCACTGTCAGCAATTGCGATCATCCCGGACAGAGCATGCTTGTCCATGCCATGAAGAGCGAAAGCTACCGGGATGACAAGAAGAAGGTGCTCTCTGAGATGAAGGGGCGCTATGAGACGTTCCATGACGTGCTCAGGCAATATGATGCGAAGTATGACCTGCTTCGCCCTTATCCCTTCAACAGCGGCTATTTCATGGCTTTTGCCACCAAGGGGGATGCGGAGAAGCTACGCACCTATCTCCTTGAGAAATACCATGTCGGGTGCATCAATATCGCCGGCAGGGTGCTCAGGGTCGCCTACTGCTCGGTGGGGAAGGATGATATTCCCGACTTGATCCGGGTGCTCTACCAGGCGGCAGGGGAGCTATGGAACTGAAGGCGAAGCTCTACCTCGTGGATGAAGAGGGAGAGAAGTACATGGGCATCGGCGTCCTTTGGCTGCTCGAGGCGCTCTTTCTGGAGGGAAGCCTCCGTTCCGGAGCGAAGGCCCTTGGCATCAGCTACTCGAAAGCCTTCGGCATGATTGAGCATCTGGAGGCGGAGCTTGGAGTTCCTGTCCTGGAACGCAAGAAGGGCGGCAGCACTAGGCAAGGCGCCACCCTCACGGAGTTTGGAAAATCGTTCATGGCATGCTACGACAGCTTCCAGCGGGATGCGAAGGCAGCCATAGAGAAACCTTATGCGCGGTTTCAGAAGCAGGTGGACGAACTGCTTCTCGCCACAAAAGGAGCAAAACATGAAGACCAAGAAGGTTGATTTCACCATTCAGAACCTTGGCGAGGCGAAGATCGCAAGCCCTATTGCCATGGATTTGAACCGGTATGACGGAAGGGCGAACTATGTCGACGAGAAGGACCGGATTCTCTATACGCTCGACCGGAAAGTCTCCGATGGGAAAAAAGAGGAGCTTGAGGAGGATCTCTTGGAGGTTGCGGGTCCCCGCCAGAAAATCTATTTCAATCCGAGCCATGTCCATGCCGCCATCTGCACCTGCGGTGGCATCTGCCCCGGACTCAACAATGTCATCAGGGCTGTGGTGCGCTGTTTCTGGTATCGCTACGGGGTACGCCGTATCAGCGGCATCCAATATGGCTACCAGGGTCTCCTGGAGAATGCCCCATGGCCGCTTGTGGACTTGAATCCCCATGTGGTCGACAAAATCCAGGAGAAGGGAGGTTCCATCCTTGGCAACGCGCGGGGTGGCGGAAAACAGATTGACGAGATTGTCGACTCTCTGGAACGGCTCAACATCAATATCCTGATTACCATCGGAGGAGATGGTACGCTTCGGGGAGCAAGTGATATCGCTGATGAGATTCAGCGTCGAGGCCTCAAGATAGCGGTGGTGGGAGTGCCAAAGACCATCGACAACGATCTTCTCTTCGTGCAATCCTCCTTTGGTGTCGATACTGCGGTTGCCCAGGCTGTTCCCGCAATCCGCTGCGCCCATGCCGAGGCGGAGGGTTCGATTAACGGCATCGGCATCGTCAAGGTCATGGGACGGGAGAGCGGTTTCATCGCGGCCCAGGCGTCCCTTGCGCAAAGCGATGTCAACTTCTGCCTGATTCCCGAGAACCCGTTTGACATGGATGGCCCCAACGGGCTGCTCAATCATCTCAAGGCACGTATCCTCTCCCGCCATCACGCTGTGATTCTGGTGGCAGAGGGCGCAGGGCAGGAGCTTCTCCCTCCCTCCTCGGAGCGGGATGCCTCGGGCAATGTGAAGTTCCATGACATCGGCCTCTATCTGAAGGATCAGATCAAGGCATACTTCCAGAAAGAGGGAATCGTGTGCAACGTGAAGTACATCGACCCCTCCTACATCATCCGCAGCGTCGCGGCGGACAGCTATGACTCGATCTATTGTGCAAGACTGGGCGCCCATGCGGCGCATGCTGCCATGGCCGGCAAGACGAAGATGCTGATCAGCGAGTGCAACAACCGCTTCGTCCACATCCCCATCGCGGCCTGTGTCGCCAGCCGCAACCATGTGGACCTGGAAGGCCCGCTGTGGCGGGACGTTTTGGAGAACACGCGGCAACCGGTCAGCATGAAGAACGTCTGATTTTCACGAGGGCGGAAAGAGCGATCTTGAAGCCCTCTTTTCCTGTCCAAAAAGAAGTCGTTAGAATGCAAAAACCACAAGTAATTGCTTATGTGTGAACGAATTGTTGCCATCGAGTATTCGTGTGGTGATGGATGCTGGGCATGAAAGCCAAAAAAATTGTTCAACCGTGTTGACATAAAATATCTCATCTCATTATATTTCCCGCTTAGAAAAGATAACGACACAGCGATGGTTCTTTTGAACTTCGCACACTACATCGGAAACTTTTCTAACCTCCTTTTGTAACCGACCTTGGGTTTACCTCCTTTTCCCGGGTCGGTTTTTTGTTGCTCACGTTCGTTCAATCTTCTCCATCCCGGAACGCTTTGGCCAAAGCTTTCTTTGCCGTAGCATCAAATTGCGTCAGGGAAAGGCTCCTATAAGTGCCTTTCGCGTAGATATGAGAAAGGGCCGCCTTTCGGCAGCCCTGCTTGGAGTATCTCTTCCTCTTATTTGAGGGTGGCGAGATAGGATGCCTGATACTCGTCAATCTTGTTCGCCCACTCGGTGCAGCAAGCCTGAGCGCTCTTTTCCCCAAGCATGACGGCCTGGAAGTCGGCGGTCATGTCAGTGGTGATGAAGGTGGAGAACTCGGGCAGCCAGTAGGGGTTGGCAATCTGGTGGTACTTCGGATCGGTCAGGTAGCTGGCGTACAGCACCATCTCCGTATCGTTCTTGTACCAATCCTGCTTCTGCACCTCAACGTTGGTCGGGACTCTTCCGACTTTCTCGCAAAGCTCTCCGTTGAACTCGGTGGAGACCAGTTTCCCCATCAGCCACAGGGCACCGGTGTAGTCGCTCTTTCCCTTGCTCTTGGTGATGCAGTAGACGTTCGGCTGAAGGCCGGATGCGTAGTAGTTGCCCTTGTCGTTGGCAAGCACTCTCGCGGCTGCGAAGTTCCCTTCCCCGAGGTTCTTCAGGTGGGTCTTCTCGCTGGAGGAGTTGTGGACGATATAGGCGGAGACGCCGCTTCCGAACTCGGCGATGATCTGGTTGAAGTTGTTGTTCACGGAGTCACCGGAGACCTGCTTGTCCTTGTACAGGTTGGCATAGGCGTCCAGAGCCTGGGCGAACTCCGCTCTTGCGAGGATGCACTTGCCGTTCTCGTCGAACCAGGAACCGTTGTAGCCGAGGCCGTCGGTCCAGGTGAAGAGCCATGCGACCAAGCTGTCGTAGGGGCGCACGCCGCGGAGGCTGTAGAAGTAGGTGGAGTTGGTGTTGTCCGCATACTTCGCACAGTCGGCAAGGAAATCCTTCTGGGTGAGAGGAACATCAATCCCCCACGCCTTGAGCTTCTGGGTGTTGTACCATGCGACTTCCTGGTTATAGGCGAACGGCACACCGTAGATCTTGCCACCGCCGATGTTCTTGAGTCCTTCGTCGAACGCGGGGTCGAGGTTTTGGTATCCGTCAATCTGTCCCACATAGTCGTCCAGCGCAAGGATGGTGTCCTGTGCGATGAAGGTGGCCATGTTGGAGAATCCGAGGGAGACGACATCCGGCATGGTGTCGGTCATGACCGCCATCTGGAACTTCTCCTGGAAGTCTGCGAAATTGAAGCTTGTGTAGACCACTTCATACTTGTCCTGGGTGCTGTTCAGCTTGGCAAAGTAGTCCCGGAACACGCTGTCGGTGATGGTATCGCCGGAGTGGTACCAGAAATTGAGCACCTGCTTCTTTGCGGGAGCGGCGCTTGTCTCCTTGCTTCCTTGGGCAAAGAGAGAAGAGACGCCCGCGGCAAGCAGAACGGTGAGAGTGAGTAGTTTCTTCTTCATAGAATCCTCCTTAAAACTATTAGGCATTGCCTATTTGAACCAATATTAACCCTTGACTGCGCCACTGGTGGCTCCCGTGGTCAGATGCTTCTGGACCAGGGAGAACATGAGGATGACGGGAATCAAGGCGACCACGCATCCTGCGGCAAGAAGGCCGTACTCTGTGCCGCTTTCGCTTTGGAACTTGTTCAGCGCAAGTGGCAGCGTGTACTTGTCCACCTTCGTGATGAAGGCGGTCGCATAGACGTATACGTTCCATGCGTTGATGAAGACGTAGGCGCCGGTGGCGACAATGGAAGGCTTCATGGCGGGCAGCAGAATCCGGAAGATCGAGCCGAGCAGCGAGCATCCGTCCACCATGGCGGCCTCTTCCAGCTCCTTTGGCACCGCATTGAAGTATCCCATCATCATGAACATGCAATAGGCCAGATTGGTGCAAGAGCATATCAGCACCAGGCTGAGCAAGTTGTTGATCAAGTGCATGCTGTTGAGGATCTGGAACAAGGGAATCATAAGCACGACTGCCGGCAGCATCTGGGTGATGAGCATGAAGATGTAGAAGAGTCCCTTGCCCTTGAACTTGTAACGGCTCATGGCATAGCCGCTGAGCATGCTGAGCAACGTGACGACAAAGGTTGTCGGGACGGCGACAATCAGGGAGTTGAGGAAGTTCCTGCCAAATCCGTAGATGCTGAAGAGCTGCACGTAGTTCACCAGCGAGGGATGGGAAGGAAGGTACTTGATGGGAATCGCCACCACCTCGACCGAGTCCTTCAGGGAAGTGTTGATAATCCAGTAGAAGGGGAAGATGGTAACAATCAGGAAAATGGCGAGGGGGAGCCAGAGCGTCAGCGCCCTGTATGCCGTCTCCTTGCGTTTGCGGCTTGCGGTCATACGATGCCTCCTTTTCCGAGCTTGCCCATCTTTATGTAGGCAAAGGCGAATACCATCATGATGATGGTTGAGATGGTCGAAAGTGTCGACGCATAGCCATAGTTGAAGCTGTCGCTGAAGGTTCTCATGATGTAGAGGGCGAGCGTGGTGGTGCCACGGTTCGGTCCTCCGTCGGTAAGGCTGATGATCAGGTCGACCGCGTTGAAGGTCCACAGCGCCCTGAGCATGGTAGTGACGATGATGGTGTCCCGAATCATCGGAATCGTGATGTGGAACATGGTCGTCCACGGTCTTGCTCCGTCAAGCTTGCAGGATTCGTAGATCTCCTCGCTGATGCCGGAGAGGGCGCTCATGAAGCTGATGGTGAAGAACGGAATGCCGCGCCAGACGTTGGCGATGACGATGGCAGTAAGGGCCAGATTCCTGCTGCTGAACCAGGAGACCTTTGTTTTGGTGAGATGGCATTTCATGAGCAGGTCGTTGATGACGCCATAGGTCTGGCCAAGCATGAGGTTCCAGATGATGCCTACCATGAGTCCGGCGACAGCCCAGGGAATCAGGGAGAAAGCGCGGATGATGCCACGCCCCTTGAACTTGCGGGTGAGCAGGTATGCGAGCCAGAAGCCAAGCACTCCCTGGATGGCGACACTTACGATCACATACAGCACTGTGGTGCTGATTGTCTTCACGAAGACAGGGTCCTTGGTGAAGACCTGCACGAAGTTCGCCAGCCCTACGAAATGGCGCTGCATCGGCCGGGTTGCATAATAGCTTTCCGTGCTCATCTTGAAGACGTTGAGAATCGGCCACAGCATGAAGCAGCTGACGAAGATGATCACCGGTGCCAGAAGAAGGTAGGGTACCGCTTTTCTCTGGATGGAGAGCCAATACCGCCGCCTGTCGATAAGTGCACGAGTCTGAGAAGTTTCAGTCATTTGTGTTCCTTTTTCCTGCTTATGGAGAATCTGGGCTTTCGCGCTCAGACAATAATTAAATTATATCAAAGCGCTTTTGGGAAGGCATATGCTTATTTCGTAGGTGAAAGTTAAATGGGAAAAAGGGGAGGAAAAACCATGCTTGTGATTGCATTAATGGCGATGGTAACCAATTGATTGAAAACATTTTAATGTGTTTTTAGGCTGAGGGGTGACGTGCCAAACGGGAGGGAGGCAAACTCCACAATAATACATACGGAATCGGGAGAGAAAAAAGAGAGGAAGAAGACATTGATAAATTGCCTTTTCTGGGAAGAAGGGGCATACTGGGGCCATGGAAGGTCTTACCATCAACCTGTCTGCCCGCTTTTCCTACCGCAAGGATTTGGTCAAGGGAGAGCACCGCCATGAGAATGACTACCAGATACAGGTGGTCACCTCCGGTGGCGCCACTGTGGTGGTGGATGGGAAAACTTTTCCACTGGGTGAAGGTTCTTTGCTTTTGGTAAAGCAAGGCAGCACCCACAGCTTCAGGGTGGGCTCGGAAGGGATGAAGACGCTGGAGGTGAAGTTCTCCACACAGGAGCCTGAGTACCAGTCGATTCTTGCACATCTTCCTTTGGTTATTCCCCTTTCCGGGCAGCAGCTTGTGAAACTGTTTGACAGGATTATCGATGAGCGCTTCATCCGGCAGTCTGGCTACCGGATACTTGCCGCAAGCCTTCTGGGAGAGGCGCTTGTCTATCTTGACCGCACCACGGGAGGGAAAAAGGAGGGGATCGGTCTTTCCGAGGTAATCCTAGATGCTTCCGCTCCTCCCCCGATCAAGGCGATCAACGAGTATGTCTCACGCCACATCGACCACAAGTTCTCTCTTTCCGAACTTGCAAAGGGGTGCGGATACAACCAGGACTACCTGTACCGTGTTGTGGCGAAGGAGTTCGGTGTTCCGTTGGTCAAGTATGTCAACAATCTCCGGCTGGAGAGCGCCAAGCAATACCTGTTGCACTCCGAGCTCACGGTGACGGAAGTTGCCTGGAACCTCGGGTTTGACACCATCCAGTCTTTTTCCAAGTTTTTCCGCCACGGCTACGGTGAGTCTCCCTCCCAGTTCCTCAAGCGCATAGGGGAACAGCACCACAACGACCATACCTGAGTCATACGGAAACAAGCAATAATTGGTTTCTCTTTGGGCAACCTCACCTAGCTGTCGGTTGGTATACTTGATGGCAGGAAAAGAGGTTCCCATATGGACATGAAAACAATTTTCACCGAGGATTTCTCCTCATTCAAGCTGGGCAGTTTTCCCTACGACCATGAGCATTCGGCCATGGGGGAATATCATTTTTATCCGGAAAAGGGTTACAAGGGCGCTTGGTTCGACCCTATCTCCTACTTCAATTTCCGTGGACCTTCCTGGATAGTCACCGATCCCGACATGGATGGTCATCACGCCATGGAGCAGCAGCGGCTGTGCGAGCCTGGGCCGAAGCAATATGTTCCCTGCCTGCGTACCGGCGGTGTCGATTGGAAGGATTACACGGTCAAGGCAGTTGTCAAGCCTTTGATTGACAGCCAGATCAGCGGCATTGCGTTCCGTTATCAGACAAGCATGATGCACTACGGGTTCTACCTGGTGGAAGGAGGAGTGGCTCTTTATCGGGTCAACAAGTTGGAGCGCACCTTGCTTAACAGCGCCAAAGTCGATTGGTCCACTGACGACTGGCATCTTCTCGAGGTGGCGGTTGAAGGAGAGCACATCCTTTGCAAGCTTGATGGCAAGAGCGTCATCGAGGCTACCGACGGCATGTGGAAGAACGGCTGCATCGCGCTGACGGCCTGTGTCCCCACCCTCTACCGTGAGGTTTCGGTGGTGATGGAGGAAGCGGTGGCAAAGGCCCTTGAGGATGGGAGGAAGGAGGAGAAGGCTTTGGTTGCCAAACTCCAAGGCCAGCATGCCAAGGCGAAGCTGTGGAAGAAGTTTGACCTGAAGGATTTCGGGGCGGGAAGACAAATCCGGTTCGGCCATCTTACCGGGACGGATGAGCTCTTCTTTGTCATGTGCCAGCACCAGCGAAGAGTCTTCAAGGACCGCTATCCCTTTATCAGCTGCATGACTGCGGTAAGCTTCGAGACGGGCAAGATCCTTTGGCAGGTTGGAGAGCCGAGGGATGATGACGAGGTGGTGCAACTGACTACCGATCTTCCCTTCCAGGTCTACGATATCGATGGGGATGGTGTGGATGAGGTCATCTGCGGCTTGAACTTCAAGGTGATGATCCTGGATGGAAAGACTGGCAAGGTCCGCAAGGAGATTCCCGCACCGCTCAACGACCAGGATCCTAGGACGGTCACCAGCCTTGAGTTCGGAAAGTATGCCATGACCAGGCTCAATGTCGACGCGATCCGGATCGTCAATGTCTCGGGGAAATCCCGTCCCAGCGACATTTTGATCAAGGACCGCTACAGCAGGCTTTGGGTCTATGACAAGGATTTCAATCTTCTTTGGAAGTTCAGCCACTACAATACCGGGCACTTCCCCTATGGATACGATTTCGACGGTGATGGCAAGGATGAAATCTACAGCTGCTACAACATGATTGACCATGACGGAAAGCTGAAGTGGTGTCTGCCCATGACAGTGGACCATACCGACGAGATCATCATCGGCAAGTTCGATCCGGATGAGGAGGAGCGCATTGCCATCGTCAGCGGATGGGAAGGGTTCATGATCCTGGACAAGGAGACCGGAAAGATTCTGAAGAAGGATATCAACGGACATGGACAGCGCATCAGCGTAGGCAACTACTATCCCCAAATGCATGGACTACAGATAGCCACCACCACCTATTGGGGAAACAATGGCATCGTCTACATGCATGACTGCCATGGCAATGAGATCTGGCATAAGGAGATGCTTGCCAACGGCAACGTGATTGCACCGGTCAACTGGGACGGAAACGGTGTGGACTTGATGCTCCTCAATGCGGATGTGGAGAATGGCGGCCTTGTCGATGGAGACGGAAGGCAAGTGGTGCGGCTTCCCGACGATGGACACCCGACGCTTTGCTGTGAGGTGGAGAACATCACCGGGGACCGCAGGCCAGAGATTCTTTGCTGGGACAACCACCAGCTGTGGGTATACACCCAGGACACTCCGCTTCCTGATGACCCAAGAGGTGAGTACGCGCCCGAGACGTATGAGAAGTACAACGCTTCCAACTACCGCGGTGAGTTCAGCTTCCCTCGCTGGATTAAGAAATAGGACAAGTTGTAAGCGGACAAATTTTTCAAGGAAGTTTTCCCCAGAATCCCTGTTTCCCCTACGGAAACGGGGATTTCTCA
>CAVESN010000019.1:0-6992 GCA_963618365.1 Bacteroides uniformis
AAAGAGAGATAGCTCTTCCTCTTATCCATAGGCGCTCATTCGTATGAAGTGAGCGGCTTGTCTGGTCATGCAAGACCAAGCTGAAGGTCCCCGGGCGGTTTAGCGGCAAGAACATGGCGGTCAATTGCTGTGGCATCAATTCAGTCATCACCCCCGAGGAGCCGAGATCTAACCATGCCGAAATTGACATAAGCCATCATTTGCTTAAGCGGATGTTCCTTGCACAAGTGCCAAGGAGCGGGTAATTTCAAGGAGGAGGGATTCGAATGAAGAATTTGCTTGTCGGGATTTTGGGAGCTATGCTCTTGTGCGTTTTGGGATGCGATGACGGCCACACCCATTCGTATGGCAGCTGGTCATATGACGCTACATACCATTGGCATCAGTGCTCTTCCTGTGGGGACATCACAGATAAAGGGGAACATACCACTACTAGCAGGGGAATCACGGCAAAAGCAACAAGCGCCACATGCACCGTATGCGGACAATCATTTTCCGCTATGGGAGACTAACTGGCCATAGCGCAAGCAAGGCGTAGGCCTTCCCGTCCCTAAAAAATCAAAAATTGTCCGATTCTAGGCAAAGTCGTTTGTGGTATACTTGCGCCGAAGGACGAAAACGAATGAGTGAAGGTACGGTATATACCATCGGGAGACAATATGGTAGTGGCGGACGCTATGTCGGACGCAAGCTGGCGGACAAGCTGGGCATTCCTTTCTTTGACAAGGAGCTTGTGGCTCTTGCCGCGAAAGAGAGCGGTTTGAGCGAGGCTCTCTTCCATAATGCGGACGAGAAGGCCTCCAGCAGCCTCTTCTACTCCCTTGCCATCGGCAGTTACCCTCTTGGAGGTGGATCGGCCTTCGGCTCTGCGGAGATGCCCCTCAACGACCAGTTGTTCCTGATTGTCAGCCAGACTATCAAGAAGATTGCGGAAAAGGGGAGCTGCGTGATTATCGGACGGTGCGCCGACTACATTCTGCGCGAGATGGACAACAGGCTCTCCATCTTCATCCATGCACCCATCGAGGCCAGGGTGGAGCGTGCGGTCAAATTCTACAAGCTGGACGCAAGCAAGGCTGCGGAGATGTGCCTTCGCAACGACAAGAAGAGAGCCAACTTCTACAACTATTACAGTGACAAGAAGTGGGGTATGTGCCGTACCTATGACCTATCGCTGGACACCTCCAAGCTGGGGATTGAGGGGAGCGTCGAGCAGATTGTCTCCTATGAGAAACTCTGGAGGGATTTCTCCTCGAAAGGATCCAGGGATTGATGCACAGGCTTCTCTGCTACGGTGATTCCAACACCTACGGCCTTGACCCGGATACGGGCTTCCGGCATGACGAGGAGCACCGCTGGACATCTCTTCTTGGGCACCATCTTCCCGGCTGGTGTGTCGTGGAGGAGGGACTTTGCGGCCGCAACAGCGGACTTGATGACCCCGTCAAGGCGATACGCAACGGAATGCAGTTCCTCCCTGTCGCACTTTCCAGCCACAGGCCCCTTGACATGGTGGTCCTGATGCTGGGATCCAATGACTTCAAGTCCTATTTTCATCAAACAGCCGAGATGGTGGCTGAGCGGGTCGCCACACTTGCCTTTCTGGTGCGAGATTATGACTACGGACCGTATGTGCCACCCCGCATTTTGGTGGTCTCTCCCATTGTCATGACTTCTCCTGCGCTTCTTACGCGCAAGTTCGACGAGGAGAGCCTACGTCAAAGTGCCCGTTATCCAAAGGTCTTGGAAGCGATATGTCAAACGGCAGACATTCCTTTTTTCGACGCCTCCCTTGTGTGCAAAGCGGGAAGTGATGGACAGCATATGGATGCAAAGAACCATGCGCTCTTATCGGAAGCACTGCTTCCTTTGATTGTGTATCGGTAACTTATGACAGAAATAATCGATTTTTCTGGATTTTGGGATTCAGCAAAATTTTTCTAAATTCCTTGTTTTTGTCGTTGCGATAGTCTTTTTTTCTTTAATTAGCACTTGTCTCTTCAATGGAAATGTAGCAACCTATGACAAAGGTTTGCCGTTTTTGAGGAGAGGGTAGTGATGGACAGGAAAGTGCTGTTGGTATTTTGCATGGTCTCTTTCGCGGGCTGTTGCTTTGCCTCCATCACCCAGCCTTTCTATTTCGATGTGCCAGCTTCCGACACCTTCTCCGTGGTGGAGCTTGAAAGCACTCCAGGCCATATCACCTACACGGCAGAATCGGGAAGGGACCATGTGGTCGCCTTGATTGGTGAAGTAGCAAGCAACCATGCCGGAGAGTTTGCGGCGCTTGCATCCACCCCCGGTTCAACCTCACGAAAGCGGTTCACCATAACCCCGGAGCATGGAGTCCTGGTGGGGGAGCATGATGCAACAATTGCCATTCCCTATACGGTCTCCTTCCGGAAAAGCGGAACGTCTTCCTATACCCATGTCGACAACGAGGGAACTTCTTTCCATTGGACTCCTTCATCCTTCCAGGTGGGGCGGGAGAACCAAGTATGCGTATTTGCAGTTGCAATCGAGCCAAGTTCCTTTCTGGGCCTTGGCGCGGACACCTATTCAGATTACCTGCATGTGGAGATGGCAGTTGAATGAAGATGCTTCTTTTGCCCTTTTTGCTTGCATGTGCACCTCTTCTTGCTATCGAGCAGGAGAGCGCAACCTTGCTTTTCAAGGCGCTGCGTAAGCCCATCAACTCCATGACGGTTGATGATTTCCACCTTTCCATAACTCCCGTCCTTTCCAGCTACACGGATACGTATGGGTCCTGGAATGTGACTGATGCGATTTTGGATGCTTCTGCTCTCGTTGTTCCCTTGTTTTCCTGGTCACTCGACTACCAAAGGCCGTATGGCTCTTCCGTGGTGACAACCGAGACCATCCATGTCACTTTCAGCGTAAGCGGCCCTTTGACCAACAGCGAGATGCCGAGCCAAAGCGTGGGCTACACGCTCAAGGTCAAGGCGTTCCCCACCGTAGTCTCGATAAACAACAGCTCTGCCACCCTTTCCCTTGACCCATCGAATTCCGCGTTCACAGGCAGTGTGCGTACCCAGGGCGCGAGAAAAACCTATTATTTGAGGGACCTTGTGATGATGAACGGACAAGAGATGGAAGAATATGACGACTCTTCCTTCATCGTCTCGCTTGATGCCAGGGGAGAAAGAAGCGGGGAATTTTCGTTTACTCCACAATACAGGTCAAGAAACTGGGGAGATTACTCCTCATTCACTTCGATAGGGAATGTGACCTACTCCTTTGCACGCAAGGGAGCCGGGTCTCTCATCATCGACAGAGGCGACTATGCGTCGGCGCTCCTTGTGGCGGGACGCTATCAGGCGACCATCACGGTGACGGTGTCCACATCATGAAACGGAACGTTTTGCCTCTCTTGCTGCTCGCTCTCTCCTCCCTGCTTCACGCACTCTCCATGGAGGGGGATCGCGCCTCATTCGAAATCACCGGCGTCATTGGTTCGACCATGTCCGTCTGGGCTGACCTGAACTACACGGATGAATATGCCTTTTTCCTGAATGAGGGGCTGGACAACGACAAATCGGAGTACCTGGTGCGCTCTAGTGACCACGGACTGCAAATCGGTACGTGGGGGATGGTTTCCAACTATGCGAACACCACCCTCACCATCACCCACGACAAGCTTATGCCCCGAGAGGGGGGAGGATACGAGGGAGTCGAATATCGCCTGTACATCCAATATCCCGAACCTGATGATGGGAGCCGGATCAGCCGTACCTATTGCTATAGCAGTGCTGGGCCATATCCTTCCTCTTTCTCCAGGATCTACAACACGGCCGGTTCCCTGACCTCGTTCGGACGGATGGGGCTGTACGTGCAATTGGACCTCGACTCGCTTGCCGAGTTGGATGTCTTGGCTGCTCCCTCGGGAGCATATCTCTCGACCATCACTCTTTCGGTGATGGCGCAATAGGAGGAGATGATGGGAAGAATTGCATCTCTAGTAGCAACCCTTTTGATTCTCTTTACCCCCTTATGCGCATCCTCTTCGGTCACGTTCGAGCAAACGCAATGGGCGATCACCTCCATGACGGACCAGAACCAGGTCTCGGGAGGTATCTTTCCCTACAGCTACGATACGTCCCAGTACTACTACACACTTCATCTTGCAGGAAAAGTAAACCTGCTTGGAATCGATCAGGAGGACCTCAGCTCGCTCTCCATATCGGTCTATCCTGCGGCCGACGGCTTTTATTTCGTCTCTTCCGATGCCTCGAAGCCAAAAATTCCCTTCACGTTGGAAATCTTTGTCCGTTCCCGGCCCGTCGGTGCCTATAGCGATACTGATGTGCCGATTACCGGGGCTGTTTTCGGGGGAAGCGGAGAACATGCTCTAATGGCGGTGGAGGGGAGCTATGCGGCCAACGCAAGGTTCCTTTGGCTGAAAGGGGAGAGCAACGCGCAAGTAGCCATTCCTGTTGAGACACCATCGGGAACCAAGTACCAGAACACCCATGTCGATATCCTGGTTGTCTTCGACCGCGACTACTCCGATGTGCTTACACGGGACTACAGGGCGAGCTTCTTCTGCAACTACACCAAGAATGGCTCCGACACCCACTCTTTTCCCTTCACCATCCTGGGAACCGGCACAGAGCCGGACGAGAGCAGCGCGCAGAGCGTGAAGGAGCACTCATTCAGTGTCACGCCGCTTTCTCTCGCAGACCGGTATCCTCTCGATGCGGGAGATGTCATCAGAACCTACCAGAGCATTGCAACTCTTTCCTACCGCGCGACGATCTCCCATGAGGTCTACACGCCGCCCTCCATCACCGACTCTTATTGCTCGATTGTGCTCAGTCCGACAAGCGACTACCTTGCAGGGGGAAGTTTCTCATTCGTCAATACCCGTAGCTCCTCCATCCGCATCCCCTATTACCTGGAGCTGGTGGGAACGGGAACAAGCACTCTCTTCATGTCGGATTCGGTTGAGATGCAAGGGTACTATACCTCCACCTCCACCGATCTTCGTGGTGACGAATCAACCTCCTATCCCTCTGCGGCGGGAAGGAGACGGTACGTGGTGGTGCCGATGGTGGTGGACGGCACCACAAGCCGTGGAGACTATTCGAAGACCTACTCATACCAGGGAGAGATACGGATCAAGATTCCTGACGACATCTATTACGGAACAAGTGGACTCACCTACCAGGAGGCGCTCTCCTCCAACCAAAGTGGCGGCTATTTTGCCGCAGGCACCTTCAAATCAACCATCTACATCTCCACGGTGGTGCGCTACTAGGTCAAATCCAGGAGTTGGTGTCCATGACCGGCATTACCCAATCATCCTCCACCGTTTCCATCTCCATCCCATCCAGGAAGGTTGCCTTCCCTCCGACGGCAAAGATTGCGTACAGCGCACCGGTGAAGCTTCCGTCGAACGAAGTGGTGTTGCTCATCGCATATATCGGTGCCTTGGCAATCACCGTCTTTCCAAGGAGGAACGTGTACCACTTCCTGTCGCTTAGGATGGAGAGACTCGCACTCTTTTGCGCATCGACGAGGATGCTCTCATTCCTGGAGAGATGGCCATGGACCATCCTGTCCAATGAGACGCGCATAAGCTCTCCTTCCTTCTGCACCGTGAGCGCATAGTAGTAGTTCGAGTTGTGTAGGAGCGCGATGCCGGCCTCCTGCTCGAGGCTTTCCACATCCAGAAGCGCATGAAACGAGGAGACGAACTCCGTTTGCCTGATTGCAAGCAGGGTGGGGTGTCCGAGATGCTTTCCAATCGGGCAGGTGCCTTTGAGTGTCAGCCGCTTTCCCTCCTTGTCCAGCAGGTAGTTTTCCTCATGGGGTGCGCGCACCTTCAAGACGGGGTAAAGGGAGAGATCCTTTCCGAAGGAGAGGCTAAAATGGTCTCTCGAGGCAAGCTCTGCATAGCCGCCTGCCATAGAGAGCTCGACAAAACCGTTGTTTCCGATGACCGGCCAACCATCCTTGAATGTCACGGGGGCGAGGAATGTCTCCCTGCCCAGGTTCCTTCCTGTTTGCTTTGAGGCGTTTCGTGTGGCGAGAAAGACAGCGTACCAGTCTCCTTCTGGTGTCAATAGCAGATCTGCGTGTCCCGTGGATTGGATTTCATGCCCCTTGCGCTGCGCATGGCTGAGGGCAGGGTTGTGACTGCCAGGGATGTAGGGGCCAAAGATTTCCTTGCTTCTCAAAAAGCAGATATGGTGTCCGGTCCCGGTTCCTCCCTCGCTGATTAGGAGGTAGTAGTAACCGCCAATCTGGTAGATGTGCGGCCCCTCCGTGGAGTGTCCTCCACAACCGTAGGTGAGTAGCCGCATCTCTCCATGTAGTTCTCCCGTCTGTGGGTTGATGAACTGACCGAAGATTCCCTGCCTTCCTTGATGGTCCCTGCCGTTGGAGCAATAGAAGCATCTTCCGTCTTCCAGAAAGAGGAGGGAGGGGTCGATGCCGTTCTTCGCGATGAAGGATGGCATGGTCCATGGGCCGTGGATGGAAGGGGAAGAGACGATGAAGTTTTCCTTTGTGTACTTGTTGGTGTTCACTACATAGAACACCCCTTTTTGAAATCGGATGGTCGGGGCATAGAGGCCCTGATTGTTCTCGCACTCAGCAAGATTGAGGTGGTCAGTATCGGTAAGCACACTGTCGCAATAGGACCAGTTGACCAGATCCTTGCTCTCCCAGATGGGGAGGCCTGGAAAGTACTCGAAGGTCGAGTTGATTACATAATAGGTACCTTCTGCATAGCAGACGGAAGGGTCGGGATTGAAACCGCGGATAATGGGGTTGTGGATCATAATGGGCTAAGCGTAAACCATTCTTTTTTCGCCGTCAAAATGGCATTTTCAAAATTTGAGTGTCATCATTTTTCTTTGAATATACATGAATGCTTATGAAAAGTGCTTAATTTCGATGAAAAATCGGGTTTTTGATGGCAATTTGACTGATTATGATTTGGTTGTTTCTCGGTGAAAATGATGACA
>CAVESN010000019.1:7153-21220 GCA_963618365.1 Bacteroides uniformis
GGGATAATGAATTCATTCATCGGGAGGATTGAATGCATTTGCACAAAAGCAAGCAATCTGAGCAGTCGCTGCCGTTGGCTGCAAAGATACGAAAAGACTGGCAATTGAACAAGACGCTCTACTTCTTGT
Source organism: Bacteroides uniformis (assembly GCA_963618365.1). GTDB lineage: Bacteria > Spirochaetota > Spirochaetia > Sphaerochaetales > Sphaerochaetaceae > RUG023. The sequence goes on from CAVESN010000019.1 coordinate 7,283, forward strand.
TCATTCCCGTGCTCCTTTATTACGTCGTGTTCCAATATGGTTCCATGTTTGGCTTGGTCATCTCCTTCGAGAACTACAAGCCCGCAACGGGATTTTTCCACAGCAAGTGGGTCGGCCTGAAGCATTTCAAGGCCTTCTTCAACGACTACTACTTCAAGCGTGTCTTGGTGAACACCATCCGCATCGCGGTTACCAACCTGGTTTTCACCTTCCCGATGCCGATTCTACTGGCTTTGCTGATCAACGATTTGCGCACCCGCTCTTTCAGTCGCATTGTCCAGACCATCACCTACATTCCCCACTTCATCTCGATTGTCGTCACAATTTCCATCATGAAGGACCTTACCAACCAGAATGGGGCGATCAGCCTTTTTCTCTCCCATTTCGGATGGAAGCCGGTCTCCATGTTGAACTCCAAGGAATATTTCCTTCCGCTGTATATCATCAGCGCCATCTGGCAGAACATGGGATGGAACAGCATCATCTATCTCTCCGCACTTCTGGCCATCGACCAGGAGCTGTACGAGGCGGCGCGCATCGACGGTGCGGGAAAGTTGCGCCAGCTTACCAGCGTCACGCTTCCCTGCCTTGTGCCTACGATTGTCGTCATGCTGATCATGCAGATAGGAAAGATGTTCAATGTGGGTTATGAGAAGATCCTTCTCATGTACAATCCGCTCACCTATGAGGTTGCGGATGTAATTTCCACCTATGTCTATCGCAAGGGGCTCTTGGAGATGAACTGGTCCTACTCCGCCGCGGTGGGCATGTTCAACTCCGTCGTCAGTTTCGCTTTGGTCTGGAGCGCGAACAAATTCAGCAAGAAAGTGGCCGGAAGCGGGCTATGGTGAGGTGAGAAGATGAAAGTACGTTATACGCTCGGCGAGCAGATTTTCCACGTGGTGAACGTTCTTCTCTGCACTTTTTTCAGCCTTTGTGTCCTGATTCCCGTCCTGAACATCATCTTCGCTTCGCTCTCCGATCCTGTTGAGGTGATGAAGCACTCGGGCATCTTCTGGCACCCGATCAAGTTCTCGACCTTCAGCTACTCCCTTGTCATGCGCAACCGGAACATCCTTACCGGATATGGCAACACCGTCTTCGTGGTGGTGGTCGGAACCTTCATCAATGTCATCCTCTCCCTTATTGGTGCCTATTGCCTCTCCCGCAAGGGTGTCATGCTCAACCGCTTCTTCACCCTCGCGATTGTCTTCACCATGTACTTCCAGGGAGGCACGATTCCTTCCTACCTGGTTGTCCAGAACCTCCATCTCATTGGAAGCAGATGGGCATTGATCCTTCCTTCGGCGATCAGCACGTTCAACCTGATTGTCATGCGCACTGCCATGGCGGCGGTGCCCGACAGCCTTCCCGAGTCGGCAAAGATTGATGGTGCGGGCCATGTGACGATTCTTTTCCAGATCATGGCGCCCCTGACCAAGGCAACCATCGCAGTCATCACCCTCTACTATGCGGTCAGCCATTGGAACTCGTGGTTCCCGGCTATGATCTACCTTCGTAGGCAGGCCATGTATCCGCTTCAGCTGGTGCTCCGCCAGATTCTGATAGAGGATGAGACCGATATCATGACAAGCGGCGCACAGGATTCGCTCGCCATGGCCAGTGATACCGTCAAGTATGCCACCATCGTGGTTGCGACCGCACCTATTCTTGCGGTCTATCCGTTCCTGCAGAAATATTTTGTAAAGGGCGTCATGATTGGCGCAGTAAAGGGGTGAGAGCATGAGAGTACCGTATGAGACAATGGTAAGGGAGTTCGAGCGCGTCTTGAACAAGTATGGAATCACTGGCGAGGATGCCAAGCTCAGCGCAAAGCTGTATGCCGACGCTTCGGCCGACGGGGTCTACACCCATGGTCTGAACCGCTTTCCCAAGTTCATCGCCAGCATCAAGCAGGGAGCGGTTGATGTGCACCATCGGGCGGTCAAGGTGGGCGAGTTCGGATGCATGGAGCGCTGGGACGGGCTTAGGGGGCCGGGAAACCTCAATGCATGGATTTGCACCCAGAGGGCGATTGAGCTGGCCAAGGAGCATACGGTGGGAGTGGTCGCACTGAAAGGGAACAACCATTGGATGAGGCCGGGCAACTACGGCATCGAGATGACGCGTCATGATTGCATCGGCATCCTCTGGACCAACACCACCCCGAACATGCCAGCCTGGGGCGGGAAGGAGGCAAAGCTGGGGAACAATCCGATGGTGGTAGCGGTTCCGTACAAGCAAAGCCCTGTGATTGTCGATGTGGCGATGAGCATGTTCAGCTATGGAAAGCTTGAGAAGTACAAGAGAGAAGGTGTGATGTGTCCTGTCGATGGCGGTATCGACAAGGATGGCAATATCAGCCGCGATCCTGCGAGGATTCTGGAGACCCACCAGGTGCTGCCCATCGGATACTGGAAGGGAAGCGGTCTCTCCCTGACTCTCGATTTGATAGCCGCGACCCTGTCCGGAGGAAGCACCACGAGGAACGTGGGCTCCTATCCCTATGAGACGGACCTCTCCCAGTTTTTCATGGCGATCGACCTTAGCCGTCTTCCCGACAGGGAGCAGCGGGTTCGAGAGATTGGGCTGACGCTCAAGGATCTGCAAGCATCCACACCTACAAAAGAGGGATGCAAGGTCCACTATCCCGGACAGGGAATGGAGGCTCAGCGAAAGCGCTCCCTCCAGGAGGGCGTGCTTGTCGACGAGGGGATTTGGCAATCCGTCCTGGAGATGTGAGATGCTGAGGCCGGGATTGGTGAGCGCGACCTTCAAGAAGAGGTCGATTGACGAAGTGATTTCCCTTGCCAGGGAGAACGGACTTAAGGGAATCGAGTGGAGTGAGAACCACCACCTCGAAAAGGGAAATGTCGGCCAGGCTTCCCTGGTAAGGGCAAAGATGCTCGATGCGGGACTAGAGATTGCGAGCTATGGCTCCTACTACCGCCTCGGATGCCACATGGATTTCCGCCCGAGCGTGCGAAGCGCAAAAGCGCTGGGCGCTCCCTTTATCCGCATCTGGGCAGGGGTGAAGGGTTCACTCCTAGTGGGAAAGGATGAGTTCTTCAATATCGTCAGGGAGGCGAAGGATGCGGCCCGTCTAGCCATGGACAACGGCATGGTGGTCGCACTGGAGTGGCACAAGAACACCCTCACCGACAGGGGGGAGAGCGGGAAGCGGCTTCTGGACGAGGTGGCAAGTCCTGCCTTTATGACCTTCTGGCAGCCGACTCCCGCCCTCAGCGTCCAGAGACGTTGCAAGGATTTGGAGTTGGTTGCGAACTATGTGACCAACATCCATGTCTACTATTGGGACGAGAGTGGCAGACGCCCGCTTTCGGAAGGAAAAGAAGATTGGTCCCGTTACATGCAGCATATCAAGGGGGACCATTGGGCCCTTTTGGAGTTTGTCAAAGGGGATACCGCCGAGCAATTCGCACTCGATGCGAAGAGTTTGCTCAGCTGGTTGTAGGAGTGTGAGAAATGGCAGATTTGCGAGTAAAGAAATTCGACATGGTCAATCCTTTTGTCATTGCATCGAGCCCAGCCACCTGCGGTGCCGACAATGTCATCAAGTCTTCCAAGTGCCATCCCGGCGCGATTGTCATGCGCAACTATGGCCATGGCAAAGGGGGAGGAGGTTTCATCTATCCGTCGGCCAAGGCTATGTACGGGGGGGAGGGTGCATTTCACAGCCATGCGGTTGGCAGGCAGATGCCCGACCCGATCACTAACCTCGAGCAGTATTGCTTCGAGGTGCGCAAGGCAAGGAAGCTGATGGATCCCGATGTGAAGCTTTGGGTCTCCATCGGACATTACTCCGACCTTTTGAAGAACGCATCCTGGGAAAAGGATTGGAAAATCCAGGCGCATGAGCTGGTGGCCGCCGGTGCGGATGCCTTGGAGCTGCACTTCAACACCCCGGGTGTCGCAGTTGCGGGAGATCGCAGGTTCAACTACTACCAGCTGGTCTACAACTGCACCCAGATGGTCAAGCGCGAAGTGCCCGTAACTCCTGTCATGGTCAAGCTCGCCATCGAGAATTGCGACCCGCTTACCAGCATGCGGCAGGCAACCTGTGCGGGAGCTGACGCAGTAGGACCCACGGCCCGCTGGAAAGCCTTCTATTTCGATCTTGACTGGAAGACGACCCAGGCGCGTCCGGGAGCGGGATATGGTGGCACACAGGCAAACCCGCTTGTCTGCTACGCGGTTGCGGAAGCAAGGAGCAGGGGAATCACCACGCCTATCTATGCGGGAGGGGGAGTCTTCAGCTATGAACCAGCTCTCAAGCTCATCATGGCGGGATCTGACATGGTCCAGCTTGGTGCCCTTGCCTGTAGTGGCGGAACCATGGCGTGTGCCAACTTGATTCGCCGCTTCGGACAGTGGATGGATGCCCACGGATATCCCGATATCGACTCCCTCAAGGGGGATGCGCTGAAACTTTTCAGCATGGATGGCGATTTTGCCAAGATGCGGCAGAACATGCTTGCCGACGCCTACCAGGAGCGTCAGGTCGACCCTGAAAAGTGCATCGGCTGCGGCAAGTGCCAGGATGTCTGCTGGTACAAGGGAATCGAGCTGGATGGGAAAAAGGCCCATAAGACGGAAGATTGCATCGGTTGCGGCTATTGCTTCCAGGTTTGTCCTACCGGTGCGCTAGAGGTAGACGCACCTTCCATCCTCAAGAGTGCATGGGAGAAAGGGTGATGCAAGTCAAGGTGCTACTTTGCGGCATGGGCGGCTACGGAGAGAACTACGTGAAGGAGTATCTCCGAGGGGATGTGGAGGGGTCTGTCCTTGTGGGAATCGCGGATCCGTTCGCTACTAAGAGCCCCCTCTACCAGAGCGTGGTGGAAAAAGGTTTCCCCATCTATCCAAGCCTGGAGGAGTTCTTTTCTTCATCCAGTGCTGATTTGACTATCGTTTCCAGCCCGATCCACACCCATTACCCCTATATCATGGAGGCGCTCTCTTACGGGTGCGATGTGCTGACCGAGAAGCCTGTGTGCTTCAGCATGGATCAGATTGGGGCGATGATCAGGGAAAGCGAGAAGAGGGGTAAGTTTGTCGCTGTCGGCTACCAGCTCTGTTTTTCTGGCGATGTGCTTGCCTTGAAGAAGGACATCCTCTCAGGCATGTATGGCGCCTGCCTAAGAATGAAGACGCTGAGACTGATGCGGCGTGACGATATCTACTACCAGCGTAATGGTTGGGCGGGAAAACTTTACAGCCATGGCGAGAAGGTGCTGGACAGTCCTTTCTGCAACGCATGCGCCCATCAGGCCCAGAACGAGCTCTTCCTTTTGGGAGACGCAATGGACGAGAGCGCAAAGGTTGAAAAGCTGGAGGGTCTCTTCGTCAAGGTGCGTCCTGACATCGAGAACTATGACACTGCAGCCCTTCTTATGACTACTGACCGTGGCGTTCCCTGCTACTACTACACAAGCCATGCCGTTGATTCGGCGAAAGTGGGGCCGCTCAGCCTTTTTGAGTTCGAGAAGGGGCTTATCAAGGAGGAGGACCATGGCTTTGTTGCCTATGACAGGGAGGGGAACATCCTGAAGGATTACCGCCAAGTCGACAAGGGGGAGCGGATGGAGAAGCTCTACGAGAGCGTGCGCTGCGTCAAGGAGCACCGTATTCCCGTATGCACGCTTAAGGCCGCCATGGAGCATACCAGGGCTGTCTTGATGGCACAGGAGGTGGGAATCACCGACCTCTCCTCCCATGCGGTCAAGAAGATGGATGAGAAGGAATCTGCCTACTATACGATTGAGGGTCTTCAGGAGAGACTGGTCTCTTCCTACGATTCGTGGTCGATTCCTTACGATATGAAGCAGCTTGTTTTTAGCGATGAGAGCTAAAAGGAGGAACATATGAAGAAAGCTTTGATAGCTTTGTGTGCCGTAGTGGCCCTCGCATCCGGTCTGTTTGCGAATGGAGCCAAGGAGAAGAGTGCGGCATCGGGAGGGGCAGTAGCCCAGAAGGGGCCGACCAAGTTGACCTATTGGGCGCCGCTCAATCCGGCCATCGCCGCGATTGCCAATGATTTTGGCGGAACCGAATACTGGAAGGAGCTGAAAAAGAGGACCAACACCGAAATCTCCTTCCAGCATGCGCCGAGCAAGACCATGGCCGATGCATTCAACGTCATGGTTGCCAGTGGTGACTATCCCGACATCATCGAGTACAAGTGGATCGCCTATCCGGGCGGGCCGCAGGTCGCAATCGAGGATGGTGTCATCATTCCGCTCAATGACGTGTTCGAGAAGTACTGCCCCAATATCACCAAGTTCTTGCACGAGCATCCCGATATCGCGAAGATGATCAGCACAAATGATGGCACCTACTATGCCTTCCCCTACCTCAGGGGGGCGGATTACGAGAACAATCCGCTTGTCTTCAGCGAGGGATGGGTATGGCGCAAGGACCTTCTGGAGAAAGCTGGCATCCACGAGATTCCTGCAACTCCCGGGGAGGTTTACAATGCGGCGCTTGCCTTCCAGAAGATGGGTATCCAGATTCCCCTTTGCATTCGACCCGACCACATCAACCGCGTCTTCGCACCCGGGTTTGACAGCTGGGATGACTTCTATGTCGAGGATGGGAAGGTCAGACACGGCTACCTTGAGCCACAAAGAAAGGAGTATCTGGAGTATGTGCACAAGCTCTATGCCGAGAAGCTTTTGGACAACGACTATCTGGCTGTCGACAAGAAAGGTCTTGGCGTCAAGATCCTGAACAATCTTGCCGGAGCCGGCTATGCTCCCGGAGGGTCCGGCATCGGTACCTGGCTTCCTGCCATGCAGAAGACCGACCCGAGCGTCGAGCTTGTCACCTGCCGCCCGATTTCTCCCAGCAGGGACCGCTTCTCCAAGTTCGCGAAGATGACTTCCCTTTACAGCGATGCAGGTCCGTCCGCGGCAATCAGCACCAGCTGCAAGGATGTCGAGGGAGCCGCGAAGCTGCTTGACTACCAATATGGTGAAGAGGGGCACCTGCTCGCCAATTTCGGTATCGAGGGTGTGAGCTACACGATGGTGGACGGGTATCCGACCTATACCGACCTCGTCATGCACAACCCCGACGGGCTTTCGATGAGCCAGGTGATGGCGAACTACATCCGCGCGACCACCAACGGTCCCTTTGTCGTCGACAAGCGACACAACGAGCAGTACTACTCGATGCCGGAGCTTTCCGAAGGTGTCAAGATGTGGGCTGAGACCGATTACGGCAAGTACATGATGCCGCCGGTGACCGCGACCAGCGAGGAGGGCGAGAGACTTGCCCAGATCACCAACAACGTCACCACCTACGCAAACGAGATGGAGACCAAGTTCATCGTGGGTGACACCCCGATTAACGATGCCACCTTCAAGGCCTACCAGGACCAGTTGAAGAAGTTCGGTCTTGAGGAGGCAATTGCCATCAAGCAGGCCGACTACGACCGCTACATGGCGAAATAACTCAGTTTGTGCTGTTATGGCGGTCAGCTAAATGGCTGGCCGCCTGATTGTAAGGAATATACGAAGTTATGAATCGAGAAAACTACGAACTTTTCGCCTCCCGTCTGGACTGGAACCATCCTTCGCTTGGAGAGGCGCGCATGCTGAAAGAAGAGGGAAAGCTTGAGGATGCGGTCCATGCCGTCATCACCCATTTCCGCACCCGGAAAAATCCCGTCTATCTCTTTGAGAAGAAGGATGTGCACACCGATGACCCGAAGATGCTCGAGGAGGCGGATGCGACCATGCGCCACTATCTCTTCGGCCATCAGTTCGAGGGGCCGATCGATTGGCTGTACAATCCGACACTTTCCACCAGTCAGGACAACGAGTGGAGCTGGTCCCTTTTCCGCACCCTCTACTGGCAACCCCTTGCCAGGGCCTATGCCCAGAGAGGAGACGAAAAGTACGTGAAGGAATTTGTGGATGAGATGAAAAGCTTCGTCTCGTTCTGGAAGGTGGATCCCTTCATGGATGACAGTACCTACGGACAGACCCATTTCCGCCAGAACGGTCATGCCTGGAGAACCCTTGAGTGCGGTGCCAGGATCTACACTACCTGGCTTCCCTGCCTTGAGGTCTTCCGTAGCAGCAAGAGCTTTGATGACGACTCGTTCGTCATCTTCCTCAACTCCATGCATGACCATGCCCAGTTCCTCATGACCCACTACTCCAACCACAAGTCATCCAGCAACTGGCTCAGCATGGAGGTCACTGCGCTCGTGCAGCTGGGAGTCATGCTTCCCGAGTTTGCGGCCAGCTGTGAGTGGAGGGTGATGGGAGTGCGCCGTTTCAGCCATGAGATCCGCTATGCGTTCGACGTGAACGGAGTGCACATGGAGCGTACTCCCGTCTACCATCTGACTGCGGCAATCAGCTTCCTTCAGGCCTACCTTATCCTGACGGAGAACGGATACCCTGTTCCCGACTATTGCTGGCCTATCCTTGTGAAGTGCGCCGACTATGTGGCAAAGCTGGTCAAGCCCGACCTCTCCACTCCGATGATCGGGGATGCGGATCGTGAGGACTTCACCACAAGCCGTGCGGACAGGAGCCCGTTCGAGGGGATGAACCTCTCCTTCTGGCCTCAGGACCTCAACGAGATCCGCGCCTACTTTCTCTTCATGGCGAAGAAGACGGGAAGAAAGGATTTCCTCTACTTCGCCACTTCCAGAAAGGAAGGGGAGGCGCCGAAGGAGCTTGATGCCAACTTGTACGAGGGAATGTACGTGATGCGCAGCGGATTCGAAAGTGTGGACGACTACCTGCTTGTGCACGGCTTTAACATCGAGCGTGGAGAAAAGACCACCCACAGCCATTGGGACCAGGGTCATGTTGAGCTGATGGCCAAAGGGGAGGACATTCTGGTAGACTGCGGACGGTTCGTCTACAACAGCTCGGTGTGGAAGGATTGGAGGCACTATTTCACCTTCCAGAAGGCTCACAACGTGCTTGATGTGGACGGTTTCCAGATGGGGCAGTTCCCCGGACAGACCGAGAGGATCAGGGGGGTGCGCACCTTCCTCCACAATTTTCAGAAGCAAGGGGAGAATTGGCTGATTGATGTCAGTCATAATGGATACGCATATCTTGAGGATCCAATCTGGCAACGCCGTCAGGCCGTACGGCTTAGTGGCGGAGTGTTTTTGATTGTCGACAGGATAACCGGCCTTGGAGAGAAGGAGCACGACTTGAAGTGGTATCTGAACTTCGCAAAGGGGGAAATGGAAAGAAAGGATGACTCCTTTCTCTTCACCACTCCCAAAGGGAACAAGTGGCGTGCTATGCTCTTCTCTTCCCAAAAATGCGAGAGCAAGTGCTACTTCGGTTCGGAGGATCCCAAGTACGGGTGGATCAGCTATGGCTATTCGCTCAAGGAGCCCACGCACGAGATTGTCACTTCCCTGAGGGGAAAGGCACCGATGATGATGGTAGCCGTAATCTCTCCCGAGAAAACCGACGTCAAGGTCCAGCTTGGAGAGCGTGTGAAAGTCAGCTATGATGGCCACGTGGCGCTCATTTCCAAAGAGGGTCTGGAGGTGAAGGAATGAGAATCGGGCTTTGTGCAAAGGGGGAAGCGTGGGATGAAGCCGAGAGAGCCGGCTTCGAATACCTTGAGCTTCCTTTCAATCAAGTCGCGAATATGGACGAAAAGGAGTTCGAATCCCTTCTGGGGGAGAACGAGAAGCATCGGATCAAGGTGGAGAAGATGAACTTGCTCTATCCGAAAGGCATGCATCTTTTCACCGTAGACCCCTCTGAGGAGAGCGCTTACCTTGAAAAGGGATTCGACCGCATGAGTCGTCTCGGCGCAAAGATCGTCGTCTTTGGAAGCGGAAAGAGCAGGATGGTGCCCCAGGGAATATGCCTTGAGGAGGCTGCCATAATCCTTGCAACCCATACACGGAAAGCATGTGATGTCGCATCCAGGCATGGCATCACGATTGCTCTCGAGCCGCTGAACAGGAAGGAGACCAATGTGCTTCTTTCCCTTACCGAGGGAGCCTTGTTCTCTTCCCTTGTCGGCAAGGAGAATTTTGCTATTTTGGCGGACATGTTCCACATGGTGAGCGAGAATGAACCATGGGAGCATATCCCCATGGTGGGAAAGCTTGTCCATGCCCACATCGCGGTGCGTGGCAGCCGTGCCTATCCCTTGGACGAGAAGGATGAGGATACGCTTGAATTCCTCTCTTCCCTCAAGGCGATTGGATATCAAGGGGATCTCTCAATCGAGGGAAAGACGGATGACATCGAGCGTGATGGCAAGCTCGCGCTTTCCGTCCTGAGGAAATTGTATGGATAAGAAAGTACGTTACGGATTGATTGGACTGGGAAAAATCGGCACCCAGCACACGAAGAAACTGGTCAAGGGGGAGGTTCCGAGCCTGGAGTATGTCGCAGTGGCGGACACCGATCCGAATGCCCTGCGTAAGGCAAAGGAGCTCATCGGGGAAAAGGTGAAGACTTTTTCATCCGCAGAGGAACTTATCCATTCGGGGGAGGTGGACGCAATCCATATCTGCGTCCCCCACTATTGGCACCCCACCTATGCGATCATGGGTCTCGAGGCAGGGCTTCATGTGCTTGTGGAGAAACCTGCGGGGGTCTATGTGGCCCAGGTGAGGAAGATGGACCGGGTCGCCCGTCTCCATCCCAAGCAGGTCTATGCCATGGATTTCAACCTCCGCACCAATCCCGTTTACCAGAAGGCGCATGATTTGATGCGGGATGGGGTCATCGGGCAGATGCTGCACACCAACTGGATCGTCACCAACTGGTACCGCCCCCAATCCTACTATGACATGGGAGGATGGAGGGCCACCTGGGCGGGAGAGGGAGGGGGAGTGCTGCTCAACCAGAACCCCCACAACCTCGATTTGCTCCAGTGGATCTGCGGCATGCCGGCGCGGCTTAAGAGCCAGATGTACTACGGCAAGTGGAGGAATGTCGAAGTGGAGGACGAGATGGAGGCGCTCTTGGAATTTCCCACAGGAGCGACCGGCCTTTACATGACCACCATCAGCGACTGGCCGGGTACCAACCGCATCGAGATTGACGGCGACAAGGGAAAGATGGTCATCGAGGATGGGAAGAAGATCACCATCACTCCTGTTGCGACATCGCTATCCGAGTTCAACAGGACATTCAAGGGGGGGCTTGGAAAGCCTGACGTCCTTCCCTCCTATGAGGTGCCTGTAGAGGGGAGCTATACTGCCCATATGGGGATCATCCGAAACTTCTGCGACGCGATTCTCAACCATGCGCCCCTCTTTGCAAGCGGATTTGAGGGGATCAATGCGCTACAGGTCTCCAATGCCATGCACCTCTCATCCTGGATAAATGACTGGGTCGACCTTCCTGTGGACGAGAACCTCTTCCTCTCCAAGCTGAAGGAGAAGGTCTTTTCGAGCAAAGTCGACAATCATTGGTGCGGGCAGTAAGGGGCATTCGAGGTATGACGGCAAGACACACGAACCTTTTCAAGCGGAGCATGGTGCGCCGCTGGCTTTTCTCCTATCTTGCCGCAAGCCTCGTCCCGATGATGCTTGCCATCCTTTTCTGCATCTTTTGCACCCGCAAGGTGCTCTCCAGTGCAAAGGAGAGCTCCTCTCTTATCCTCAAGTCCCTCTCCTGGGAGTTCGATGAGAAGCTTGATGCGGTAAATGCCCTTGGCCAGGGGATATTGCTTGATGACAGGTTCCTTCCCTATGCCCGTGGCATGGATGAGCCGACAAGCCTGGAGTATTATCAGGCCTCAACCATCATCCGCAACCTTGTCCCTTCCGCTTCCATATCCTGTGCCATGGTCTTCAGCCCGAAGCTGGGACGGTATATCAGCCAGGAGAGCTGGGGAAATTTCACCGATTTCTTCCTTCGCGACGAATTCGACCTGGACATGGAGAGGTCAGAGATACAATCGCTACTGAGCAGACAGGAGAGCGAACTCAGGATTCTTGGTGCCAATACGACAGATCCTGACGGAAAAATAGTCCGGCGCATGCTTTTCATCAAGCCGCTCAACTATTCCCGGGGTGGGAAACTCCACGACTGGTACCTTGGTTGCGTGGTCTCCTTCGGGGAGATCTTCGCACCGGTCTTCGGAGAGGAGAGGGACCTCCTGCTGTGTGAGGATGAGAAGGTGCTCTGCTCCTTCTCCGGGAAGCAGCCAAGCCATTTCTCGGAGATTCTCAATGGGAAAGAGCTGGTCGAGTCGCTACAAAGCACGCTTAGCCCCTACACCTATTGTCTTGTGACCAAGAAAGGTGTGGTGTTCCAGCAGATGGCGGGATACCTCTTGATGGTGGCATGCCTCTTGTTAGCCACAGGCGCCATCGGAGCCTTCATCCTCTGCTTCCGTTTGAAGAGGGACTGGGACTCGTTCGAGGCTGCAATCAAGGCAAGCGGCACGGAGATTGATTTGGATGTGAAGGTTGCGAATGAATACTTTCCCTTCGTAAGCTCGATGAAAGGGCTCTCTGCCAGGGCGGAGGATTTGAGCAACATCCTCAAGGCACAGGCGGAGACGCTCAAGCAGCATACGCTCACTGAGTTGATGGAGCATGGTGAGCCAGTTTCCCTTGCTACGTTGAAAGAGTGTGGAATCTCTTTCATTGGAAACCATTTCCTTGTGATGTTGTTCGTGCTTGGCGACACCGTTTTAAAGAAGGAATTCCCATCCGCACTACAGAAGGAGCTTGGGGAAAAAGGAGTGCTCCTGTTTCCCGCACAGAGCAGCCATGGGAGCCTCTTTATCCTCAACAGCAAGAAACCGTTGGGAGAGGAGCTTTTCCGCCAGGTGGAAAAGCTGAGCGAACGGTTTTCCTGCCAGTATGGAGCATCCTCCTTTCCGGTAGTGGGTTTTGAGAAGCTGGGGGAGGCGTACCTTGAGGCAATCAATGTCCTTGAGTACGAGAAAGGGCAGGGAGTGCATGAATTCTTGAACTATGGCGATGTGAGGGGAATGACCAGCCAGGTGAGTTTTTCCTACACCACGGAAAATGAGCTGGAATTGACCAGGTTGATTGGTGAAGGTGCCTCGATGGAGTGCGTGTCGCTGATCGAGCGTATCTTCGAGGAGAACCAAAAGGGGGGAGCCAGCCCGAAATGCCTCCGCTATCTCCTCTTCTCCATTGCCTCCACTGCCTACCGCAGCGCGAGCAAGCTGGATGCGCGCTATACGGATGCGCTTCCCGAACTGACGCTTAATCCCATCATCCAGGGGGACAACCTTGAGAAGAGCAAAAAGGAGGTGGAGGATTTGGTGCAGCGGCTATGCCTTGCCATCTCCAAGGTGAATAGCCAATATGCCGACGCTTCCAGCAAAAGCTATGCCATCTACCAGAGGGCGATTGAGTTCGTCCATGCCCATTACCAGGAGCAGAGCCTGAACGTCAGCCTCCTTGCGGACTCTCTTGGTGTCTCCATCGTCTATCTCTCAAGGACATTCAAGAAATTTCATGCGATGAACATTTCTGACTATATCACCCGCTATCGGCTCTTTTTGAGCAAAAAGCTGCTCAGCGAGGGGATGAAGGTTGCTGATGTCGCATCGATGTGCGGATTCGGGAGCTTGAGGACCTACCTCAGGGTGTTCAAGCAGGTGGAAGATGTGACTCCGGGCCAGTGGCGGAGTGGAAGAGCCCAAAGGGAGAAGGAGTAAGCATGCGTGACGGAAAATTGGTGGTAGCCATCGTCGGCTGCGGAGCTGTGAGCCGCAACCACGGAAAAGCGATAGCAAAAAGCAGCAAGGCGATTTTGAAGTGGGCGGTGGATATCGAAAAGGAGAAAGCACAGGCATTCTCCGCAATCTACGGGGGAGAAGCGACATGTGATTTTTCGATGGTTCTCTCGGACAAGGAGGTCGATGTCATCCATGTCGTCACACCCCATTTCACCCATCCCGATCTGGTAATACAGGCGC
>CAVESN010000019.1:21230-24876 GCA_963618365.1 Bacteroides uniformis
GGCGCTATTGGCGGGCAAGGATGTGTTTTGCGAGAAACCGCTTGCCATCCATGTAAGCGACGGGGAGAGGATGATCAGGATTGCAAAAGAGTGTGGGAGGAAGCTCTGCGTGTGCTTCCAGAACAGATTGAACGAGGGCTCCGTCTTTGCGAAGCGCATCATCACTCAAGGAGTCTACGGGAAGGTGCAGAGCGCCTGTGCCCTGGTGCGCTGGGACCGCCACGGCGCATATTATTCCTCTAGCCCTTGGCGGGGAAGGTATGAGACGGAGGGAGGCTCCTGCATCATCAACCAATCTATCCATACGCTGGACCTGCTGCAGTACCTGTGCGGGAAGGTGGTTGCAATCAGCGCGTGGGACTGCCACCTTCGCAATGAGAGCGATTACGAGACGGAGGATTCCGTCATGGCCAACTTCCGCTTCGAAGGAGGAGCCACCGCAGTCGGGTATTTCACCAATTGCGCAACCGGCTTCAAAACCGCAAGAGTGGAGATCGTGCTGGAGAAGGCCCGTCTCACTGTCGAGCAAGGAGGCTTGGAAATCCTCCTTCCTGGCGGAGAGCGCATCGTTCACACAAACGAGGTTGCCCACGGAGAGAAGAGCGAGTGGGGCCTCTCCCACGGGAAGATGATTGAGGCGTTTTATGATAGTATCTTGCTGGATGCTCCCGTACCCGTGGATGGGGATGCCGCCCTTGAGGCGGTGAAGATGGTGTCCGCCATCCAGCATTCGAAGGGAAGGGAGATCCTTTTGCAGGATGAAAGGAGAAAGTGATGCAGAAAGTAGCATTGGTCACCGGGGGAAGCCGGGGAATAGGTCTTGCCATCGTGAAGAAGCTGGCGAAGGAGGGTTACCGTGTTGCGGCAGTGGGCACCAAGGTGCTTGAGGATGATGACCCTCGGTTCGATGGGATGGAGAGGGAGTCTTTCCAATATGTGCATGGCTCGATAGAGAATCATGAAGACCGCACGCGCATAGTGGATGAGACCGTACATCGCTTTGGCAGAATTGATGTGCTGGTGAACAACGCAGGTGTCGCGCCCAGGGAGCGCAAGGACCTTTTGGAGATGACGGAGGAGAGCTGGGACAGGGTGGTGGGCACCAACACCAAGGGAAGCATGTTCCTCACCCAGCTGGTGGCGAGGCAGATGCTCGGCCAGACACCAATGGAAGGAGCAAAGAAGAGGGGCACCATCATCAATGTCTCTTCCTGCTCGGCAGACGTCGTTTCCGTCAACCGTGGTGAATATTGCGTCAGCAAGGCGGGGGTTTCCATGCTCACCAAGCTCTATGCGGCCGCGCTCGCGGATAAGGGGATCCTTGTCATGGAGGTGCGTCCCGGCGTGATCATGACCGACATGACCAGCACGGTGAAGGAGAAGTACGACAAGCTGATTGCAAACGGGCTTTTCCCCATCCACCGCTGGGGAGAGGGGGAGGATGTGGCCAATGCGGTAGCCGCATTTGCGGGTGACTCCTTCCTCTATTCGACGGGTAGTTACATCGATATCGACGGCGGGTTCCACCTGCAAAGCCTGTAAGCCATGCGTGAATGTTTCTCAACCTTGATTGTGGGATATGGAGCTGCCGCGCTCAGGACTGCCGAGGCACTGTACAAGATGGGGCACCGCTCCCTTGCCATCGTGTGCGAGCGCAAGGCGTGGGGTACCAGCAGAAACACGGGAAGTGACAAGCAGACCTATTACAAGCTCCAGCTGGGAGGAGAAGAGAACGACTCCGTGCGCCAGATGGCGCGCATGCTCTACACGGGGGGTGCGGTCGACGGGGAGCATGCCTTGGTTGAAGCGGCGCTTTCTACGGAGAGTTTCATGCACCTGGTTGACCTCGGCGTGCCTTTCCCCCGCAACCAGTGGGGTGAGTACATCGGCTACCGCACCGACCATGACGAGGCGAAGAGGGCGACCAGCATGGGTCCCTATACCAGCCGCTGCATGGTGGAGCAACTCGAAAGAAGCCTGGATGGAAAGGTCGCTACTCTGGAGCATGAGCAGCTTTGCAAGATTCTGACTCAAAATGGCGTAGTGCGAGGCGTTGTCTGCTACAACGACCAGGTTGGCGCATTCGACACTTTTTTTGCGACGCAACTCGTGCTTGCCACAGGCGGCCCCGCCCATCTTTTTGAACGCAGCGTCTACCCGGTGAGCCAGCATGGAGCGAGTGGAATCGCCTATGGTGCCGGGTGCAAGGGGCGCAACCTCACCGAGTGGCAGCAGGGTCTTGCAAGCCTCCGCCCGCGCTGGAACGTGAGCGGGACCTACATGCAGGCCATTCCACGCTTTGTCTCCACGGACAAGGATGGAGGGGGCGAGGAGGAATTCCTCCTGGCGGAGAAAAAGGTATCTCCCAGCTTGATATTCATGAAGGGATACCAATGGCCCTTTGATATCACCAAGGCAAGGGAGGGTTCAAGCTTGATCGACCTCTTGGTCGCAAATGAGATCCAGAAGGGAAGGAAAGTGTGGCTTGACTATCGTCACAACCCTGCAGATTTGGACCTCTCCCGTCTTTCCAAGGAGGCAGGGACTTACCTGAAAAACGCAGGGGCATTGCTTGACACTCCCATCCAGAGACTGAGGAAGATGAACGAGCCGGCCTACCAGTTCTATCTGGAGCATGGCGTTGACCTAAAGGAGGAGATGCTGGAAATCTCCCTCTGCGTCCAGCATTCCAATGGGGGAATCAATGTTGATGGCTATTGGATGAGCGATGTGGAGAACCTCTATGTCGTGGGGGAGGCTGCATGCACCCATGGCATCAAGCGTCCAGGAGGGAGCGCGCTCAACGCAAGCCAAGCCGGTGCGCTCAGGGTAGCCAGGGCGATTGCGAAAACGAAAGAGACCATAGCACCCTTGGGAAAAGAGGACGAAGAGGTAAGGCAGGAAGTGAAGGCGGCCCTTACCGGGGTGGATGCGGTCAGTTCCCTGCTTTCTGAAATCACCCACAAGATGAGCATGTATGCATCCAGCATCCGCACCAAGGAGAAAATCGAACCACTTCTTACGCGAATCGAATCCATCCTTTCCGATTGGCCGGGGCAGGCGACTATTGCAAGCAAGGAGGAGATCGGACTTTTCTTCAAGCTGAAGGACATCCTTTATGCGAGCAGGATGATTCTCTTTTCCATGCTCGATTATATCGAGAAGGGGTTTCCAAGCCGTGGTTCAAGCCTCTATACCGATCCGAAAGGGGAAAAGCCCAGCGCGCTTCTATCCGACTCATTTTGCTTCACCCTCGGGGATGAAAGGGCGGATCTCACCCAGATTGTGGATGGAAAGGGCGCCACATGGAGAAAAGTTCATCCCCTTCCCGAAGGAGATGACTTCTTCGAGGTGGTCTGGGAGCAATACCGCAGAGGGGAAGTGTAGCAACTGCCACAAGAGGAAAGCGGCTTATGGAGTCTAGGTCAGATCCACATCTTCGGCAACGGAGGGAATCCGGGCGTTCTTGAGGTTTTGTGCTGCCATCTCCATTCTCTCTTCATCGACCTTGTCGCCGAGAAGGCTCCATTGGTGGGTTGAACTTGTCCATATGGCGACAACCTTGGAGAAATCAAGGAATGCATCCTCTGTGGCATAAAAGAGGTTCCATCCCTCCCTGATGCGGTAAATCTCATCTCCCCAAGGG
>CAVESN010000020.1:0-16506 GCA_963618365.1 Bacteroides uniformis
TCCACAAATAGTGCAAGCGTCCCTTCCATATGCAACAAGGTATCCGATTGAGAAAAATCGTGCAACTTGCCAAACCGAATTTGAAATATTGTTGCATTTTCTGAATTGTGCACCTATCCTAAATACTATGAATGCTATGGGGAGGCGTTTCGATGGATATTTCCAAGTTGCAGAAAGCACGGTATGACTACAAGCCGAAGATGCCAAGGATTCTCCTTGACGACATCACCAACATCAAGACCTATGATGAGGAACCAACGCAAAGCATCGGCGACCAGGAGCAGATAAAGAAGCTTTTCCCGCACACCTATGGCATGAGCGAAGTGGCAATCCGCAAGGGCAAGGACAAGCAGATTGGGAAAGAGATCAACATCGGAGTGATTCTTTCCGGAGGTCAGGCTCCCGGCGGACACAATGTCATCGCGGGTCTCTATGACGCCATGCACAAATCCAACCTTGACAGCCATCTCATCGGATTCAAGGAAGGCCCGAGGGGGATTTTGGAAGACAGATGGATGGAGATTACCTCCCCGCTTTTGGAATACTACCGAAACACAGGCGGATTTGACATCATCGGAAGCGGGCGTGACAAGATTGAGACGCAGGAGCAGATCGCCCAATGCGAGAAGGTGCTCCTCAAGCATGAAATCAGCGCATTGGTGATTATCGGCGGAGACGACTCCAACACCAACGCCGCGATTCTCGCCGAGCAATTCGCCTCCCACAAGGTTCCCGTGCAGGTAATAGGCTGTCCCAAGACTATCGACGGAGACCTGCGCAATGACAAGGTTGAGCTCCCCTTTGGTTTCGATACGGCCACCAAGACATACACCGAGCTTGTCGGAAACATCGAGCGCGATGCGAACAGCTCCCGCAAGTATTGGCATTTCATCAAGCTCATGGGCCGCTCGGCAAGCCATATCGCCCTTGAGTGCGGTCTGGAGTGCCAGCCCAACATCACCCTCATCGGAGAGGAGATTCAGGCGAAGAAGATGACCTTCAAGTCGGTAATCGAGCATATCGCCGATGTGGTCTCAATCCGCGCATCCCACGGGAACAACTTCGGCGTTGTCCTCGTTCCCGAGGGTATCATCGAGTTCATCCCCGAGTTCCAGTCGCTGATCAAGGAGATGAACGAGCGGCTCGCCCAAAAGGAGAGCGAGATCTCCACGCTTTCCACCATCAAGCAACGGATTGAGTTTGTCTCCAAGCTGCTCACTCCCGAACACCAGAAAGTGTTCGCGCTCCTGCCCGATTTCGTCCAGCAGGAACTTGTCATGGACCGCGACCCGCACGGAAACGTTCCGGTAGCGAAGATCGAGACCGAGAAGCTCATCGCCAACATGGTCGCAGCAGAGATGAAGAAGCGCAAGAAAGCGGGAACCTTTAGCGGCTCCTTCAACTATCAGACCCACTACTTCGGCTATGAGGGACGCTGCGCCTTCCCCTCCAATTTCGACGCAAACTACTGCTACAGCCTGGGATACACCAGTTTTGTGCTGATTGCCTGTGGTCTTTCCGGATACATGGCATGCATCGGCAACCTCCACGACTATGTGGACAACTGGCAGCCGGGTGGCGTGCCGTTCACGATGATGATGGACATGGAGGAGAGAAAGGGAGTCATGAAGCCGGTCATCCGCAAGGCGCTGGTGGACCTTCAGGGAATCCCCTTCAAGTTCTTCAAGGAACACAGGGCCCAATGGGAGATTGAGACTTGCTACAACAATCCGGGGCCCATCCAGTATTGGGGACCGGAAAACATCACCGACCGTCCCACAAAGACAGTCTGGCTTGAGCAAATGCATCACGAATAAAAGGAGTGTTTTATGGGAGCTTTCAAAGCATATGACATCCGTGGCGTATGGGGCACGGACTTGAACGAGGATCTTGTCTACAAGGTTGGATTCTTCCTTCCCCGCCTTCTCAAGACAAAGGAGATTCTCATCGGAAGGGACATGCGCCTCTCATCCGATGCGGCATTCGATGCGCTCGCAAGGGGTATCACCGACAGCGGAGCAGATGTCTGGACCATCGGCAAGGCGACTACCCCCATGGTCTACTTTGCCACTTGCCACTTCAAGGTGGGCGGCTCGGTGCAAATCACCGCAAGCCACAACCCAAAGGAGTACAACGGACTTAAGATAAGCAGGGCGATGGCCATACCCGTCGGGTACGACACTGGACTAGGGGAACTTGAGAAAATGGTCTCCGATCTTGCCATCCAGCCGGTAGAAAAGAAGGGAAAGATCATCGAGAAGAACGCACTGGATCCCTACGTCGCATTCCAGAGGAAATACCTCACCGACTTCTCGAACCTGAAGCTTGCCGTCGATTGCTCCAACGGCATGAGCTCGATTCTGGTGCACAGGGTGCTGGGAGACGAGAACATCATCTACATCAACGACCACCTCGACGGCAACTTCCCCGACCATCAGCCAAACCCGCTTGACATCAAGAACTGCGAGCATTTGATGAGGGTGGTCAAGGAGAACCATTGCGACCTCGGCATCATCTATGACGGAGATGCGGACCGTGTGAACCTTATCGACGAGGAAGGTTCCTACATCTTCGCAGACACCACCATGGCTATCCTCGGCATCGAGATGCTCAAGAACATCAAAGGCGGTAAAGTGGTTGCAGATATCCGTTCCAGCCGCAGCGCCGTTGATTTCATCACGAACAAGCTCGGTGGCGAAGTCTATCTCTGGAAAGTTGGACACGTCCATGCCAAGGCAAAAATCAGGGAAATCGGAGCAATCTATGGTGGTGAGCTTGCCGGGCATTACTACTTCAAGGATTTCTTCAATTGCGACAGCGCCGGCTTTGCCACCCTCCACCTGCTTCCTGTTTTCAGCCAAGCGAAGAAAGAGGGAAAGAGCGCAAGCCAGATTGTCAAGGAGATTGTCAAATGGTCCACTTCCGGAGAAGTGAACTTCCGCCTTGAGAAGAAGGACGAAGTGCTCAAGGCACTCTATGACGCATATGCGCAAAAGGCGGAGAAGGTGCTTGACTTTGACGGATACAGGTTCGACTTCAAGGATTGGTGGTTCAGCGTCCGCAAATCCAACACCGAGCCATTCCTCAGACTGGTCCTCGAGGCGAGAAACCCCGAAGAGGTGCAAAAGCATGTCGAGGAAGTGAAGAAGTTCATCCACGACTGATTGGGCAACTAACCCGTAGAAGGACGTTTGGCAAACACCAAGCGTCCTTTTTGCTTTTGTGAAGGTTTTCGAGTTCTTCCCGTTCACCCCTATTTCCAATCGTATATACATTCCATATTGCCATACAAATGCATTCAATGAACTTTTGCATCAAAGAATGCAACTTATAACGACGTATTACACCTGGAGGAAGATCCCCCTCAGGCTTAATCAGAAGCCGTCTGGATAGACGGCTTTGCGGTAGTTCGGGAAGATATTGCAAAGCAAGCGGTCTCTGACTAAAGACCGCTTGCAAATGTCGTTGTTCGACTAGGCGTCAAACTTTGGAATACGCTTTCTCATGTACGCCGAAGACTGCTCTTCCGCTTGGCTCATCCATGTTCTGGAATGCTTTGTCCCACTTGAGGGCCGTAGCGGTGGAACAAGCAACAGAGGCTTCATGGGGAACACATTTGGCTTCACTTGCCGTGGGGAAGTGATGGGTGAAGATGACCCGGTAATAGTACTCCTCCTTGGTGGCGGGAGGATTGATCGGAAACCGGTCAGCGGCATGGCTGAACTCCTCGTCGCTCACTTCCCTGCTGGTCTTCTCCTTCAGCGTATCAATCCAGCTGTAGCCGACACCATCGCTGAATTGTTCCTTCTGGCGCCAGATGATATCACCCGGAAGCATGTCCTCGAATGCTTTACGCACCACCCATTTCTCTATCTTGTCTCCCGGGCACATCTTCACCCGGGTGGGAAGGTTCATCGCCACATCGATGAACTCCTTATCCAGGAAAGGTACTCGCCCCTCCACCCCCCATGCGGAGAGGGCCTTGTTTGCCCTAAGGAGGTCATAGAGATGCAACTTGGAGAGCTTGCGCACTGACTCCTCATGGAATTCCTTCTCGTTGGGAGCCTTGTGGAAATAGAGGTATCCCCCAAAGAGTTCGTCGCTGCCCTCCCCGGTAAGCACCATCTTAATCCCCATGCTCTTGATAAAGCGAGCAAGCAGGTACATCGGGGTTGCAGCTCTGACGGTGGTGATATCGTAGGTCTCCAGATGGTAGATTACGTCATCCACCGCATCCAATGCCTCCTGGATGGTGAAATGGACCTCGTGATGCACCGTTCCAAGCGCCTTGGCCGCGAGTCTGGCTGCTTTCAAGTCAGGAGAATCGGCAAGTCCGACAGCAAAGCTATGAAGGCGAGGCCACCAGGCTGTCTCCGTGTCATGGCTCTCAATTCTATTCTGTGCATAACGGGCGGTAATCGCTGCGATAACGGAGGAGTCCAGTCCCCCTGAGAGCAACACGCCGTAAGGAACATCGCTCATGAGCTGACGCTTGACCGCCGCCTCCAGAGCCTTGCGCACATCAAGTGCACACTCCTCATCGCTACGTCCATCATCCGCGATATACGGCTTGTCCATCCAGGGGCGGTGATACCAGGTTTTCACCTTCCCCTCTTTGGAATCATAGTAGCTTCCCGGAGGGAACTCGGTAATGGTGTCACAAAATCCATCCAGCGCCTTCATCTCGCTTGAGACCCAGTAGTGTCCATCCTTGTCCCAGCCCTGGTAGAGAGGGATAATGCCGAAATGGTCCCGTCCGACGATGTAGCGGTCTGTCTTCTTGTCATACAGGCAGAAAGCAAAGATTCCGTTGAGCTCTTCAAAGAGGTTTTCCTTCTTGTCCTGGTAGAGGGAAAGAATTACCTCGCAATCGCTGTTTGTCAGGAAGGTTCCCTCAGGATAACGGGAACGGATCTCCCTGTGGTTGTAGATCTCTCCATTCACGGCAAGAATCAGATTGCCATCCTTGCTCTTCAATGGCTGTCCACCGGAGAGAGGATCCACAATCGCAAGCCGTTCGTGGCTGATTACACAATGGTCGCCTGTGTAGACTCCGGACCAATCCGGACCACGATGGCGAATCCTCTTGGATGCCTCGAGCACTTGCGAACGAAGCGAGCCATCCACTTCCCTTACGTCAAAAAGAGCTACAAAACCACACATTTTTCTTTTCCACCTCAAAGCAACCAGCCGGGCTCTCCCCCTATGCCGAAGGGAAAATCCGGCTGAATGTCAAAAATCAAACAGTGAACAGCAACTGGCCGTATGTCGGCATGGGCCAATAGCTAGCCGAAACGAGAAGCTCCGCCTGGTCAGCATAGCTTCTGGCTCTCTCCATGGCGGGGATTACCTTGTCACGATACGAAGTGGCAGCCTCGAAGAGTTCCTTCTTTTCCGCTTTCGCAGTCTCATCAGAAAGCACGCCAAGCGCGTCGTACATCTTGTCCTCCAGATCCCCGAGACGCTTCATCAGCTCAGTTTCCGCCTTGCAGGCAAAATCCTTGCCAAGCGAATGGCGGCTCGCAATCCTGCTTGCCAAATCCCCCACATAGCAGGAGACTGCGGGTAGAATCTGCTTGTTGAGCATATCAATTGCTGTCAGCGCCTCGATATGGATCGTCTTGACGTAGTTGTCAACCAGAATCTCCTGGCGGCTTTTCAGCTCACTCTCGCTAAAGATATGGAATTTCTTGAAGAGCTCCACATTCTTCGCATCAAGGAAGCGGGAAAGTGCGCTCGGCGTATCTTTCAGGTTGCTCAATCCGCGGCTTGAGGCCTCTGTCACCCACTCCGGGCTGTAGTTGTTGCCGTTGAAGACAATCCGCTTGTGGGCGAGGTAGGA
This sequence comes from Bacteroides uniformis, assembly GCA_963618365.1. Lineage (GTDB taxonomy): Bacteria > Spirochaetota > Spirochaetia > Sphaerochaetales > Sphaerochaetaceae > RUG023. The sequence goes on from CAVESN010000020.1 coordinate 5,843, forward strand.
CTCCTTCACAAGCTTGTTCAACTCGGTGGTGAAATCCTTCGATTTCTCAAGCCTGTCCGCAAAGCGGGATAGCTCGTCGGCGACAATAGTGTTGAGGATGATGTTGGGACCGGCGACCGAGAAGGAAGATCCAAGCATGCGGAACTCGAACTTGTTGCCAGTGAAGGCGAACGGGCTCGTCCTGTTGCGGTCGGTAGTATCCTTGGGGAACTTGGGAAGCACATGCACGCCAAGGAGCATCTCCTCCCGATTCTTCTTATCGGAGGGCTTGTCCGCGACAATCGAGTCGAGGATGCTGGTAAGCTCATCACCCAAGTACATGCTGATGATGGCCGGTGGCGCCTCGTTTGCGCCAAGGCGATGGTCGTTTCCTGCAGAAGCCACGCTCACTCTCAAAAGTTCCTGGTAATCGTCCACTGCGGCGATGACGGCGGAGAGGAAGAGAAGGAACTGCGCATTCTCACGAGCGTTCTCTCCAGGATTGAGCAGGTTCATTCCCGTATCGGTGGACATGGACCAGTTGTTGTGCTTTCCGCTTCCATTGACTCCATCGAACGGCTTTTCATGCAATAGGCATGCAAGCCCGTGTTTGTCGGCAATCTTGCGCATCAACTCCATGGTCAGCTGGTTCTGGTCGGTCGCGACATTGCTCTGGGTGAAAACCGGCGCAAGCTCATGCTGGCTCGGCGCAACCTCGTTGTGGCGGGTCTTCGCATAGATGCCAAGCTTCCAGAGTTCCTTGTCCAGCTCCTCCATGAAGCTCATGACCCTCGGGCGGAGAGAACCAAAGTAATGATCGCTCAGCTCCTGTCCCTTGGGACTGCGGGCACCGAAAAGGGTCCTTCCCGTATACACTAGGTCCGGCCGCTTCAGAAACTGTTCCTTGTCGACCAGGAAATACTCCTGCTCGCTTCCGACCGTAGTCACCACACGGCCCACCTCATCATGCCCGAAAAGGTGCAAGATGCGCTTGGCTTGCTCGTTGAGCGCCTCCATGCTGCGCAAGAGCGGAGTCTTCTTGTCCAAAGTCTCTCCGGAATAGGAACAGAAAGCAGTCGGAATGTAGAGTGTGGTTCCTTTGACGAACGCGTAGCTCGTCGGATCCCATGCGGTGTATCCCCTTGCCTCGAATGTCGCTCTCAATCCACCAGAGGGGAAGGAGGAGGCATCCGGCTCTCCCTGCACCAGCTCCTTGCCGGAGAACTCCATGATGACTCGCCCTCCACCGGCGGGAGAGATGAAGGCATCATGCTTCTCTGCGGTAATCCCTGTCATAGGCTGGAACCAGTGGGTGAAATGGGTCGCACCCTTTTCCAACGCCCAATCCCTCATGACGCTGGCGACGACGTTGGCTATGCTCAGATCCAAGTCCTTGCCCTTGCTGATGGTCTCCTTCAGCTGGCGATAGGTCTCTTTCGGCAATCGCTTCTGCATGACAGTGTCGTTGAACACCAATTCACCAAAATAGTCCGCAACAGTTTCCATCTGATTCCTCCTGGTAAAAAATAAAGACGCCATGGCCTAGCCACAGCGCCCTTGCTGTATTGGGTGGTGTATTAAACCTTTTCAGATACTTGTGTCAACCACCTGGAGGAAATTACTTCTCCCACGCAAAACTTTTTTATGCAAATATCTTATACATATGTGTAACTAGTATCATTCTTTCTTATCATGCTATAAAAACCCCGAATTTCGAAAACGGGAATCTGCCATGGAACTAGTAACTTTCATCAGCCAGATGGCTGGGAGTCCGATGCTCTTCGTATCTGCGGTTCTCACCATTGGCGTCATCTTGGTAAACGGATGGACCGATGCGCCCAACGCCATAGCGACATGCGTCTCCACTCGCGCAATCGAAGTGCGCAGGGCCATCATCATGGCCGCAATCTTCAATTTCCTCGGTGTCCTTGTCATGACATCGCTCAATGCCTCGGTAGCCATGACCATCTACAGCATGGTGGATTTCGGTGGGGATGCACATAGCTCGCTTATCGCACTCTCGGCCGCCATGGCGGCAATTGTCATCTGGGCCACCGCCGCATGGTACTTCGGCATTCCCACAAGCGAGAGTCATGCGCTTATCGCAGGGCTTTCAGGAGCGGCAGTCGCAATTCAGAGAAGCTTCAAGGGAATCAACGGTGCCGAGTGGGTGAAAGTTATTTATGGTATCCTTCTCTCCACCATCCTTGGCTTCGTACTCGGCTATTTCGCATCAAAAGCCACTGTCTTCTTTTGCAGGAACAAGAACAGGATCAGGCTGACAAGGTTCTTCTCCTATGCGCAGGTTGGCGGAGGAGCCGCAATGGCCTTCATGCATGGAGCACAGGACGGACAGAAATTCATGGCCATTTTCCTCCTTGGCGCCGCATTTGCCAGCGGCAATGCGACAGTCACCAGCTTCGTGGTTCCCCTCTGGCTGATGGTGCTGTGCTCCCTGGTCATGGGGGTAGGCACATCCATCGGAGGATACCGCATCATCAAGGCGGTTGGCATGGACATGGTGAAGCTCAAGCCATACCAGGGGTTTGCGGCAGACATGGCGGCGACACTCTGCCTGCTCTTTTCTTCCCTGACAGGAATCCCGGTAAGCACGACCCACACAAAGACGACGGCGATCATGGGTGTCGGAGCGGCCAGGAGGATGAGCAATGTGAACTGGAGCATCGTGAAAGATTTGATCCTTACCTGGGTGTGCACGTTCCCGGGTTGCGGAATTCTTGGCTATTTCATGGCAAAGCTCTTCTTGCTGGCATTCGCATAAGGAGGTTGATATGGCGAAGCAAAAGAACAACTATTTCGAACTCATCAAGAAACAGACCGGATATTGCGTGAAAGCTGCCCGGCTGCTTGAAAAAATACTCTCCTCGTTCGAAGAGGGCAAGGCGGACACCTACCGGCAGGAGATGCACGCCATCGAGCATGAAGCAGACGGGGTGCACCATGACATCCTCCAGAAGCTCTATGTCGAGTTCATTACTCCCATCGACCAAGAGGACATTCTCCACCTTGTGCAAATCATCGACGACATCACCGACTCCCTTGACGAGGTGGTGATGGACATCTACATGTACCACATCGAGAAGCTACCCCCGAACATTGTCCAGTTCTCTCAGATTGTCAGTCGCTGCGTTCTAGCCCTTGATGAGGCGGCGGGAGAACTTGAAAACTTCAAGAAGCCAAAGGCACTGCATGGCCTCTTGATTAAGGTGAATGACATCGAGATAGAGTCGGACGAGTTCTCCACCGACGCCATCTACCATCTGTTCGGCACCGAAGAGAATCCGAAGCGGTTGATTTCCTACAAGGCAATCTATGACGGCATGGAGAATTGCTGCGACCTTTGCGAGCATGCGGCCGACATCATCGAGCAGGTCATCATCAAGAACACCTGATTGACTGGACATTTTTGTCGCACGTAGATACACTGGGCGAAGTTTACGGACAAAGGCGTCCGGCATCTGCACCACAATAGGTGTCGATACCGGATGCCTTTTTTGCAATGAAAGGAGAAGGCGATGACAGGAGAAGAGGGATTTCTTGAAGGCAGGGAGCACATCCCCAGCGGTTGCGCTATCTGCGGCCTCATCGACCAGAGAGGGGAACGCTTCAGCGGCGAGAAGGCGATCAAGTCGATTGCAGTCATGCACGAGCGGTCCAATGGTCTAGGGGGAGGATTCGCAGGCTATGGCATATATCCCGAATATAAGGATTACTACGCATTCCACTTTTTCTTCTATTCACTTGATGCCAAGAAGCAGACCGAGGCGTACCTTGACGAGTACTATGACGTGATAAATCTTTCCAAGATTCCGGTCACCCGCATCAAAGCCATCACCGACGAACCGCTCATTTGGCGCTACTTTGTCGCACCCTCTCCCACCAAGCTTGCGGAAAGCCAGCTGGATGAAAGGGAGTTCATCGCCCACAGCGCCATCCATATCAACTCCACCATCAAGGGTGCCTACCTCTTCTCCAGCGGAAAGAACATGGGAGTCTTCAAGGCGGTCGGGTATCCGGAGGATGTGGGACGGTTCTACCGTCTTGATGAGTATGAGGGGTATTGCTGGAGCGCCCACGGAAGATATCCCACCAACACCCCCGGATGGTGGGGAGGCTCCCATCCGTTCGCACTGCTTGACACCACGGTGGTCCACAACGGAGAGATTTCCAGCTACGACGCAAACCGCAGGGCAATCGAGATGTTCGGCTATCGATGCACACTCTCCACTGATACGGAGGTAATCACCTACATGCTTGATTACCTCCATCGCCGCAAGGGACTCTCCTTCAGCGAGACCGCCCAGATACTTGCTGCTCCCTTCTGGGACGAGATTGACGCGATGGACGAGAAGGCAAAGCAGCTTTCCACATACCTGCGCACCACCTACAGCAGCTTCCTGGTCACCGGACCGTTTTCACTGCTCATCGGATTCACCGGGGGACTGATGGCACTCAATGACCGACTGAAGCTGAGGAGCCTGGTGTGCGGATCAAAAGGGAGCATGCGCTATTTCGCAAGCGAGGAAGCCGCAATCAGGGCCGTGGAGCCGGAAGTCGAAGACCTCTTCTCCCCCAAGGGAGGGGAAGCAGTAGTTGTCCATGTGAAGGGAATGTGATTATGGAATATCAAATCGCCGATTTTTTGGTACTCAGGGACAAAGAGCGGTGCACGCTCTGCAGGGGATGCGAGAAGCAATGCGCGCTGGGAGTGCACCAATACGACCCTAAGAGTGACCGCATGGTAAGCGATGAGATGAAGTGCGTTGACTGCATGCGCTGCACCATCTATTGCCCGACCCATGCATTGAGGATTGTCAAGAATCCCCAGACGTTCAGGGAAAACTCCTCATGGCTTGCCGACAACATCCAGGACATCTACCGCCAGGCGGAAACCGGTGGAGGACTCCTCTCCTCCATGGGATGTCCGAAACCCTATCCAATCTACTGGGACAAGATCCTTATCGGCGCAAGCCAAGTGACCAACCCCTCCATCGACCCGCTGCGAGAACCGATGGAGACACGCACTTTTCTTGGCAACAAGCACTGTCCTATTGAAAGAGACGAGAAAGGTGAGATTATCCCTAACAGCCATCCCCTTCTTACGCTTGACATCCCGATTCTCTTCGGAGGGATGAGCTATGGATCGATCAGCTACAATGCGCACAAATCGCTTGCCATGGCTGCAAAGAGGCTTGGCACCTACTACGGAACGGGAGAGGGAGGACTACACAAAGACTTCTACGAGTACGGCAAGCACACCATCGTGCAGGTAGCCAGCGGAAGATTCGGCGTGGAGCCCGCATACCTAAATGCGGGAGCAGCGATTGAGATCAAAATGGGGCAAGGTGCGAAACCAGGCATCGGAGGGCACCTGCCAGGGAGCAAGATGGTGGGCGACATCGCCCGCACACGCATGGTTCCCGAAGGATCGGACGCCATCAGCCCCGCACCGCACCATGACATCTACTCCATCGAGGACCTTCGCCAATTGGTCTCTATCCTGAAGGAGGCCACCGGATACACCAAGCCGGTGATAGTCAAGGTCGCCGCAGTGCACAACATCAGCGCCATCGCGAGCGGAATCGCCCGAAGCGGTGCCGACATCATCACCATCGACGGCTTCAGGGGAGGAACCGGAGCCGCGCCCAAAAGGATACGGGACAATGTGGGAATCCCTGTGGAGCTCGCGCTGGCCGCAGTGGACAAGAGGCTCCGCATGGAAGGCATCCGAGACCGGGTCAGCCTCGTGGTAAGCGGCTCGATCAGAAGCTCGGCCGATGTGGTGAAAGCCATCGCCCTCGGCGCCGATGCAGTGGCCATCGCAACCAGCGCGCTCATTGCGCTTGGGTGCCATCTCTGCCGCACCTGCCAGAACGGACGCTGCAATTGGGGAATCGCAACCCAGAGGGCGGACTTGGTCGCAAGACTCGATCCCGAGATAGGGGCCCAGCACCTTGTCAACCTTGTTACGGCATGGAAGAACGAGCTTGTGGAGATGATGGGAGGCATGGGCATCAACTCCATCGAGGCGCTCAGGGGAAACAGGGCCATGCTCAGGGGAATAGGTCTTACCGTTCCAGAGCTGGAGATTCTTGGCATCAGCCATGCAGGAGCTTGAAATGAAGCAGATCAATGTACATGGGATGCAGGCCACCATGCTGAACAAACTCATCCGCGAAAGCGAGGAGAAGCAGCTCCTGATTCGGGGAGTCAATGGGCAGAGATACATCGGCTGTGGCCTCAGCGGATATGAGATTACCATCGAGGGAACCGCAGGCAACGCCATGGGAGCACTCAACGACGGAAGCGTGCTTACCGTGCAAGGCAACGTGCAGGACCAAGTGGGGGACACGATGAACAAAGGGAGAATCGTGGTCAAAGGGAGCGCAGGCGATGCACTGGGCTACGCCATGCGTGGTGGCGAGATCTGGGTGAGAGGTTCTGTGGGGTACCGCTGCGGAATCCACATGAAAGCATACCAGGACCGTCAACCATCCATCATCATCGGAGGCGGCGCAGGCTCTTTCCTCGGTGAATACCAGGCAGGAGGCACCATCATCGTCCTTGGCATCCACTCCCCTTCTTCTCCGGTTGGCTCCTTCTGTGCGAGAGGCATGTATGGAGGCACCATCTTCCTTAGAGGAGATGCGCCAAAGGATTTGCCGGACAAAGTGGTCTCCCGGGGTGCCACAAAGGAGGACATGGAAAGACTTTCCCGCCTCATTGACTCCTATTGTGAGTGTTTCCGTCTAGACAAAGAGAGCCTGCTTGCCCATCATTTTTCCGTGTTGGTTCCGAACTCATCCAACCCGTACAGGCAGCTGTATACCTACGCATAAGGAGAAGCCATGAATACGACCCAGCAATCCGTACTCCAATTCGTGAAAGAGCAGGATGTCAGGTTCATCAAGTTGTCTTTTTGCGACATATTCGGGAATCTGCAGAACATCAATCTCTCCAGCAAGGAACTAACCAGGGCATTTGAGAGCGGCATCAGCTTCGACGCATCATCCATTCGAGGCTTTCTCTATTCTGACCGCTCTGACTTGTTCCTTTTCCCCGACCCATCCACGCTTTCACTCCTTCCCTGGAGACCGTCGCAAGGGAGGGCCATGCGCATGTTCTGCACCATCAAAAAACCTGACAGCACACCTTTCGAGGGGGACGCAAGAGGCTTCCTCTCGCGCACGGTGAAAGAAGCTGGCAAGAAGGGATACGAGTTCTCCATCGGCGCCGAATGCGAGTTCTACCTCTTCAAATGCGACAGCGAAGGAAACCCCACCCGCATCCCCATCGACAACGGCACCTACTTCGATGCGGCGCCGATTGACCGCGGGGAGGATGTGCGAAGGGGAATCTGCCTTGCGCTTGAGGAGATGGGGTTCTACACCGAACGCAGCCATCATGAGAGCGGACCGGGGCAGAACGAGATCGACTTCCGCTACGGGGATCCGATGGAGTCGGCGGACAACACCATCCTTTTCAAGAATGTCGTGAGGATGATTGCCGACCGCAGCGGGATGTTCGCGTCCTTCCTCCCCAAGCCACTAGCAGACGAGAGCGGAAGCGGACTGCACGTGAACATCTCCCTGAAGGAACCGGAGGAAAAGCTGCATGCACAGATGATTGCCGGCATCTTAAAGCACATCGCGGAAATCACCATATTCGCCAACCCCCTGGCGAACAGCTATGAGCGGCTGGGAAGCTGGGAGGCTCCGATTCATATCGGATGGGGCAGCTCCAACCGAAGCCTCTTGATACGCGTTCCTGCAGCAAGCGGTCCCTACACTCGCTTCGAAGTCCGCTCCCCGGATCCTTCCTGCAATCCTTACGTGACCTATGCACTTCTCATCAAGGCATGCATGGAAGGATTGGAGAAGCAGCTGGAGATGCCATCCTATACAGGAAGCGATCTTCCCCGAAGCCTGAGAGATGCGCTGGATATCGCCGAACATAGCGAATTCCTACGGGAAGCGATGGATGCGAGGATGCTCAAGGGGTACCTTGAGGCGAAAGAGAGCGAATGGGAGTCGTACCAGGAATCTGGCGACTCCATCGGACGCTACTTTCTGACAACATAGCCTATGGACCGGATACTGATGGTGTCACGCAGCGAACAAGGAGCCAAGGTGCTTGGATCCCTCATTGAGAGTGAGGAGGGTCCTGTATCGCTCACCATCGCATCCTCCGAAAGCGAAGCAAGAGCCAAAGTTCTGGATGAGGAGTGGGACCTTGTGGTGGTTAACACACCGCTGGAGCACTCTCTCGGAGAAGACCTTGTGCATATGATTGCGGAGGAGTCATTCACCCCCATCATCATGCTGGTCAAGGATATCTACCTCTCGGGAATACGCAAGGAGATGGAGAGCCTTGGCGTGCTCCTTGTCTCCAAGCCACTGGCCAAGGAGCTCTTCTGGCAAGCGCTCAGCCTTTCCCGTGCCATGGGGAACAAGATGCAGGGCATCAGGCAGCGCAACCAGACCCTCGAGAGAAAGATTGAGGAGATCCGCATGGTGGATAAGGCGAAATGGGTCTTGATTTCCCGTGGCATGAGTGAGGAAAATGCCCATCGGCATATAGAAAAGCAAGCAATGGACAGGCGGACGAGCCGCCTTGCCATCGCCGAAGAAATTCTGAATCGAGGTGCAAGATGACCAAGCATATTTTTGTGACGGGAGGCGTGGTTTCCGGACTGGGAAAAGGAATCACCGCAGCCTCCCTCGGGCGGCTTTTGAAATGCCGCGGATTGAAGGTTGCAAGCCAGAAGCTTGACCCCTACATGAATGTGGATCCGGGCACGATGAGCCCCTTGCAGCATGGAGAGGTCTATGTAACCGACGACGGAGCCGAGACAGACCTTGACCTGGGGCACTACGAGCGGTTCATTGACGAGAATCTGAACAAGTTCGCAAACCTCACCAGCGGGAAGGCCTACTGGTCCGTGCTCAACAAGGAGCGGCGGGGCGAATACCTGGGCAACACCGTGCAAATCATTCCCCATGTGACCAACGCCATCAAAGAGTTCATCTATGCGCTGGACAAGAGCACGAATGCAGATGTGGTGATTACCGAGATTGGAGGCACCATCGGCGACATCGAGAGCCAGCCGTTCCTCGAGGCGATCAGGCAGATCGGCCATGAGCTCGGGCCGGGCAACTGCCTGTTCATCCATGTCACGCTGGTTCCCTACCTCCACTCAAGCGGGGAGCACAAGAGCAAACCTACCCAGCATTCGGTCAAGGAGCTCATGAGCAGCGGCATCTTCCCCGACATCATCGTCACCCGCAGCGACATGCCCATCGACCAGCCGGTCAAGGACAAGATCGCCCTCTTCTGCAACGTGAAGAAGGATTGCGTCATCGAGAACCGCAACTGTGGCATTCTCTATGAGGTTCCACTCATGCTACATGAGCAGCACTTCGACGACATCGTCTGCCGCGAATTGCGCCTTGAGACCAAACCGATCGACCTTGACGCATGGAAAGCGATGATAGACCAGGCAAACGAGGCGAAAAAGAAGGTCACCATCGCCATGGTGGGCAAGTACATGGACCTCAAGGACGCATATCTTTCTGTCAACGAGGCTCTCAAGCATGCCGCATGGAAAAATGGCGCCACTGTCACCATCGACTGGGTGGAGGCGGAGGATGTGACCGAAAAGAGTGCAGACAGGCTATTGGGGGGTGCCGACGGCATTCTGGTTCCCGGTGGATTCGGAGAAAGAGGTATCGAGGGAATGGTTGAGGCATGCCGCTATGCGAGAACCCACCACAAGCCCTACCTCGGAATCTGCCTAGGCATGCAGATTGCTGCCATTGAGTTCGCACGTGACGTATTGGGATATGCGGACGCTACTTCCACAGAGTTCAACCCCGACACCGCCCATCCGGTGATCGCGCTCATGCCTGACCAGAGAGGAAATATTCCCAAAGGGGGAACCATGCGCCTTGGCGCATATCCCTGCTCCATCAAGAGTGGCACGTTCCTTGAGAAGTGCTATGGCACCACCCAGATAGAGGAGCGCCATCGCCACAGGTGGGAGTTCAACAACGACTATCGGGATGCGATGCAGGAAAAAGGGTTGGTCATCGCAGGCCAGAGTCCTGATGGCAGGCTAGTAGAGGCCATCGAGCTTTCCAAGGAAGAGAGCCCCTTCTTCGTTGGAGTGCAATACCACCCCGAGTTCAAAAGCAGGCCGGACAACGCCCATCCGCTTTTCTGCGGCCTCATCGAGGCAAGCCTGAAAAACTAAGTTGCTTCTCCCTCCCTTTTGGGAGGGATTTCTTTTCCCCTGGCACAACTGGCAAAGCAATTTTGAAAATCGGATATGGAGTTATGTGAAGTGCCCTTTACAAAGTTACCGAAAATTCGGTATCGTGTCCTTTGTAGAGTAATTTTAACGAATAATCGGTAAATTTTGATATGGCAAAACTCAGTCAGGAACTTATCATAAGCACCTACATCTCACTCCTCTCCAAGTCCCCTTGGGCGGAAGTCTCCCTGGGGAGCATCGCCAAGGAGCTGGGAGTGTCCAAACCCGCGCTGTTCCACTATTTTGCCAACAAGCAGGAGCTTGATGATGCGACATTCGCCCATGTGGAGAATCAGCTGAAAGCATTGTCACTCCCCTTTGCGCTCATGGAGCCGAGGGATGTCCTGTACAC
>CAVESN010000020.1:16668-24867 GCA_963618365.1 Bacteroides uniformis
CAGCCACAGGCTCTCCACCACCCCCTTGGTCTCCAAGACACGTCTGGACAAGAAATCCAGCCCGTTTCTCTTTGCCATGATTGCCTATCTCAACCAGATGGGTTCCTTGATTCTCAGCGAGCGGGTGACCCAAAAGGAGCAGATTCTCCCCTTTGTCGATGCGCTCCTGCTCTTTTTCCAGCAAGGAATCGCATTGGATCGAAACGAAATCGACCCGGCAAAGACAGTCGTCAAAGCCGAGGAGATTGGTGCAAGCAAATATCTGAAGGCGCTGGACAAAGTGCTCCATACAAGCGGCATGCAAAGCGTCAACATACAAAACTTTGCAAAGGCGCTGGGAGTCGCGCCGAGCACCCTCTACTCCACATTCAAGAACAAGGAGGATCTTTTCGAGCAGATTGGCACCATCGAGACGGACAGGCTTCTCACGCTGGTTGAGTCCAAGCTGGATAGCAGCATGGATGTCTCCACCTTGGTAGAGACCATCATGCGCGTAATTGACAGCTACCTCAAAACGCAGGTTCCTGCCGCCCAATACATCGACGCGCTCTCCGTCTCGGTCACGCTTCGCAAGAACTTCGAGACGCATCCCAACCTGCTGCGCGCCTATGACGCACTGGAAACCATATGTCCGGGAAGCGGGATCTTTCCCGTCACTCTTCCGGCATGCCGCATCATCACCCAGAACGATTATCCCGACTGGATGACACTGGAGACGATGATCACATACGTATACCACGGAATCAACAAGGAGAATGCATGATGCATAAGAAACCCCTTATCGTGTTGGCGCTCTTGCTTGGTGCAAGCGCCACCCTATTTGGCGTCGATTTGAGCATTGACGATGCAATCAGCTACGCACTCGAGCATAGCCGCACCCTTCAAAGCGCAAGAATCGACCTGGACATCCTGGAAAAGAACAACAAGACGAGCTGGAACAGCCTGCTGCCTACCATGCAGCTCTCCAGCATGGCTTCGCGCAGGAACGAAACTGCTGATTCCGTGAAAACGGCAACCACAGGAAAGTACTCCACCACGGACTCAGTCTGGACGCTCGTGACCAACCTCTCCTTCTCCTGGAGCTTCACCCCGGCATTGATTACCCAGATGGAGCTTACCAGGCAGCAATATGAGAACGGACAGCTTTCCTGGCAGCAGGCGGTGGCTGACACCACGCTGAGCGTCAAGAAGCTCTACTATGCGATTCTTCTCCAGGAGGCATCACTGAAGATCAGCGAAGAGACGCTTGCCAACCAGAAAGAGCGCATGGAGCAGACCAAGGCGCTCTATGAGGGGGGCTATGCCACCGAGCTTTCCTTTCTCCAGACACAAGTGACCTATGAGAACCAGATGGCATCCATCAAGAAAGAGCGGCAGGCCGTGCAAAAGCAAAAGAGGAGCCTCGCCTTCCTTCTTGGAATGGATGAGAACGCCCAAATTTCGTTGACTACTCCCATTGATACCGAGTTTGTCGATGTGGATGGAAATCGGGCCTTAAGCAGAATCGGCTACCGTTTTGACATCCGCAGTCTGGAGCAGCAGACACAGATGCTTGACACGCAATTGAAGATGCTCGACCAAAGCTCCTTCTATCCCGTCTTCGTCGCAAGCGCGAGCGGCACCCCCACCATCGCCGATATCTCCAGCTCCTGGTTTGACAGGGATTCTGGCAACTGGACCGACCAAGGCTCAATTTCACTCGGGCTCTCCTTCAACATCACCAATGCGCTCCCCTGGTCGAGCAACCGCCAGAGCGCCAGGCAATTGAAGCAGAACATTGAGAAGATGCAGATTACGCGCAATACGCTTAATGCAAGCGCGCACATGGAGATTACCAATCTGCTGGATGACCTTGACCAAGCGAAAGAGGCGATTGAGAGCGCCGATCGGAATATCACACTTGCGCAAAAGGCCTATGACATGTCCTGCGAGTCCTATCAGAACGGATATGCGGAACTGCTTGATGTAAATGATGCGCAAGCATCGCTCAATCAGGCAAAACTGGGAAAGATGAACGACCAATACACCTATCTATGCGCAATCCTCGACCTCGAGTATGCGACGCAAGACAACCTCTAAGGAGAAAGAGATGAGACATACGAAATTGATGATTACCTCAGCCATGGCCCTCGCCTTGCTGCTAGCCGGATGCACAAAAAAAACCGATGCATCAGATACGAGCGCACTTACCACGGAGACCTCAAAGGTAACCGTACAGGTGGCAGTTGCAAAAACCGGACATATCGCATCCTACCGCACCTTCGGGGGAGACGTGGTGCCCCATGACACCAAGAGCATTATCCCCACCACCAGCGGGGAGGTGAAAGAGCTTCTGATTGAGGAGGGAGACTTCGTCGAGGAAGGAGAAGTCGTTGCCCGCATCGACCAATCCAAAGCAGGAATGAAGTACCTGCCCAGCGAGATCAAGAGTCCCATCTCCGGCTCCGTCCAATCGGTGAACACCCAGGTGGGTGCCCAGGCGAGCATTGGATCTCCCATCGGAACAGTAATCAGCACGGACAATCTTGAAATCAAGTTTGACGTTGCGGAAAGGCTCCTGTATGCAGTCAGGCTGGGAGGAAAGGTGAACGTCTTCTTCGACGCTTATCCTAATGAGGTGTTTGGTGCGTCAATCGTGAAGCTTTCCCCGACACTCAACACTTCCACCCGCACGAGGGAAATCACCCTCAAGCTCGATGAGGATGATGATCGCATCATCAGCGGCATGTACGCACGGGTGAACCTTCTGCTCTCGGAAGCGGATGATGCCATTCTCATCCCTTCAACTGCCATCACCAACGGCGCCGTCTTCATCATCGATGGCGGTGTAGCAAGAAAAGTCTCCGTTGAAACGGGAATCCAGTCTGACGGCATGGTAGAGGTCCTCAGTGGAGTGCGGCCTGGCGACAAGGTGGCGACGGCCGGCATCTCGCAACTTTCTGACGGAAGCGCCGTCAATGAACTCTAAGAGAGGGGGATTGGGCAGATGTCTGTTTCCAAGTTTTCAGTAAAACACCCGACCATGATGCTGATTGTCTTTCTGGTGCTCACGGTCCTGGGTGTCTACTCGGCAACCAGCCTTCCGCTGGATTTGATGCCGGATATGAATATTCCCTACGTCCTGGTCTCCACAACCTACAGCAACGCTTCTCCGAGCGAAGTTGAGAACAAGGTGACCGAGACACTGGAAAGCTCGCTCTCCGGTATTTCCGGTCTGAAGCACATCACGAGCACCTCAAGCAAAGGCTCAAGCATGATTATGCTCGAGTTCACCACCGACACCGACATGAGCGAGGCTACCGGAACCATCCGTGACCGCATCGACATGGTGCGCAACTATCTTCCCGATGATGCGGAGAGCCCCACCATCATGAAGATCGACATGAACATGATGCCGGTGATGGCGCTTGCCATCAGCAGCGACGACATGAGCGCCGAACAGCTGCGCACCCTCGCAAGCGACACAATCAAGCCACGTCTTCAGCAAATCGATGGAGTCGCGTCCGTCTCCATCATGGGAGGACGGGAGAGAGCCATACGGGTCGAGATCTCCAAGCAGAACCTCGCAGCCATGGATCTTTCCATCACCTCAGTCGGTCAGATGATTGCGGCGCAGAATGTGAACACAGCAATCGGCTCGGTCGTGGACAACGGAATCGATTGGTCCATCACCACGGACGGAACCTATGACACCATCGACCAGATAGGGGATGTGGTGGTCGCCTACAAGGCCGACGGGAAAGGTGCTGTGCACCGCATTCTCCTGAAGGATATCGCCACCATCACCGACTCGTTCAAGGATGCGGAGAGCAACGCCTACATCAACGGCAAGCCCTCGGTGGCCTTGATGGTGACCAAGACAAGTGGCTCGAACACCGTCTCGGTGGTCAAGGCGGTGCGCAATGCTGTTCCCTCCATCGAGAGCGTGATTCCCCACTCGGTGGGAATCACCGAAGTGTACAACTCCTCCGACACCATCGAGCAGTCCATCGCCAGTGTCGCGGAGTCCCTGTACGAAGGAATCATCCTTGCCGTCCTGATCCTCTTCCTCTTCCTGGCGAACTTCAAGAGCACCTTGATCATCGCTCTCGCAATTCCCACTTCGCTTTGCATCACGCTGGGAGCGATGTACTTCACGGGCCTCACGCTGAACCTCATGACTCTCGCAGGCCTTACGCTCGGCGTTGGCATGCTGGTGGACAACTCCATCGTTGTCCTCGAGAACATCTTCAACTACCGCCAGAGAGGTACGAAGATCACTGTCGCATCCATCCTGGGAAGCGAGGAGATGGTGCTCTCCATCGTAGGATCGACGCTCACCTCCATCTGCGTCTATCTTCCGATGCTGATGTACGGCAAGGAGCTCGGCTTGATAGGCGACGTCTTCAAGGGGCTTGCCTTCACCATCTGCTTTTCCCTTTCCTGCTCGCTTGTCGTGGCAATGATGCTGGTTCCTGTTCTTACCAGCAAGTATCTGAAGCTGGGAGACCTGCGTAAGCGCAACTTCCTGCAAAGGTGCGTTGATTCCTGCCAGGAGAAGATGGACAACGCCTATGGCGCCCTCGTGCGGTTCAACCTGCACCACAAGGCCCTCTTCCTGGGAATTCTCGCAATTCTTTCCGTGATTTCCATCAAGGCCGCCACCAAGGTCGGCTTCAACTACATGCCCGACTCAATCGAGAACCAGATGTCCATCAGCATCGAGCTGCCCCAGGGAACCGCGCTGGAGGAGACGGACAAGGTTATCACCTCTTTCATGAAAACGCTTGGAGAGAACATCAAGGGTGCGAAAGTGATGATGGGGACCGATGGAAGCGGCATGATGACCATGGGCTCCAGCGGCTCCTACATCGGATCGGTGTACATCATGTTCCCATCCTCAAAGGAGGCTAAGCCGGGCGATGACACGGTTGCGACCACCAAGGAAAAACTGCCGACCATTGCGAAGCAGTTCCCGCAGGCGACCATCACGGTCAACAACAGCCAGTCCAGCAGCTCCTCCTCCAGTGGCATGGAGCTGAAGATCAAGAGCAGCAACCTCGACTTGGCACGTACAACCAGCCGACAAGTTCTTTCTCTTCTTAATGAGAAGGCGGGTTCTTACATCTATGACATCGAGAGCGACCTGAAAGAGGGCCTTCCTGAGGCGCAAATCGTCTATGACAGGGAAAGGATGTACATGCTTGGATTGACGGTAAGCGGCGTCAATGCGGAGCTTCGCGCGCAAGTCAACGGAACCACTTTCGGCCGCATCAGCCTTGGCAGCGACGATGTGGATATCGTGGTCAGCACTCCCAAGAGCGAGACCACCAGGCTTCTCGACCTGGACTCCCTTGAGGTGACCAGCTCTTCCGGAGCCAAAATTCCCCTCTCCTCCTTCGCGCACTACGAGGAGACCAGATCTCCGCTCTCCATCTCGAGGGAGGACCAGTCCTTCATCGTGACCATCAGTGCGCGCTGGCAGCCGAAGGTGGCAGTCAGCACCGCGCAGGCCGCAATTGACCAGATGATAAGCGAGAACATCCCGCTTACCGACGACCTGTTGATCCAGGCAAGCGGAGACTATGATGACATGGTCACCGCCATCAAAGTCTTCCTCAAGATCATCATCGTCGCCATTGTCCTGGTCTATGCGGTCATGGCAAGCCAGTTCGAGTCGTTCTTGAAGCCGTTCATCATCTTCTTCACGATTCCGCTTGCGCTCATCGGGGTTGTCTGGATCTACCTGCTCATGGGTTCCACGTTCAATGTCATCACGGTAGTCGGACTTCTCGTCCTTGTCGGCACCATCGTGAACAACGGCATTGTGCTAGTCGACTACACTGGATTGCTCCAGAGACGTGGCTTTGAGATCGAGGAGGCGTGTGTCCGCGCCGCGAAGAGCAGACTTCGCCCCATTCTCATGTCGACACTGACCACCGTGCTCGCCTTGATTCCCATGGCATTCAACAGTGGCGAAGGTTCAGCGCAAATGCAGCCAATCGGGCAGACCGTCCTTGGGGGCATGACTTTCGGTTCAGCGATGACACTGCTTCTCATGCCGGTGCTCTACTACATCTTCTACAAGGGAGCGGAGAAGCGCCAGCAAAAAAGGCTTGAGACGGAACGGAATGAACTGGAGGCAAGTCTTGCTGCCGATACCGATAAAGGAGAAGAGGGAAGATGAAAAAACTGGAAATTGTTTTGAGCCAGGCCATCGACGAGGACTTCACAAGACTCTGTGAAGTCCGCCAGGTGGGGCTCCATTTCACCAAGAGTGTCGGTGTCATGGGAAAAGGAAACACTGTCCCGAAGATGGCGGACGACACCTGGCCACAGGAAAATGTCCATTACATGATGATAGTGGAGGATGAAGAAGTCGCCTCCCTCAAGCAGATTGTCGAGCACCTTCGCTCCCAATTTCCCGACGAGGGAATCGCAGGCTTCGTAACCGATTGCGAGCCACTGTAAAGAAAAGAGATTCTTGAGTGGGAAGCCCTAAAAGCTTCCCGCTTTTTCATCTGAATAAAGGCGCCATCGTCTTCTGATAGGTTCTCCAGGAAGAAAGTGCGCCTAGATACCTCGCATGGGCAACCCCGTTTGGCTCGCACTCTTTTTCCTTTTCCAGACAGAGATGCCTCTTGCAAATCTCCACGAGATCCGTCCCCTCCTCCCCGCTTGCCCAAAGCGCTTGCAAAGCCCCGCCGAAAGCCGCGCTCTCGGCGATGGTGCTCACCGAAACAGGAAGGGCGAAGACGTCACTTACCATCTGTCGCCAAAAGGCGCTCCTCGCACCTCCCCCGGCAAGCAGAATGCGATGGGGCACCATCTTCTTCGAGGCAAACACATCCATTCCATCCACCAAGGCGAAAACAGCGCTCTCCATGGCTGCGCGGCAGAGGTTTTCCCTAGTGCAATTGTCCGCATTAAAGCCGGCGAAGACTCCCCTTCCATGGGGATAGTCGGGAGTTCTCTCACCGTTGAAATAGGGAAGCAGCACGACGCCGGAGCTTCCGAGCGTGCTCGAGGCGGCCAAACAGTTCATTTCCTCTAGGGAGATGCCCAGAAGGGAACGGACCTTTTCTGTCGCGACCGTGCAATTCATCGTGCACATGAGGGGAAGGTATCCCCCACTGGAGCTGCAGAATCCGGAAAGAACGCCACTTGCATCCACCACGGGTTGACTGCTGTATGCGAAGAGCGTACCGCTGGTTCCCATGCTGACCGTCATGGCACCTTCTTGCACACATCCAGTTCCGATAGCCGCCATCATGTTGTCCCCGCCGCCACAGGAGACTATCACCGACTCACCCAAGCCCAGCATGCGAGCAACTTCAGGCATTACGGTACCAATAGGCTCCTTGTTTTCCACCAAGGGAGGAAGCAACGTTTCCCAGGGAGCGTAGGGGTCGATTGCGGCAAGGACCGTTTCATTCCAGCGTCGGTGGACTATGTCCAGCATCGCAGTCCCACTGGCATCCCCCGCCTCCATCACCATCCTCCCCGTCAAGCGGAAGTTCAGCCAGTCATGAGGAAGCAGGATATGGGAAAGCTTTTTCCATAGCCCAGGATTGTGGAGCTTCATGGCATAGACCTTTCCGATGGTGAATCCGCTCTTGAGCGTGTTTCCCACTAGGCCGACACACGCCTCATCCCCTCCCAGGGCCCGAGTCAGCATGGCGCATTCGGCTTCCGTCGAGGTGTCGCACCAAAGCTTCACCGGTGCGATGGCATTGCCATCTTTGTCCAAGGGGACAAATCCATGCTGCTGCCCGGAAACTCCAATGCCCTTGATCTTCTTCTTCACAGAGGGGTCAATCTGCCCAAAGCAAGAGAGCACCGCCTCCCAGAACCAGGAGGCCTCCTGCTCCCGACTCCCGTCATCCTTCGCAATCAAGGAATATGCATGGCTAGCCTGAGCGACAATGCTCCTCAGACACGTATCATAGACGACCACCTTGGTGCTTTGGGTTCCACAATCAATTCCCGCAAACAAACTCATGCTCAGCTATCGAGCAAAAACGCTCAACTCTCCTTTCAACGAATAGTACCAGTCCCTCACGGAACCATATGTACAGGTTACCAGTATGCACCAATGCCAGGATTTCTGAAACCGCTCATTTTGGACCTTCAGCCATGGCATGGACAAACAGAACATTTGACAACCCCCATGACATGCGGGATGTGGTAAACCATGTCCTACCAAGGGCTACAGGAAGC
>CAVESN010000021.1:0-24321 GCA_963618365.1 Bacteroides uniformis
CGAGTCAATCCTCCCTTTGGTACATGCGTCAAGTTCCATGGCTGATACTTTACCACCCATGGGAAGAAATGGCAATATTTGTATATGTTATTTATGGGCAATTCCTAAACGCAGCGTCCGTTATAGGTGACAAGATTCTCTTCCTTTTCGATTTCGGGAAGGCATTCCATTACAAGGTCCTTGTAGAGCTTAGTATTCTCCGGCATTCTGGAAAGGAAGGAAACTCCTCCTTCATAAAGCGCCATGGTGTTCTCCTCGGTAAGGTACCCTGCATCCAGAATCGCATCCTTAGTATCTACATGATAAGCCTAAATCCGGATTTAGCTTTCAACCCCATTCTCGGTCGTATATTGCACGTTGCTCAGTCTTAGAGGAATATTCACAATACACCATTCACCATAACGAGCTCTCTTCTTCCCCACACCAAGTTTTAGTGTAGCACAATTATTTTTGAAGCATGCGTATTTTACATATACTTATGTTTCATACCGTTTACGGCTCTTTACTTTCTATTTATTTTACGAAACTCATAGCCATTCATCCACGATTTCGAACCTTTCGGTGCGCAAGATTTGACTTGACGGATACAGGAAACAGCCCGAACATGGAGGCAGAAAACGTTTTCGTAAACGTTTTCTACTGGAGGCTCGCTATGAATACCATTTCCTATTCGATGAGGATGACCATCGCGCCCGACCGTAAAACGATGGGAGTGTTGGCCGGGAAATGTGGAGAAGCTATTCTCTGCAGTTTGCTGGAAAAGAAAAACACACTACGCATTATCATGGGCTCTGCGCCAAGCCAGGACGAAGTGCTTGCATATCTAAGAGGCAGCAACAAGATTGATTGGTCGAGGATTGAAGTCTTCCACATGGATGAATATATCGGCATCTCCCCCGACAATCCGGCCTCTTTCTCCAATTACCTTGCAAGGACTCTTCTGGACCATGTTCCGGTAAAAGCCTTCCATCGGATTATTTCGGAAGGGAAAGACCCACAGGCTGTCTGTGCGGAATATGGTGCGCTCATTGAAAAGGCTCCGATTGACATGGTCTTCCTGGGTATAGGCGAGAATGGGCATATTGCTTTCAACGATCCTGCAATGGCGGACTTGAAAGACCCTCTCACCATGAAAATCGTGCAACTTGATGACATCTGCAGGATGCAGCAGGTACATGATGGCTGCTTCCCCAATTTCGACGCAGTGCCCAAGCAAGCTTTCACTCTCACGGTACCTGTTTTGATGAGCGGAGCACATTTGGTTTGCACTGTTCCCTCCGCGAGAAAGAATGCTGCATGCCTCAGCCTGGTGATGGGTCCAGTAAGTGCGGCATGCCCTTGCACTGCCATGCGGATTCATCCAGATGCAAATGTTTTCATGGACAACGAATCGGGCAAAGGCATTCCCGAATTTGAAACAGCCGAGAAGGTTCTCGGAGAACACAAATAGGAGGTTTGTATGAAGAAACTTTTCACTGCATTGACAATCGTTGGCGCATTGTTGGTTCCTGCTTTCGCCCAGGGCTCAAAAGAGATGGCATCAGGGCCCATTGAAGTAAAGTTCTCCACGGAAAATGGAGCTGAAGACGTGGAATCGAAGGCTTTGATGGAGATCCGCGACATTCTCAACAAGAGTGGCAAGTTCAAGGTTGAGGTCTTCATCGGGGGAGCACTCGGAGAAAATGACGACACGCTCGAGCAAGCCATCCAGGGCGCTCCCATTGTAACCGTATCCGATCCTGGAAGGCTCATGAGCTTCGTGAACGAGTACGGAATCATCCAGATGCCCTACTTCATCGACGATATTTCCGTCATCAACAGATTGATGGAGACCGAAATCTACAAGGGGTGGGAAAAGCAGTTTGAGGAGCAAGGGATCAAGCTACTCTCTTCCAACTGGTATAGCGGACCAAGGAACTTCATCCTGAACAAGGAAGTGCGAAAGCCCTCCGACTTGAAGGGACAGAAGATCAGAACCATCGCCAGTCCGCTTTTCACGGAAAGCGTGAATGCGATGGGTGCTGTTGCCACTCCGATGTCATGGTCCGAGGTATACTCCGCCATCGAGCAGAAAGCGATTGACGGCTGCGAAGCGCAAACGCCTACTTCTTACGCCTCCCATCTCTGGGAAATCTGCAAGTACACCAACAAGACAGAGCATTTCCAGCTAATCGGATGCCCCTGCATTGGAACCATCTCCTTCAACAAATGGGACAAGGAAGCGCAAGAGCTGTTTGTGAAGACTTTCCGCGAAGTGGGAGAGAAGTACCAGAAGCTTGTGCTCGGCATGATCACGGAGGAAGAGGCAGAGATGGCAAAGAACGGCATGAAGTTCATCGAAGTTGACAAGACTCCGTTCAAGCAGGCTGTCGAGCCCGTATACGCGAAGCTTGGCTATACGGAGCTTAAGGCAAAGTTGATCAAGGAACTTGGACTCTAAGCCACAACATGCTCAGCTCCCCGCTCGGCGGGGAGCTTTGGAGAAAAGATATGCATACCACAAAAAAATCAACAGTGCGGGTTCTCTACGAATATCTCTGCCTTGGGGAACTCTATCTAGCGGCAGCGTTGTTTGTCGCGATTGTCTTCCTTGTCTTTGTCTCTGCCCTCACCCGCAAACTGGGAGTTCCCATCCAATGGACAATGGACGTCACGAAAATCTGCTTCGCTTGGCTCTCTTTCATGAGCGGGGATATTGCCCTTCGCCGTGGAGCCCTCCCCAATATGGACATGGTCGCGAAGAAGTTTCCCAAAAAAGTGCAGCTCATCTTCAAATACGTGGTGTGGATCTTGATGTTCGCATTGCTTCTCTTCTTCATCTATTTTGGTTTCAAGCTTGCGTTCTCGAACGTCAAAAGGCAATTCCAGACATTGGCAGTCAGCTATTCCGTTGTCTCCATGAGCCTTCCCGTATGCTCGATCCTCATGTGTTTCTCACTGATTCTCGGCGTGGCCGATGATGTGAAGAACCGTCTTGCCGCAAAGGAGTGATTCATGACTTTGCTTGTTGTATTGTTTGTATTGCTGCTTCTCATCGGTATGCCGATTGCTTTTGTAATTGGCATCGCAGGCACAGGGTTCTTCTTCACTGCACATTCGGTTCCCTGGACTGTGCTGGTCCAGCGGGTTGTTGCCCAGACCCAGGCATTCACGTTCCTTGCAGTTCCCTTCTTCATTTTTGCAGGAAACCTGATGAACGAGACCGGCATTACCCGGAATCTGCTTTCCCTTGCACGGCTTCTCACGCGCAAAATGTATGGCGGAGTTGCTCAAGTCAACGTCGTCCTCTCCACGCTGATGGGAGGAGTATCTGGTTCCGCTGTGGCTGATGCGACCATGGAGATCAGAGTTCTTGGACCGGAGATGGACAGGATGGGATATCCCAAAGGATATACTGCCGCAGTCACGTGTCTTTCCGGCCTCATCACTGCGACAATCCCTCCAAGCCTTGGATTGATCCTCTATGGTTTCTTGGGAAACGTATCCATCGGAAGGCTCTTTGTCGCCGGAGTCATTCCAGGCATACTGATGTGCCTCTGCTTGATGGTAACCGTAACCATCACCGCCAAGAAGCATCACTACAATCCACCGGAAGAAGGTGCGAAGGCTCCCTCCTGGAAAGAACTCCGGGAGAACCTGAGGACATCCATCTGGGCTTTGCTGTTCCCCTTGATTCTCATTGTCGGCATTCGGTTCGGAGTTTTCACCCCTTCTGAAGCAGGAGCATTCGCAGTGGTGTATGCCCTCTTCTGTGGCATTTTCATCTACCGGGAACTTACCTGGGAGAAATTCTGGAAAGCACTATGCAACGCCATCTCCGATCTTGGCTGCATCATTATCATCATCGCTTTCAGTGGTATCTTCGGGTATGCGCTGACCTATGGCGAAGTCCCTGTCTTGATGAGCAGGACGCTCCTCTCCATCACAGACAACGGAACGTTGATGACCCTGATTCTTATGGTGTTTCTTTTCTTCGCGGGCATGTTCCTGGACAGCGATGTGAACACCTTGCTGCTCACCCCGCTTTTCGTACCTGTGGTCACATCTATGGGGATTGACCCGGTGCACTTCGGCATATGCATGTCCACCATGATAACGCTGGGATGCATGACTCCTCCGGTGGGAACAGGCATCTATGTGGTATGTGGCATAGAAGGTTGCTCTATCGGGGAATTCGTGAAAGAGTCGGTGCCGTTCTTTACGGCAATCCTTCTTGAGGTGCTTGTGCTGGTACTTGTCCCGCAGCTTTCCCTCTTCTTGCCGAACATTGTATTCGGGTAATCCCATGAAACAGATCGAACTCGACAACATCTCCCTTCACGGGTTTCAAGACCTCATTGTCACACCCTCTTGGCGCCTTTCCCATGCAGGGTATGACAAAAAGGCAAACAGTGCTTCATCGGCCGAAACCATGGAGCGCCATCTTCAAACCGATGAAGCGTTCCTTCTGCTCGAAGGAAAAGCTTTTCTTGTCACCGCAGGAAACAAGAGGGAACCAGGCCCCCTTTCGGCCATGCGGATGCGAAGAGGAAAGATATTGCTCGTTGAGAAAACCGAGTGGCACGTGTGCATACATACACAGGGGTCCCATGTCCTTATCGTGGAGAATGGCGAGGAAGGGGCAAGTGAATGCGCCATTATTGACCAATCCATGCATGAAGAAATACTCTCCATTTGCCCCTCTGAAGAAGAATAGAATCTTACGATGGCGCAAATTGGAGGCAATGCATGGTGACACTCAAGGACATAGCAAAAGCAACCGGCTATTCTCTCGTCTCCATTCACCGGGCCATCTACCACAAGGAAGGCCTGAGTGATGAGACGAGGGAGAAAATCCTCGAAGCCATCAAAGAGATGGGGTATGAAGTCAACTACATGGCCTCCTCCCTCAAGAGAAGGCCTCTCAATATCGCCTTTGTGGGAAGGCAACCCAAAAAGCCTTTCGACTACCACTACATGCTTGCAAAGGGAGTGAAGGATTCTTTCCAGCAAAATCAGGGATTGAACATCCAGCTGAAGGAATACTATTATTCCGGTTCGCCATCAGAGCAAGAGGAGAAGCAATGCCAGATCCTCTCTTCATTGTATGAGCAGAATCACCTTGACGGGGTGGTTGTCATGCCCACCAATACGGACAGCGTCCTGCAGTGTGCCGTCCAAAGGCTGATCACCAAGCATGTTCCCGTTGTGTTCTGCGATGACTCCTTTGAAAACATGGATTTCCTTTGCGCGGTACAGCCAAGCAACGACCGCATTGGACGAACCGGTGCGGAATTCTTGAGCATGGTTTGCCCTCCGGGAAAAATCCTAGTGGCTCTTGGAAGCTCAAACAGCAAGGGGCAGATGCAGAACTATCAAGGTTTTGCATCCTACTTGAAGGAAAAGGCTCCACAGCATTCGTGCATCCCCGTGGAAAACCGGGGAGAGAAACTACTTCCCCAAGACCTGGCAACCTTGATTGACGAAAAGGTGGTTGGCATGTACACGGTCCGGGAATCGAACACCCCGGCCATCTGCAAAGCGAAGCAACTTGCTGGGAGGAAAGATCTCCGGGTCATGGGGTGCGATCTTTCCAAAGAAAACCAGGCATTCCTCGAGCAAGGGGTACTTACCGCCATCATCGACATGGATTCCTATCGCCAAGGATATCTCGCCATGCATGCGCTACAAGAGCACCTGCTCAAGGGAATCTCTCCCGCCAAAACCATGCTGACAGTGCCTCCCCGCTTGGTTCTCAGGAGCAATCTCGAGTACTACAGAAACGAAAGCTCATCCCTCGAAGCCGCTCCCATCCCACCCCGCGATATCATCGCTTGAAAATGGTGCATCTATCTTCTTGTGGTAGATGCGTTCATAGGCTTCCTTCTTGAGAAGGTAATCTTGTTCGGCCATGCGTAGGCTTGCTTCCCTTGGCCCCTTGTCCCTTGGGGGAGTGAGAATGCCGAGGATGTGAAGCGTGTAGCGCACCTTGTGAAAAGGTGGCTTGTCCATCTCTTTCCTGTCCCGAATCTCGACAAAGCAGGAGATGACAGGCTTATGCAGCAGGCAGGCGTAGTAATAGGCGCCACGCCTGCATGGCCGGGGACGGCGCCAACCCCACCACATCTCCGCTTCGGGATAGATAAGCACATATCCTCCCTTCTCCAGAATCTTTTGCATGGTCGGCTCAAAGTAGCAGTGCATGTAGGAGGCTTCGCTTGCAAGGGGAAGCAGGTCGGTGTTACGCAAGAGGAACCCGAGGATTCCCGGAATCTCCAGATTCCCCAGCTGGCTCACCACATGGATTGTCCCCCTGCCTTGCTTGATTGCAAGGTGGCGAAGGATGCAATTCTCGAATTGGCTGAAGTGGTTGCTGGTGACGATGGCGCCGCCTTTCATTCCCTCAAGCTTCTCTCTTCCCTCTATCTTCACATCCTTGGTAAAAAGCAGCCATTGTCCGACATTGATGGCCATGTTCGCCACGAGATGGAGCAGGGGGAAGAGCCGGATCTTCCTTGCCGCCAGGAACCGGGAAAGGATTCTCTTGCTTTCCTCAGGAGACAACTGCGGGTCGTTAAGCTCTACTTTGTCGTTCAATCTCCCCTCTTCATAGCAAGTGCGGATCCGGGTGATGACGCCAAGGCGGTTTTCTCCGATGATCATAGCCTCTCCTTCTTCTCCTCGCCAAACACTTTGCGAAAAGTCAAAGGAGAGTGTCTGATTGCAAAGGCCCGCTGGCACATCAGGTGCATATGCTCCTCATCAAGCGCTTTCTCATTCTCCGTGAAAGAGTGCTTGATTTTCTGGATCTCGGGATAGCAGGCGCACTTTCTTGCATACTTCCAGAAGTACTGTTCGTACGGGACATTTTCATAATGCCAAGGCTTCTCATAGAGGTTGTAATGGACAAGCCATGGATCGGCAATCGGCATCTTCCCCTTGACTGGCATGGTGTCCCACCTTGGGTCCAGATACAGGATTCTCCCATTGCACAGCGCATTCAGGTAGTCCTGGTCGGGAGCGATGCAATCGAACTGATAGGTCTCAAAGAAATGGAGGAAAGTCTCGGCCAGACGATGTCTTCGCAAACCTTTCATGTCAAGGAGGAGCACTCCGCTGTTCACATACTCCTTCCGGTCCACTCCTATGGCATGCTCGATGTAATCGACAAGCACAGGCTCATCCTCCACCGAACTGTCGGCCACTGCACCGAGCAGCTTTCCCCTCAGATCCACATCATACATCCTCGCGATATCGGTTGTCAGAATGATGTCGCTATCAAGATAGATTCCCTTGTCGTACTCGGGGAAAAGACGGGGAAGGAAAAGACGGTAGAAGATGGTGAGCGTAAAGAAGTCGGCGCGAAGCCGGTTGCCCATGCGGTCGGTGATTAAGGAGAGGTTCTCGGTCATGGGCCGAAACTGGATCTCCACATTGTCTTTTGCAAAAGCGCTAATTTGGGCACGATGTGTAAAGGAAAGGTCCTGGTAGAGGATGATGATGCGGTAGTTTCTTGTGTTGTCGGCATGGTCGGCCAAGCTTGCGATGGCGGCATTGCAAAACGGAGCAAACCGATCATCAATGGTAAAGAACACGGGAATCATTTCTTCTCTCCTCCTTGCTGGCGAATCAAAGCGATATGGTGCTCATACTCACCGAGCAGCCCGTCATAGGCATGCAGGTGCAGTATGGAATGCATGCGATCCACCTGCCACGGCTTGACTGTAACGGCATGCAGCCATGGCAGAAAACGGAAACTGGTAGTGAAATGCTGCAGGACGGTGTCCCGGTGAAGGCGCCGCTGCTCGTTGTACTTCCTGGGAAGAATCTTCTTTTTCGACGCAAACTTGTTCAAAGCGCTTTGATCGGGCATGAAAAGCCTCTTGGTGGCGCACAAGTGCCTGCACTTCGCGAGAAGCCCGCTCTTTTTGATCTCTGGCATGTGCATGATGAGCACTCCGCTGTTAAGATAGTCGAACAGGTGGTGCCCGTGGTGGAAGAACCATTTCCCATAGTAGTCAAGCACCCCCGCTATCTCATATCCATCCAAATCAGTCTGGTAGCATTGGTCCAAGGGAAAGCGGGCAACCACATCCGTATCAAGATAGAGCAAGCGCTGTGGCAGATCGTCAAGCAAATCCACATACAGGCGGAGCATGCAATAGGGAGAGAAACGGCTCTCCATGTTGGGAGAGGGTTTCTCGGAGAAGAATTGGGGCGTCATGTCATAAAGACGCACCCAGCTTTGTGGATTCTTCTTCTTGGCAAGGCGATCCACATAGGAGACGAAAAAGGAGGGAAGTGGCTCATATCCGGGGCACTTTACCGTCAATATGCGCACATGCAGGGGCACGCTCTCCTGCTTAAGCAGGGAGAGCAATGATATCAGGATTCCGTCCATGGCATGGGAATCTCCGCAATAGAGGATCTCCATCACTCCTCCTTCCGATAGGTGACATACATGTAGGTGCTCTCCTTCCTGGCAGTACGAAGCATGCACGCATACACCTGCTTGCAAAGCGCTTCCTTGCGTTCCTTCCGCGTAAGGCTCTTGTCATCCTCCATCGGGCCATCCAGAAAGACGGTCACGCCAGCTCGTTTTCCCCTCCCCCTTCTCTGGTAGGTGGTCGTCGCCACATAGACGGGAGCATCCTTTTCCACAGGATAGGTGAACGAGACCGAAGAAAAGGGACGGATACCGGTATACCAAGGCCACACATGCGCCTCCGGGTAGATGTAGATGGCGCATCCTTGGTCCACTCGGGTAAAAATCGCATCGGTGAAGGCTTTCATCTGCTTTATCCGGGAAGGAATCGGTATGAGCCCTCCCATCTTGAGTAATCTTCCGATGACGGGGATTCCCAGATTCGCGCTGCTACCAACCCAATACTTGCGCCACGACGGGTTCTCCATGCATGGCATCACCACATCGCCAAAAGGCTGGGTATGGTTCGCATAGACGAAGTATCCCTCCTTTCGCCCTTTCGGGAATCGGGCACGGTTCACCACTTTGAGGTGGAGAAAGCACCTGCAATAGCAAAAGGAGACTGCCATGAGCGCATGATAGACGAGGAAGCTGGAAGCCCGAAAGAAAAGGTTTCCATGGACAAAGCAATACTCCTTGTCAAGTTGCTTCGACTGATCTGGCGTCTGGACAAAATCATCGTCGAAGAAGCGGTAATACCGCACTCTTTCCTCTCTCTTCTTGCACATATACAATTTCATGGTAGTAAAGGAAAAGCCAAAAGGCAATCGAATGGATACCGTGACCTTTTTCTAGTGGAATAGTCTATTTTCACTAAACCGTTTGGGGTATCATGAAAAGACCATGGGAAAAAGAATCACAACCCTCCTGCTTCTCTTATGCGCCACCATTCTCTCAGCACAGCCGATACGTGTCGCATGCGTGGGGGACAGCATTACCTACGGCCTGAGAATCATCGACCGGAAGAGTCTTAGTTATCCCAAACGGTTACAAGAACTCTTAGGCGAAGACTACAAGGTGGAGAACTTTGGTGCCAACAGCGCAACTGCGGGGAAAAAGGGAAACCGCCCCTACACGGAGAAAAGCATCTACACAAAAAGCCTTGCCTACGAGCCCGACATCGTCCTTCTCCTTTTGGGGACCAACGACTCAAAGAAGCAAAACTGGAGGGGAGCGGAATCCTACATGCAGGACCTCCTTGACATCGCCAGAAGCTATGCATCTCTTCCCTCCAGCCCAAGAGTCTTTCTCCTCACCCCTCCCAAGGCCTTTAGCGGCTACCTTTCCATCAACGACGCCCATATACAGCAAGAGGCGAATGCCATCTTCCTTCAAGAACTCTATCCTGTCATCGACCTCCGTCTTGCCTTCTGCCAGCATCGGGAATGGATAAGTTCCGATGGAATCCACCCGAATGCAGAGGGAGCTTCGGCCATAGCGGCCTTGGTGGCGGAGCAACTGCAGGAAACGGCAATGGGTGAACGTTAATCCATAATTTTCCCTATTTTCCTTCCCTGACCCCCTAAAAAAAGTAAGGGTTATCGATTTTCAGTGTTAACATTCACCTATGAGCGTAACGCTGAAAGACATCGCCCAGGCAACGGGATACTCCATCAACACGGTCAGCCGAGCCCTTCGGGACGACCGCCATATCAGCATGGAGACCCGACAGCTTATCCAGAAAGAGGCAACTAGCAGGCACTACATCCCAAATGCGATTGCAAGCACCATGCGCTCCGTCCACTCGAAGAGCATCGGGGTAGTCACCGCGGACAGCGCGAACCCTTTCTTCAGCGAAGTGAACAAGGGAATCGAGGCCATGGCGGAAAAAGCGGGTTGCCACATCCTCCTGGGAAGCACGGAGGAGTCCCTCTCCCGGGAGAAGAACCTGGTCAACTTGTTCTTGTCGCGTATGGTCGACGGCTTGATCATCATGCCGGTATGCGATACCAGCGAGGAGCACCTGGAATTCTACCGCTCCCTTACCGTTCCCTTCATCTTCGCAGGCCGCAACCTTGAGGGGTTCGAGGACCATTGCGTGCTGCATGACGACGTGTCGGGAGAGAAGGAGGTGGCAAAGCACCTGCTTGCCCATGGGCATCGGCACATCCTGGTGCTCACCGGTCCGGAGCAGGTCTCCAACACCCATGACCGGCTGAAAGGGCTGAAGGAGGCATACGAGGAGGCAGGACTTTCCATGGACGCAAGCTACCTATGGACCACCAACGGTCATGCGGAGGAGGGATATGCAGCAGTCAATCAGGCGCTGAACAAGGGAATCCCCTTTTCCGCCATCACCTGCTTCAACGACCTCGTGGCGATGGGGGCATTGAAAAGTCTCTCCGAAAACGGGCTTGCATGCCCCGGTGACGTGGAGGTGGTCGGGTACGACAATCTCTACATGTCCCAGTTCATGCAACCCTCCTTGACCACGGTCAACGTCCACAAGTTCCGACTGGGATACACCGCCATGGAGAGGCTAGTACAGCACATCAACAACCCGTCGGCTGCATATGAAAGGATCATGTTGCCCACCCGGATTGTGTTCCGGGAGAGCACAAGAGGAAAAGGAAATGAAAGCAATTCATGATGAGAAAGGAGGTTTCCACATGAAAAAGAAGAAATGGTTGTTGGCGCTGGCTGCACTTTTGGCCGCATCCAGTCTGTTCGCCCAAGGAACCAAGGAGCAATCCAAAGAGGCATCAGGCCCGATTGAAATCACCTTCTGGTCCCTGTTCACAGGAGGAGATGGAGAGTTCTTCGATGCGATGGTTGACGAGTTCAACAAGAGCCAGAATGAAGTCTACATGAAGAAGGACACGGTCAAGTTCGACAACTACTACACCAAGCTGACCACCGCGCTGGCTGCAAAGAATGCGCCTGACGTCGTGGTATGCCACCAGAAGAATCTCTTGAGCTACGTGCCTAGCGGAGCATTCGTCGCCCTTGACGAGTATGTGTCAAAGGATGTGCTTGCAGACTACCCCTCGGAGCCACTGAACGACTGCCGCTACGAAGGAAAGCTCTACAGCCTCCCGCTTGATGTGCATCCGATCGTCATGTACTACAACACCGACATCCTCAAAGAGGCCGGAATCACCAAGGTCCCCGCTTCGGCAGAGGAGTTCCTTGCCGCCTCGAAGCAGATCAAGGAGAAGACCGGAAAGTGGGGCATGCTGATTGACAACACCACGGGAACCTACAAGGCGTACACCCTCTTCCGCCTCTTCTACTCGATGGTATGCCAGCAGAACGGCACCTTCCTCACCGCCGACGACAAGGCCGCTGCCTTCAACACGGAAGCTGGCGCAAAGGCCCTTGACTGGCTGAAGGAGAGTGTCATCGACGGCACCAACCCGAACGGGCTGGACTATGATGCCGCGATGAACATGTTCAAGCTTGGCGAAGGGGCATTCTACTTCAACGGCGTCTGGGCAACCGGAACGCTGGAGCAAACCGAGGGACTCCACTTCGAAGCATCCCCGCTGCCGGCCCTGATGGGATCCAAGCCCTGGGCATGGGGTGGATCGCACACGCTTGCAATTCCCGTGCAGAAGAAGATGGACGAGGCGAAGATCAAGGCCGGAGTCAAGTTCATCGAATGGATGACCGGTCATGGTGAGATGTGGGCGAAAGCCGGACACATCCCCGTACGCAACAGCGTGCATGAGAAAGAGTCCTTCAAGTCCATGAAGTACCGTCCGGGCTATGCCGGAGCCGCCGGCTATGTGAAGGCATGCCCGTCGATTCCCGCATGGGAAGAGATCTATGGCGCCTGCAGCGACCTTCTGGAAGCGGCAGTCACCAAGAACCAGGACACCAAGGCTGCGCTTGATGGCATGGAGAAGACCGTCAACGACATCCTCGCGAAGTATTGATTCCTATGTCCTGCATCCTCCGGGGTGCAGGACCCTATTGCCGGAAACTTATCGAGTTTCCAGCCATAGGCATTGGGAGGTGCTTTATGATTCCAGGAAACAAAGACAATCGGGACGGGTGGCTGTTCTCGCTGCCTTTCCTTCTCATATTCGCTCTTTTCATGATTTACCCGCTGCTGTTCGGCTTCTACATCAGCTTCTTCAAGTGGGACATTCTTGGCAAGCCAGCCTTCATAGGACTGAAGAACTATACCGATCTCTTCATCGACCCGAAATTCTACTCAAGCCTCTGGCACACGCTCGAGTTCGTGCTTATCACCACCCCGGCTCTCCTTGTGCTCGGATTTCTCATGGCATTGCTTGTCACAGGGAAAAGTCCGCTTGCATCCCTTCTCGAGACAATCTTCTTCATGCCCTACATCTTCAGCATGACTGTCGTCTCCACCCTTTGGGCATGGCTCATGCAAAAAGATTTCGGCATCTTCAACCACCTGCTGAAAGCCATAGGCATGCAGCCTGTAGGATGGCTGACTAGCGACAAGGTCGCCATCTGGTCGGTCTGCATCGCCACCTTCTGGTGGACAGCCGGCTTCAACATGGTGCTCTTCACCGCAGGAATCAAGCAAATCTCCAAGGAAATCTATGAAAGCGCCTCCATCGACGGTGCGGGAGCGCTCTCGCAGGTCTTTCACATCACCATCCCACTCGTCTTTCGCACCACCATCCTCTGCGTCATCCTGCAGGTAATTGCCTCGTTCAACGTCTTCGGACAGGTCTATGTCATGACGGGAGGGGGACCGGCCGGATCGACCCGAGTTCTGGTCCAGTACATCTACGAGAACGGTTTCAAGTATTTCAAGATGGGATACTCCGCCGCCATGAGCTACATCCTTTTTCTCATCATCCTTGTTGTCTCGCTCATCCAGTACCTGACTCTGAACCGGAAGGAGGCGTAAGATGCTCGCAAACAACACCTACAGACGAGAAAAGCTCCTTTTCAACACAGCAAAGAGAGTTGGAGAGATACTCCTTTTTTGCATCTGGGTTTTCCCTCTCATCTGGCTTGTCATCACCAGCTTGAAGATGGAAAGCGAGGTGGTCACACGCACCTTCACCTTTTTTCCGGAAAACCCGACCTTGCACAACTATCTCAAGGCATTCACTTCCACCTACATGGTCAACTGGCTAGCCAACTCCCTTTTCATCAGCCTTGTCACCATGCTCCTGACAATCGCGGTCAATGCTCCGATTGCGTATGCGTTCGCAAAGATCCACTTCAAGGGAAGCCAGGTGCTCTTCTGGCTGGTCATGGCGGGGATGATGGTGCCACAGCAGGTGCTGATAGTGCCCCTGTACCTGCAATTCAACACATTCGGCCTGGTTGACACGCTCAGCGGAGCAATCCTGCCCCGCATTGCCATGCCAATCGGCATCTTCATTCTCAAGCAGTTCTTCGAGGACATCCCGGACGCATTGGAGGAGGCTGCCTTCATCGATGGAGCGAACCGCCTCACCATCTTCCGCCGCATCATCATCCCCCTAGGCAAGGCAGCCATCACCACCGTCATCATACTCTCCTTCATCAACGCGTGGAACGACTTCCTCTGGCCCTTGATCATCATCAACACCACCGCGAAGTACCCGATTACCGTCGCAATTGCCAACTTCCAGGGAACCAATGGCACGGAGTACGCCTTGATTATGGCGGGAGCCGCCATCGCTAGCCTCCCCCAGATCATCTTCTTCCTTGCCTTCCGCAAGCAGATCATCGACGGAATCGCCATGAGCGGCATCAAAGGATAGCCATAAAACACAGCTTCAAGAGGTAATTCATGCTCATCAACCATTCACTCATGCTTTTCGGATCCCAAGGGGTTCTTGTCTCATTCAGTCAGGACAAGGAGGGAAAAGAAAACCCCATCTCCCACGTGGAGACAGACGAGGGGAAGCAGGTGTTCCATTTCCAGAACGGAAACACGCTCACCATAACGCTTTCGGAAAAAGGAGAACTCGCAAAACTCTCCACCAAATGGCGTTTTGAAGAGGAGGGGGAGTACCGTCTTTACGCCATAACCCGTCTTCCCCACGGCCAGGAGAACTGTGAGGTCTTCATTCCCGCAATCTGGTACCAGGGAAACCGTCAGGGAAAAGGGCAGTTCCCTTCGGAAGCGAAAAGCAAAAGTTTCTCCTTCCTTGAGACACGCTCCAGCCTTCCTTGCGCCATCGTCCTGGAAGGAAGCCAGAATGTGCTCTGCCAATGCGTCTCTCCCGCCAAGAGTGAACCGCTTGCCTCGATAAGCTGGAGAGGAGAGTGCGCCATCACCACCATCCCGGGAGCAGAGTGGCCCTACTCATACAAGGGAAAGCAGAAATTGGTGGACACCCAAAGCAATCCCAAACCCCGGTGGCACTTCGGAAAGGGAGAGGAGTATACGAGAAGCTGGACCATCATGCTTATGCCAAACAAGGGAGTACTTGCCGGATGGGAGCACTTTGTGCGGCTTCTGGAAGTGAAACCGCTCTTTACTCCCACTATCTCCTGGGAAACGTACGGAGCCACGAAGCTTGCCCACCTGCTCTCGCTCGTCCGTTTTGAGAACGGGGAGCCCTACATGATCATGGGAACCGGCAACGGAGAAGAGCAATCAGTCTATGAATATACCGCAGGAGCATTCCTTGTCAGGGGGGTAGAAGCGGCAGTCACATTCGCATCCACTCCCCCGCATTTGGCCGAGGAGCCGCACGTAAGGGAAAAACTTCGAATTCTCATGCAGCCTCTTGGCGCAAAGACGGAGAAGGAGGTGCTTCCCCTTTTGGGATTGAAGATGGGGAGGTTCTATCTTCATGCGGAGCAGGCGCCCGGCGTCTGGCAGGATTGCCATGACATTAAAAGGGGACTCTGGGGCGGTTACCTGGGAATCGGAGAGCACCCCGAGTACAAGATGATGGTGAACAGCCGCACGGCCGGGGTGGCCATGAAGCAATACCTAGCGTTGTATGACGCCCTGAAGCCATTTGGCATTGAGGAGAAAAAATTCCTTGATGTAACGGAAAGGGTCGCCGCTTTCTTTTGCGACTACCAGATTGCCGATGGCTCGTTCGGCCGCTGGTGGACCGTCAAGGGAATGCCGGTCAACACGAAAGGAACCAATGGCGCATATGTCGCCACGTTCCTTTGCGCCCTCATCTCCCGCCATGACGACGAAGGATTGAAAGGACATCTGCTCCTTGCCTTGGAGCACTATGGCAGGTTGGTGGATGACGGCGCATTTTACGCTGACACACTGGATGCCGACTCCTGCGACAAGGAGGCGGGACTCGCACTGCTGGATTTGATGCTCTCCGCATGGAAGTTGTTCAAAGACCAAAGGTACCTCGCATGGGCCAAGAAATCGGCAAGCTTCGTCCTCTCCTGGATATGGCAGGATGATGGCTGGCTGGATCCCTCATCCCCCTTGGGCAAGAGGCATTTCCACACGCAAGGGATGACAGGAGTCTCCGTGGCAAACCAGCATCTTGACTTCTTCTGCCTGCTGGTCGCACTCCTGTTTGAACGTCTCGCGAAAGCAAGCGGTGACTCCTTCTGGCACCAGCAGGCAGTGCTGATGGAGAATGCGGCAAGGCAGCTGATCGGCACCGAGAAGGATATGCTAGGGAGGGACGAGTCGTATTATGGCTGGCAACCCGAGCAGATCAACCATACTGACTGGGATTACTTCAACAAGGATGAGAACACCCGGGGCAGCTTCACCATCGACATAGCATGGGTGAGCGTGCTTGGCTACGGCGCATGGCTCACTTTGCAAAAAGAGGGATATACCCCATGCAACGAATCAGTCTGACCAGCTTGAACCTCTGGAACACAGAGCACCTCGAAAAAAGAAAAGATTGCCTCGCCTCCTTCGCGCAAACCTACCAAAGCGACATCTTCTGCTTCCAGGAAGTCAGGCCGGAGCTTTGCGACCTGTTCGACCATGCACTGAAAGGATGGAATCGCATCGAAGGAAAGGAGAGCGGATGGAAGGAGGAGGGAACCATCTACTATCGTAGCGACCTTCTGGGGGAGATAGAGCATGGCTATGTCGACCTCCACATGCCGGAGACCAAGCGCGGGCTCTTCTGGGCAAGGCTGGAAAACCTCGATGGGAAAAGGTTTGTCTGCGCCACCGTCCACTTCACCCACCAGCTCAATGCGGATGAGAACCGAACCGGCATGCCCTATCGTCCATCCGAGGCAAGATTGGCGGGGAAAGCGCTTCTAGAGCTTGCAAAGGATGATCCGATTATCCTGGCAGGGGACTTCAACGATCCGGTGCAAGTGGTCAGGATCCTCCATGACGAGTTCGGCCTTGACGACTTGTTCCACCTGTGCGGAGTACCCAGTCCGTGCACCTTCCCCTGCATCTTTCTCTCGGAGGAAGACTGGCAGGTCGAGGCGATAGACAAGCTGATGGGAAGAGGTATCCGCCCCCTGGCAGCCACCAGCCCCCACTACCATACTCCCGGCCATGTGCTCAGCGACCATTGGCCGGTGATGACCATCTTCGAACTGGCATAAGAGGAGCGTTTCGGCCATACTGTAGCCATGTGGTTTGTCTCCTTGCTTCTCTCCTCTCTCTTGCTCTTTTCCGGTTGCCAGCGCAAAGGGTATGACCGGAAGCAGATGCTTGCCCTCGGCACTGTATGCACCTTTCAACTCCCCAAAGGGACACATGCTTCTGTTTTTCAAGAGATTGAGGCTGCAATCGCCACCGTGGAGGATGAAATTTCCAGAACCAAGGAAACCAGCCAGATTGCCATGCTCAACAAGCACAAGAGCGCGAAAGTGGATGACATGGTGCTAAAGCTTCTCAAAGAGGGAATCGCAATGGCACAAGAAAGCGACGGTGCGTTCAACCCGGCCATCGGGAAACTGACATCCCTCTGGGGAGTCGCCACCGAACATCCAAGGGTGCCCGAAGAGGAAGAAATCCAAGCCGTCGACACGGCTTGGAGCCATATCACTATCGACGGAAACCAGGTCTCCATACCAGAGAATATGGAAATCGACCTTGGCGCCATCGGAAAAGGGTATGCTGCGGACAGGGTGAAAGAGGTTCTTGCGTCGCACCACATCACCAATGCGCTGATCAACCTCGGTGGCAATATCTATGCCATGGGGGAGAAAGAGGAGGGAGTCCCTTGGACCATAGGACTCAGGGATCCCAATGGAAGCGAAGGGGAAAGCTTCATCACCCTCAAGGTGAGAAATGTCTCGCTGGTCACAAGCGGCGCCTACGAGCGGTACTTCGTCCAAGATGGCAAGAGGTACCACCATATCCTTGACAGCAAGAGCGGATATCCCGCACAGAGCGACCTTCTCTCGGTGAGCATCATCGGTCCTTCCAGCACCTTGTGCGATGCACTCTCAACCACTCTCTTCGTGCTGGGCAGTGAAAAGGGGTTACCCTTGATCGCCACCTATCCAGGCTATGCGTGCGTACTGGTAAAGAAGGATGGCAAGCTGCTCTTCTCTGAAGATTTCCCCTACCCTTACCAGCTCTCTCTTGACCAAGAAGAAGGTTGAATCGAAGATGAAGGAAGGAACACCCATGCAACTCATCGACCGCATCAGGAGGGAATATCCCACCTACAACAAGACACGCAAGCGCATAGCCGCCTGCATCCTAGACAATCCTGCAAGGTGTTGCTTCCTCTCGCTCAAGGAGTTCGCTTCCCTCACCCAAACAGCCGAGCTCACCATCCTGAACTTCTGCAAAGGGG
Organism: Bacteroides uniformis; assembly: GCA_963618365.1. Classification (GTDB taxonomy): domain Bacteria; phylum Spirochaetota; class Spirochaetia; order Sphaerochaetales; family Sphaerochaetaceae; genus RUG023. Next base: position 18,106 of record CAVESN010000021.1, read on the forward strand.
TCGGAGTGGAGAGCTACATCGAGCTGAGACATGAGCTTCAGGAGCATGTGATGCAATGGTCACATCCCCTGGATCGGATCAATGCGCTGCAAGAGACGGAAAGCGGAAGCGAGGAAGCCTTTTTCCAGAACATCTGGAATCGTGAGCGCAGCGCCATGGAGGCGACGCTTCAGAAGAACTCCTACGAGACCATCAAGAGCGCCATGTCCCTCATCGGGGAATCCGATGCAATCTTCATCGCCGCCCACAATGCCAGCCATATTGCGGCAGACTACCTTGCCATCCGCTTCCACGCCTATGACATCGCCATGCACCACCTTGACTTGGGAAACCCAAGCAAGTGCATCCCCGCCTTATTCGACCAAAAGAACAGGAAGCCACTTCTGATTGCCATAGCGACCATCCCCTACGGGAAAGACACTACCGCCATCACCAAGCTCGCTAGGCAAGAGCACATCTCGGTCCTCTCCTTCACCGACAACGACCGCAGTCCCCTGATTGAGAACTCCACCACCACCATCATCTGCCCCACCAGCGAAGCATTCGGAGGACTGGTGAACGTCTACACCCCCTTCATCGCCATGTTCGACACCATCTCAATCCTCTACAACCGCTACTACAAGTCCAATACTATCGACCAGCGGGAACGAAAGCTCGAGAAACAATATGCTGCCATGCTGGATGAACCGATTACCACGTTATAACTGCAAACAACTCTTTTCTAAAACAGTAAATAGAAATCGGCTAGCCCTCTTATATTTCGTTGACATTACCCGAGTGGGGAACTAGACTGTCCTCACATCCATCAAGAGGAGTACCATATGGAAAAACCGAGGCTCATACTGCTAGGCGTCCTTGCAACCCTCTCTTTCTTCTCGTGCGGGGCTGATGATTCGCACCAGCACAACTTTCAATGGGACTATACCAACACGGCAACCACGAACAAGCGAGTGATGAAATGCGTCTCCTGCGGATTGGAATCCGGAGAAACGGAGGTGATGACAGTAGTGGCAACCAAAGAGCTTCTTACCGAAACCCTGACAGCCACCACAACCCAAGCTAACCCGCTTTTTATCGCCGACGATATCACCATCGAAAAACTCACCACCGGGGACAACAACTTCCATGTAACGCAAAACATCGAAGTCTATTTGAACGGGAAGACTCTCACCTTGCACGACCCAATCGAAGTCTCCAGTTCCGACGAGAACAACCCGGCATCACTCACATTCGAGAACGGAACAGTCAAGTTTGCTACTTCTCTCGGCAAAAACGCCGCTTCTATTGGCGCATATGCAAATTCCACAATCACTCTTGATCATGCTACTTTGGAAACAGATACCAGTGGCATCCAAGCAAAGGGGAAGAACGTTATCATCAACGTCCGAAACCACTCAACCATCAAACCATCTGGCAATTACGCAGTATACGCCTCTCATGAAACCGCCACTGATGCTCCGGAGAACGTGACCTTCCTCCTCAAGGACTGTGCCATCACCATGCAAGAGACCACCACCGAAACAGAGGGGTGCGCTGTGCTCTTCACAGGGAAAGGCTGGATGGACATCGAAGACTCCACTATCTCTGGAGCCCGGCAGGGAATTGTCATCCGTGGCGGAGGCTCAGAAAAGAAGCCTCACTCCATCGAGGATACGAAGATAACCATAACGGGAAACAACGATACCACCGATGGTTTGTACTACAACACAACCTGGGGAACCAACAGCAAGGTCCCGATGGCTGCGATTGTAATCGGCAACAGAGAAGATATGAGCTCTTCCCTCATCTACCCCCATGCCACGTATGTCGAATTGGATGATGTGATTACAGTGAAAGGAGACTCCTGTTCAGGAAAGAAGGTTTCCGACTACTACATCTATCAGCAAAGTTCTGAATATCCTGTGCATGTGACATTCGATGATATAGGCACCACCAAGATTACAGTAAACGACACCACGTTTGCCTCAGCCCAAGGAACAGTTACCAACAATGCAACCATGACCGTGGAATAGAAGCCACTTGGTTGTGCAAAGGGTCCGGAAATCCGGACCCTTCTTGTTCCTCTCAGCAAAGCTGCAGGAAATGGTAGTAGGCTTTGTAGGCTTGCTGTATGTCGAACTTGCTTGTCAGTTCCCATGGCGCATGCATGCTCAAAACCGGGATGCCGCAATCAATGACCTGCATGCCCCAATGGGCCGCCATGTGGGCTATGGTGCCACCGCCTCCGATATCGACCTTTGCAAGCTCCGCAATCTGCCAGACGACTTTATGCTCGTTCATCATCTTTCTCAGCTTGGCGATGAACTCGGGATTTGCATCGCTTGCGCCGCTCTTGCCGCGACTGCCGGTGTACTTGTTGAAGACCACCCCATGGGCAAGGGGAGAAGAGTTCTCCTTGTCATACAAGCTTGCATTCAAGGGGTCGTAGGCGCTGTTCACGTCGCTTGAAATCATGAGAGAGTTCTCCAGCGCACGGCGCAAAGTGAACTCTCCACCTCCGAGGCGGTCCACCACCTCCATGGTGGCATTGTCAAAGAAGTGGCTGCGCATGCCGGTGGCGCCATAGCTGCCAATCTCCTCCTTGTCCACCAAGACGCATACGTTGGTATACTTGGGAATCTCCTGCCCCTGGTCCAACATGGCCATAAGCGAAGGATAGGAGCAAGACCTGTCATCCTGCCCATAGGCAAGCACCAAATCCCTCAGGAGGCCACTGTCACGTGCCGCTCCTGCGGGAACAATCTCGAGCTCTGCGGAACGGAAATCCTCCTCTTCGATGCCAAGCTCTTCCCTTACAAAGTCAAGGATCTGCTTCTTCCCCTCCTCCTTCTCCGCAAATGCGCCGAGGACCAAATCCAGACCTTCTCCATCCACAAACTCGCTGGCAATCTTCTTCATCTGCTCTTGGGCGATATGGGGAAGGATGTCGCTGATGCAGAAAACCGGATCCTCCGCCCTCTCTCCGATACATACATCCACCTGCGAGCCGTCCAGCTTGAACACAACGCCGTGGATGGCAAGAGGAAGCGCCAGCCATTGGTATTTCTTTATCCCGCCGTAGTAGTGGGTATTCAGGTAGACCACCTCATCCTTCTCATAGATCGGATTCGGTTTGGCATCCAACCTTGGAGAATCGATATGGGCGCCAAGGATGCGCATTCCCTTCTCTATTGGTTCGGTACCGATATGGTAAAGGACGATGCTCTTTCCCATTTTGTTGCAATAGACCTTGTCCCCTGCCTGCAACGTCTTGGCATCAAGCACATTCTTATATCCCGCTTTCTCAGCCAGTGCGACAATCTGGCGGACACATTCCCTTTCTGTCTTTCCATGATCAAGGAACTGTTTGTATCCTTCAATCAATGTGTGCAAATCCTGCATGATTTCCTCCTTGAATAGGTGTGGATACACCGCACCGAAACTTCCATGACAATACCAGTTGCAGCCTTTTCTCTCAAGGCAACCGCCCCGGGGAAACTTTTCCATTTCCCCCCTTTCTGCTACATTGGGGTCATGTCTCCGATTCTTCTTACCCCTTGCACATATCAAGGGACTATTCGGATTCCGGGCTCGAAGAGCCAGACCATCCGAGCGGTTCTGATTGCGACCTTCGCAAAAGGAAGGAGCACCATCCATGGACTCCTCCACAGCAGGGACACCAAGGCATGCTTCCACCTCGTCCGGAGCCTTGGCGCAAAACTCACCTTCTCCCCCGATGGATCGACCCTTACCATCGACAGCACCGCATTGCATCTCAAAGAAGGGTTGGTGCTGGATTGCATGAACAGCGGAACCACTTTGTACCTCGCCAGCGCCATGCTCGCCACGCTTCCTTACCGGATCATCATCACAGGAGACGAGCAACTGCAAAAACGTCCCGTAAAACCACTTCTGGATGCGCTTTCCGCACTGGGGGCCACTTGCGAGGGAGACCACCCTCCCTTCGCCATCACAGGTCCCCTTCTCGGTGGCAGTTGCTCCATCTCCTGCCCGACAAGCCAATACCTTTCCGCTTTGCTTCTTGCCACCCCCATGGCACAAAGCGAGAGCGAGATTGATGTGCCACTCCTTTTCGAGAAACCCTATGTGGGACTCACCTTGGAATGGCTTGAGAAACAACAAATCGCCTACCAGTCGAAGCCCGACTGGAGCCATTTCCTTGTGAAAGGGGGTCAATGCTACAAACCAGTTGAAACCGATATCCCCGGAGACTACAGCTCCGCTTCCTTCTTCTTCGCACTTGCCGCCATCTCTGGCACCACCATCACCGTACAAGGGCTGGATCCCCAAGACACCCAGGGAGACAGGGAAATCCTCAAAGTGCTGGAAGCCATGGGATGTGAAATCTCCTATGGAAAGCAAAGCGTCACCGTAACGGGGCCAAGCCATCTCCATGGAGGCAAGTTCGACATCAACAACATCCCGGACGCGCTTCCCTCCCTCTGTGTTGTGGCAACCCAATGCATAGGAGAGGTCACCCTGTGCAATGTTGCGCAAGCGCGCATCAAGGAGACAGACAGAATTGCCGTCATGCACGAGGAACTGGAAAAGCTGGGGGCAAAAGTGCAAGAAAAGGAGGATGGAATTGTCATCCATGGCGGAAAACCATTACACAAGTCCATCGTCAATGGACATGGAGACCACCGCATCATCATGGCGCTTGCCATCCTCTCTTGCCGGGTACCACTGGAGATTGATGACACGAGCGCAGTTGATGTGACATTCCCGACATTCTTCACTCTTTTGAACTCTTTGAAAAAAGAAAGAAGGTAACCTATGCATACATCCTTTGACCAGGAAACCAATCGTTCTCATTCCCTGTCTGTAAAATGGAACAGGGACGCCATCAAATCCCATTGCGGCAATGCGGATGCAAAACCTTTTTGGGTTGCCGACATGGATTTCAAGGTTGCGCCACAAATCCAGCAAGCAGCGACAATTGCGGCAGGAGAAGGCATCTACGGCTATCCCCATTTCGACGGTGTCAAGGAAGCCTTTTGCACCTTTGCCAGCAAACGGCACGGATACCCTTTCAAGGCGGAGATGACAGTCACCTTTCCAGGGGTGCTCGTCTCTGTCAGCATGCTCATGCAGCTTCTCACCAAAGCGGGCGAAGGAGTGATAGTACCTCTTCCCGCATATAGGCCATTTCTCGACATCACCAGGGATCTGGGCCGAACCTTGCTGCCATGGCCCATGCAGTATGATGAAAAAGCACATAGATTCAGCCTTGACTGGAACACATTCGACCAGCTGGCATCACAGGCAAGAATGGTGCTCTTCTGCTCTCCGCAGAACCCCAGTGGCGACGTGTTCAGCGCAGACGAGCTCCACCTGCTTGCATCCAAAGCGGAAACACACCACCTTGCCGTCGTGTGCGATGAAATCCATGCGGACCTTTCCTACACGAAGCACACCTCCATGGTCTCCATCGCCGATCATCACAACATACCATGTGCAGTGTGCATGGCACCCTCGAAGACATTCAACGTAGCAGGAGAACACTTCTCCGTAGTAGTCACCAAGGATGCCACGCTGAAAAACCAGCTGGAAACACTGAAAAAGCAAAACAGAATAGAAGAAACATCCTTCTTCTCCACCACAGTGGCAATAGCATCCTACCGATACGGATATGAATGGTTGATGGAGTTGCTTCCCTATCTCAAGGAAAATGCGAACCTGATTGAGCGCTACCTCCAGGAACATTGCCCCCTGTTGTCATTTGTCAAGCCAAACGCAAGCTTCATCGGCCTTATCGATTGCAATAAGGCGCTCCCCCTCATCGAGGCAGATGCATCTGCAAATCCCGATCTCTACAATCCGAGGCAAAGCCCTGATAGTGGCCTCGCAAGTCGCTTCTTTGGCATACGGGCAGGCGTGTGCTGCAATGACGGGACATGGTTTGGTAGTGACGCATACAAAGGTTTTGTCAGGTTCAACTATGGAGCAAGCAGGAAGAACGTCATGACAGCAATCACAAAAATGGCTGACGCCGTGAACCTGCTTGCAAAAAGCTGATTTCACAACTGAAAACATTTCTCAAGGAAGTTTTCCCCAGAATCCCTGTTTCCCCTACGGAAACGGGGATTTCTCATCTCCTCGTCCTCTTCCAAGTCCCAAACTGATCAAAACAGAGAAAAACACCGTATTGATAGGGTAGGGACATGTTTTGGACATGCCCACTACCAATAAGAGGAGGTGTGAGATGGAACACGC
>CAVESN010000022.1:0-13669 GCA_963618365.1 Bacteroides uniformis
GTTCAAGGGGGCGGTTCAGGGAGTATTGGCTGATAAGCTTGTCAATCATCTCCTTGTTTTCGACGGTACCGCCAACGAGGTAACGTGCGAAAACTTTCACTTCATCTTCCAGCGTCTCGAACTCAAATTCGTCAATTCCGCTGAAGTTGAGAGGGATGTGATCCACGTCCAATTGATTGTTGAAATCCATCGCATAGAGTGTCTGCAGCGCGATTTCCCTTGCTTTATGTCTGGTTTTCATTACTTGTACAACACCTTGATTCTTGCCTGGCTTCTCAGTTCCTGGATGATGTCGCTCTCGGCTTTCTGGATTGCCTGCTGCTGCTTCTGTTGCTGAAGCGTCTGCTTGATGTAATCATAGACGGTGGCATTACTGTCCGGACCAAGCTTGTCGTTCAATGCCAGGAACTTCGCATCCCCATGGGCGAGGATCTTCACGATATGGTAACCCTGGTTGCTCACAATCACATCGCTTGTCTTTCCCACTTCGGTGGAGAACGCCTGGTCGATGAATCCTTGTCCCAGCATTTGCACTGCGGAAGAATCCTCCGTGGTGAGCCAGCCGATATCCCCTGCCCTCTCCTTGCTTCCGTCATCCTGGCTGTAGGTGCTCACCGCAGCCTCAAAAGTGGTCTTCCCGCTCTTGATATCCTTTGCAACCTGATCAAGCAGCGCCTTGTGCTCGTTGTCCTTGCTTCCGCTCTCCGATTTGTCAAACGGGATGAAGATATGGCTGATCTTCACATTCTCAGGCTGTACGAATGTCGTCTTGTTCCTTCGGTAGACATCATTGATTTCGCTGTCATTCACATTGGGAAGTTGAGAGAGCTCACTCCCCTTTTTCAACATCAGATACTGCTGGACAATCATCTGGTCCTTGATGTTCTGCTTGAATTTTTCCAAAGACCCGTATTGCTTGATGGCGGCCTGATTGAACTCTTCAAGGGAGACACCGCTTTGCACATATTGCGTTTGCATCGATTTGATCTGGTTGTCCACGTCCACATCTGAGACGTTCACTCCATCGCGGACGGCACCTTGCCGAAAGAGCTCGTCGTTGATCATCACATCAAGCACCTGGATGGGTTGGATGGAAGTGGGATCCTGCCCCGCCTGGGCATAAAGGTCCTGGTACTGCTTCACTCTGCTATTGAGCTCATCGGTAGTGATGACGGTTGTCTTCGTGAGATTCACGGTTGCCGCAGGGGTGCTGATTGCCGCGAACAAGCTGGATGCCATGCTCAGCATTGCGATGATGGTGAGAGTTTTTCTCATTTGCTTTCTCCTCTTACTCGTGGCTTACACGGAGCCGTTTACCCATGGCAAGGGCCAGATCCGCCTTTGCAAACACTTCGCTGATTCTCAGGTACATCCCTTCCCCTTCCATCAGCTTCATCAGCACTTGAAGCGTCTTCTGGCTGCGAATGCCACTTTTACGTACGAATGCCATGCATCGTTTGCCACTGACATTCCCCGCATTCCGAAAGAATTCCCTCACCGTGGATGGAATCTTCCCTCCAAAGAAGGAAATAGACTCCGTTCCGACGATGATATAGTCGTAAAACGAGAGCTTCTTGCCATTTTCGAGAGCCATGTCGTACAAGTCGACCTGCCCTCCTTGGCTTTCCACTCCACGGGCAAGAGACGTAGCAATTTCTTTCAGCTTGCCACACTCCCTGTTCGCACCAGCATAGAGTACACAAACTCGCATGTAACCACCTATTGAAAACGAATAATACCGGCCGCACATCGATGCGGTCGGTAAGGTACACAATGTCAGCAGCCGCTCTTAGTTAGTAGCAGCAGGAACTTGTGAAGCATCTTCCGCATTGGATGCACTAGCGTTCCACCATTCGGTAGTCTGTTGCACCTGATTTGCGTCAACCTGCTCCAAAAGCTTGTCGCTGGAGCCACTCTTGTTCACCATTGCCACAATCAAGGCAAGGAGGATAAAGGCAATGCTCAGAACCGCTGTCGCACGATTGACAACCGATCCGACATGGGAACCGAAGGCAGCATTGCTCGCATCACTGAAGACACCGCCCAAACCCTGGCTGTTCTGGTCCTGAATCGCGATGATGAAAATCAGGAGCAAGCATACAAGCACAAACAACACCAAAAGGAAACCATTCAAAAACGCCATTCTTATCACCCTTATTTGTCAAAGTTGACGATGGGAAGAAAATCCTTCACCGAAAGCGAAGCACCTCCGACGAGAGCGCCATCGATATTTTCCTTTTCCATCAACGCCTTGACGTTGGAAGCTTTAACAGAACCACCATACTGTATAATCACTTCTTCTGCAACAGAGTTTCCGTACAAACGTGAAAGCATTTCCCTGATGATCTTGTGAGTGGCCTCAGCATCCTCCGGCGTGGCGGTCTTGCCGGTTCCGATTGCCCAAACAGGCTCATAGGCGATAGTGACATGGCTCATCGCGTCCCCCGCCACCCCCTTCAAGCCGATGGAGACTTGATCCCAGAGCACTTTCTCAAGGTTTCCGCTCTCCCTCTCCTCGAGGGTTTCCCCGACACACAGAACCACATCAAACCCATTCTCAATCGCAAAGAGAACTTTTCTGTTTATCAATTCGTTGGACTCAAGATAGATGTGTCTTCTCTCGCTGTGCCCGAGAATCACGTTCTTCACTCCGAGGTCGCGAAGCTGCTCTACACTCACTTCGCCGGTGAAGGCACCGCTAGCATGGTCGTTCACATTCTGCGCGGCGACAATAAGAGAGGAGCCTTTCACCGCTTCCACTACCGCCATAAGGGAGACGTACGAGGGAGCGATCATGACCTTGCGGTCCGTCCCCTTCAACGCCTGAGCAAGCTCCCGGGCGAGTTTTTTAGCCTCACTCGGTGTCAGATTCATTTTCCAGTTTCCGGCAATATAGGGTTTTCTCATCTCATTTCTCCAAGGCTTTGATGCCAGGAAGCACTTTCCCTTCAAGGAACTCAAGGGAAGCGCCACCACCAGTGGAGACATGGCTGATCTTACTGGCAAGGTTAAACTTGTTCACCGCGGCTACAGAGTCTCCGCCGCCCACAACCGTGGTGGCATCGCTCTCTGCAAGCATCTTCGCCACTTCCTCGGTGCCATGGGCGAATGCATCAAACTCAAAGACACCCATCGGTCCGTTCCAAACCACGCTCTTGGCACCCTTGAGGGCGTCACGGATAAGCTCAATGGTCTTGGGACCGATATCCATCCCCTGCTTGTCGTCAGGGATATCCCCTTCGTAGAGAGAGACTGGAGTATGCTCAGCGAAGGAGTCACCGCAAAGGTTGTCCACAGGAAGAATGACCTTGACCCCTTTCTTCTTCGCATCCTCCAGGAACTTGGATGCGACATCAATGAAATCAGGCTCGAAGATGGACTGACCGATCTTATAACCGAGCACCTTCTTGAATGTATAGGCCATGCCTCCACCGATAATCATGGTGTCGGCAGTCTTGAGCATGCTTTCCAGCACGGAAATCTTGGAAGAGACCTTGCTGCCACCGATGATGACGACAAACGGCCTCTCCGGGTTCTCCAGTAGCGGTGCCATGAACTTGACCTCTTTCTCAATGAGGAAACCGGCATAGGAAGGAAGATAATGGGCAATACCTTCGGTGGAGGCATGTGCCCTGTGCGCCGTACCGAATGCATCATTGACGTAGACATCGCCGTAGCTCGCAAGCTTCCTGGCAAACTCAGGATCGTTCTTCTCCTCCTCGGCGTAGAAACGGACATTCTCCAAAAGCAGTACCTGCCCTGGCTTAAGCGCCTTGACCTGCGCTACCACCTCTTCTCCGATGACGTCATTCGCAAGAATGACCTCTTTCCCGAGATCCTCGGCAAACTTCTTTGCAACGGGCTTCAAGCTGAACTCAGGATTCTTCTTCCCTTTAGGTCTCCCAAGGTGGGTCATGACCACGAGGCTCGCACCATGGTCAAGAAGGTAGTTGATGGTGGGAAGAGCCGATTTGATTCGGGTGTCGTCGGTAACTTCTCCATCTTTCAAAGGAACGTTGAAATCCACACGGATAACAACCCTTTTTCCAGAAAAATCATACTCTCTAATGGTATTAAGTTGCATATTGCTCCTCACTTACGCTTTATTTTCAAACTTACACTACTATACAAACTCAAAGGGAAGCGGTCAACGAACCGTCAGTTTTCCTAGAGATCCTTATCGAAACAATCTTGTGCCCCTCGGTGGCAAGCACCTCGAACAAATTTCCCCTCTCCTCCATCTGCTCCCCTTTCTGGGGAATCCTTCCGAAGTGCTCGAAGACATACCCTCCTATCGTCTCGTTCTCATCGTCGTCGATACCCACACCAGTCTTCTCGTTCACTTCATCGATGGAGGTATGCGCATCGACCACCCAGCTTCCGTCTTCCATGCTGCGTATCTCCTCCGCTTCCTCTTCATCAAACTCATCCTGGATATCTCCCACGATGACCTCGAGGATATCCTCCATGCAGATGATGCCGCACACTCCGCCAAATTCATCGACGGCGATGGCAATGTGGACTTTTCTCCGCTTGAACTCATGCAGAAGGGTGTCGAGCCTTTTTGACTCGGGAACGAAATAGGCCGGACGAATCAGTTCTCGCACCGAGAAATGGTCCCCTTCGAGCCTGAAGATATCCTTTGCGTAGAGGATGCCGAGAATGTTGTCGATTGACTTGTCATAAACCGGGAAACGGGAAAAGCCAGTGTTCTTGATAATCTCGATGCATTTCTCTCGGGAGATGTCAACACTCATGAACTGGACATCGATGCGGGGTACCATCACCTCCTTGACAGTCATCACGTCAAGCTCCTTGATCCCCTCCATCATCGTCTGCTGCTCGGCCACGTCCACGGGGCTATTCTTTTCATTCTCCTTCCCCTCTTTCTTCCTTGAGAAAAACCAACTCATTTACTCTTTCCTCCAAGCTGGATCAATAAACTCTCTTGTTTTTGCAGCATAGGCTCTTTCTCAACATCATTGGTCTCATGGTTTTCTCCCAACAGGTGGAGCACTCCATGGATGAGCAAGCGAAAAAGCTCCTCATCCTCGCTCACGCCAAAAGCCTTTGCATTTTCACGCATGGAACCAAGGCTTATCACCACGTCACCAAGCACTCTTTTACCCCCGGCGGGAAAAGAAGGGAAAGTTCCTTCATCCTCGAGGGCAAACGTAAGGATGTCAGTAGTCCTGTCGATATCCCTATATTGCTTGTTCATGTGGTGCATCTCTATGTCGTCAACGAAAGTAAGGGAAAACTCAACCGCCTCCTTCACCGAAAGGGCGTCAAGGATTCTTTCAAACTTCTTTTGTACAACATCTACATCTATGTGCGCTTTTTCAGACTCGTCCTGAAACTGGATGTCAATCACATCCTCACTTCTATTCGTTCGCATCATCTTGCACATCCTTTTCCTCCCCCTCACCACTCTTGGGGTACTCGATCCGGTGGTGATTCTTGGCAACCAGGTACTTGCCGATAGTGATCTTGATCAGCTCGAGTTCAGTAAGGGTGAGATGGCTCTCATTCAATTGTCCGTCGTTGATGCGGGACATGACAATCGACTGGATAAGCCGCTCGAATTTGTTGGGTGTAGGCTGATCGACGGTCCTGCTTGCAGCCTCCACTCCATCGCAAATCATGACGATAGCCCCTTCCTTGGTGTTGGGAAGAGGAGCATCATACTTGAAGTCATTGGGATCCACGGAAAACCCTTTTTTCGAAGCCTCCTCCTGTGCCTTGTTGAGAAAATAGACGATAGGTCCGTTTCCATGGTGTTGGCTGATGATGTCAATCACCTCCTCGGGAAGACCTTCATTCCTGCCCTTCTCCGCACCAGTCTTCACATGGCTGCGGATAATCGCGGAGGAAAGACCAGGTTTTAGGTAATCCTGCTTGTTCTCCTCCCCCTGGTTCTCGACAAAATACTCAGGATAATCGATTTTTCCTATGTCATGGTAGAGTCCACCCACCCTTGCCAACATGGCATTCGCCCCGATTGCATTCGCCCCCTCAAAGGCAAGCTCGCTCACGGCAACAGAATGGTTGTAGGTTCCGGGAGCGGCCATCTCAAGTTTGTTCAGAATCGGACTGTGTACCCGAGAAAGCTCCTCAAGCCTGCTTTCCGTGGGAAGATTGAAAAGGCTTTCAACCACGGCAACCAGAAGGCTGGAGATGGCAGCGGAGAGAGTGATGTTGCAGGAGAGGACACCGATGAGGGGAACAAGGGAAGAAAAGGGCAAGTCATTCACCATGCTCAAGCAGAGCTCCATGAAAATGCAGGTGATACAAGCATAGAACCAGTGGTAGATGTTTTGGACCTTCCTCTGTGCATGCTGGAAGAAGAAGACGCAAATCGAAGCGTTGGTGAGGCAGATGAAGAAAGTCATGATGGTCGCACCGGGAAGAAGAATCGCATAGCAGGAAAGGAGAAAGGCTACAACCACACCGTAACGTTTCCTGTCACTGACCTGACTGACAAAAAGCGGTGCCCACAAGTAGGGAATAACCGTATCGCCCAGGTCAAAGGGAAAGAGATTCGCATAACGGAGAATCCAATAGGTGGCAATCTGGCTCATAAGAACGGCAACCAAGGCGAAATGGAGGTATTGGTACCTTCGGTTGAGATTGGGGATGAACATGAGAAAAACCAGCACGGCGCAACTGGTGACAAGAAGGGAATAGATGGTCCAACCAATCAACTCATGGACAGAGAAGGAGATGCGATGTTTGCCCGCCTCCTCCAAAATGGCAATCTGGGATGAGGTGATGACCTTGTCCTTCTCCAGGATTTTCTCACCTTTTGCAACGGAGAAATATATGGAAGGGGTGCTGCGCTTTGCCTTCTCCCGTTCAAGGAGTGTCGTGTTCCGGTCATAGCGCACATTCTCTGTGACAAGAAGCAGCAAGGTATCTTCCAGCAAGACCAATTGATATCCATGAAAGGATACCGTATAGGTCTCAAACCAGCTTGTCATATGCTTCTCTAGGTTCTCTTTTGTCGCCATATCATCTATCTTGAGAGTGGTGTTCTGGCTTGTATTTCCATCGGATTGCAGCGTGAAGGAGTCATACCCCTGGGAGCGAACAGCCTCAAGGTCTTCCTGTGCATAGAGCCCCTTGTCCAAAATGTTCTGCATGGTCTCACGGCTAGCAAGGAGCAGCTGGCGACGGTCGGAATAAGAGAGGGATGCGTACCTCTCGACTATCTGCTTGGTGTCCTTCAATTCCTCCTTTTCAAGGAGCTCCCCCACGATCCGGGAGGCCTCATCAGGAGTGTTGTTCTGCCAAGCGTTGATGAATTGGTTCATCCTCTGTGTAGCCTTGAGTGTGGCATTAAGAGAGTAGGAAAAGATGGGAAGCACCCCTTTTTGTGCATTCTCCAACGCTTTTTCTGTTTTTTTCTCGTCAAGGAATTCAAAGGATGCAGGCGAATAGACATCCTCTTCGCAGAGCTCTCCCTCCTTGTACTTCTTAAGGTTGTAACTGGAAAAGATAGAGCTGTCCATGGAGAGCAACACTGGGACAAGGATAGCACCGATGACGATACTAGCCAAGAGAATCCAAAGGACGGGGGTAAAGCGCTGGGATCCGTATTGTGATTTTGACGAATGTTTGGTTTTCATCTCTCGCGTTTCTCTTTTGCAGCGTATGCGTGTATGATTTTTTGCACGATTCTTGCCCTGACCACGTCGTTGTCCGTAAAACGGACAATACCTATCCCCTCAATGCCACCAAGCACACCGAGAGCATGGATTAGGCCACTCATACTAGGACGGGGAAGGTCAATCTGGCTCTCATCGCCGGTGACGATGGCACTGGCGTTCTCACCGATGCGGGTGAGGAACATCAGCATTTGTTCCCTGGTGGTGTTTTGCGCTTCATCAAGCAGGACAACCGCATTTTGGAGGGAACGCCCTCGCATGTATGCCATGGGAGCAACCTCAATGGATCCGTTCGTCTCCAGCTTGTGCACCAGCGGGGGACCCAAAATTGCATCCATCGCATCATACAGGGGTCTGAGATAGGGGTTGATCTTCTGGTTGAGGTCACCGGGGAGAAACCCCAGGCTCTCACCCGCCTCCACGACAGGGCGGGTGAGTACAATCTTCTGGCATTTCCCGGAAAGAAGGAGGGAAAGCGCATGGGCCACGGCAAGAAATGTTTTCCCTGTTCCTGCAGGTCCGCAAGCGATGGTGATCTGCTGTGTCTGCATCTTCTCGATGAAGAGTTCCTGGCTTTTGGTACGGGGCAAGTAGAGCTTTCCCCTCACGTTGATTGCGTTTTGCTCCCTATTCTCGCTCCAATCCAGAGAGGAAGCTTCTCTCGCAAGAAGTGACCTGTATTCAAGGAAGATGTCGTTGACGGACAGCTCGTCAGCATGGGCACACCGGTGCATAAGCTGCTCGATGAGTTTTTTCCCGCTTCTAAGACTCTCTTCCGTTTCACAAGAGAGAAAGAGGATGTTCCCTTTTCCGCGGATGGAGCAACGTGAGAGGAACTCGATATAGGAGAGGTTGCAGTCTTGTGAACCACACACCTTTCTCATTATATCCTGGTCTTCAAAGGTAAGTTTTGTTTCCATATCACCTTTATTCGCTGTATACCGAGCTCGTTTCCTGCCAAGGGGCATCCACGGTTTTCTTCGTCCAGTTCTCATCCACCTTGAGTTCGGGAAGGGTCTTCCATTGCAGGAAAACGGAAATTACAGGAACCCAAGAGAATTGATTGTCAGATAATACAACACTTCCCGTGTATTTGCAATTTAAGGTCCAGTCAGCCATATGGTGGACTACCTCAAGTCCCAATGCGCTCAAGTTGAAATTTGTCTTATGGATGCCGTCGCCAAAGATATCGAAGGAGCGTGCGAGGTCCTCCCACATGAGGTTCCACCTGAACTGTTCATCCTCATAATAGGAGAAGAAACTCGTGTTAGCAGATTGCATGGTGAAATTCACATCAAGGAACTCAGCGATGGAGAAACCCAAAGCGAGCTTGAGCGAGAGGTTCGAGGCATAGTGGTTCTGATAGTTGACAGTAAGGCTGGAGGAAAGGTCGCACGTAAAGGTGATCCGCTTCCTCCACCACACGAGACGACCTTTCGCTATATCAAGGGAAGAGACCCACTTGTACTTCTCAAGCGCATCCCTATTCCCGTTGTAGCTCATGGTTGTCTTGAAAGGCCCCCAGGCCGCTCCTCCTGTGAGCGAGTTGAAATAGTGCATCCCGTAGGTGTCATTGTCGTTCTGATAATCATAGCTTCCGGAAAAAGTGAAACCGAAGCACTTGAGGGCCAACGCACCCTGGGAAGCGAAGGGATACCAGAACTCTCCCTCCTTCTCCTCCTGCGTCTGATAGGTTGCCTTGAGATTTCCGCTGAGCATCTTGGTGCTCAAGGCAAAAGAGAGGGTAATCAAATCGTGCTCCAATGGTCCTCCATTTGCTTGCTCGGCAAACTTGAAGGAGGAGATGAAAGTGCAGGGGCCTACCTTGTAGGTGAGCTGCGGAGTCACCGACTGTGTCAAAGGAGGAAGAATCCATGTCATCGAAGGACTCAGCGAGCCAGAGAGGAAAGGAATGCTTTTGGAGAGAGAGAGCTGATGGGTGGTGACAAAATCCTTGGTGAACTCACCACTGTTTGTCTCTCTTGTGGTCGAAGAGGTGTCGGTGTTCTTGTCGTGGGAGGTAGTCTCCGTGAAGGTGTAAAGCTTCTGGGTGAGCTTGTAGGAAAGTCCGATGATGGGAATGGAGCTTTGCGTTGTGGAGGAAAGAGTGAATGCCCGGGTCTTTCTGTTTGTCTTCGTAGCATCATACGTTATGGTATAGGAAGGATCCAGCTCCTCACTGAAGGTAAACCAGTTGGGATCGGCTACCGATGAGAGAAGGAGGGAACCTTTCGTCTCATTGTAGCGGTATTGGGTCTCATCCCAGTCAAAGGTGCTGTTCTTGCTCGCACCTGTTTGCGTCAAACTCTCATTCAAAGAGTACGTTACCGAGAGAGAGCGGGGTTTTGAGGAATAGGAGGAACTTTCTGGGCTGAGTGAGCGGAAAGCGCTTTCAATCATCACGTTGACAAGCGGGTCAAGCGTCACCTCGCTCTCCTCTTTGATTGCCTCCTCTTCCTCTTGTTTCTCCAGCTCCGTCTTTGTTGCAGAAGCTTTTTGTTTGTTTTCCGAAAGTGAGAGCAATGTTCCGCTCACGGTTGCCTTAAGCGATGGAAGTGTCAGATTGCTCAAAGCATAGCCATAACCATCCTCCTCCCCCTTCTGCCACTTGTAAGTTGCCGCAGCCTCAAGGGAGGAGAGGGAGAGTGTCTGTACAAACTGGTTGCTCCAAGATGAGGGAAGCTTGAGGCTTCCGCTCAGCTTCCACTCATAGCTGGTCACCTCGCTTGTAAAGTTGGTCGGCCATTCCGCTCCCCAAAGATGGTCGAGCGAGAAGCGGGTAAACCGATTGGTATAGCTTCTCTTCACCTTTGGATCTGAATAGAGGGGCATGGTAAGCGATAAGTTCACGAAAGAAGTTTTCAACGAGACTTCATTCTCCAGGAGATATCGCGTTTTGGGATAGGAGCCGTAGTACGTAATCTCATCCGAGCCACTTTGGGTTGTCGCAACCCTTCCGTCAAACTTCAAGGAAAGGCTCTTGTTCCAGAGATTGTTCTCTGTCACCACTCCCCCCACAAGGCCGCTTAGCTGGTAGCTGTCAGCCAAAAGGACCATGTAGGATTCGCTCTGCTGCGCCCACTTCTGAATACCTTTTAGCTCCTCACCCTTTCCCAATGAGCGATACAGAGGTCCGTCCAGGACTTTCGTCGAACCGTCATCGCTTTCAAGCAACCTTGTGAAACTTGAGGAGGAACCCTCCTCAAGGGCGGGGTATGAGCCGTAGAGCTCGAAAGAAAAGTTGACGAACCAACCCCGTTCGCTCTCGAATCCAATGGCAGGATTGCCTACCATCCTTCCCCCGGGGAAGAGAAAAAAGGGAAGCCAGAGGACAGGAATCCGTCCGATGGAGAGATAGGCGTTCTCCATAAACATGTCGCCACTGTCCATTACCGCTAATTTCTTTGCAGTGATGGAGGAATATGCGCCATCTGGGTTGTTGGTGATATATCCATTCTTGAAGAAGATTATCCCCCGGCTGGTGTCATAGGTAATCTCCTCCCCAGTGGTATAGAAAGCTACATCCTCGTCATCACTGTTCTTGCGGTCCGTTTTGGTAGTGCCACCGGAGATTTTCAAGAGTGCGTTACCCCAATCATAGGTGATGATATCACCTTCCATCTTGCCTACAGGTGCGTCCGGATCAAGATCGGTATACTCCACTTCTCCCATGGCAGAGAAAAGGGAGTGGCTAGGGTCCACAATCACCTTGTTGGCGGCAAGCTGCTTCTCTTTCTCGTTTTGCGAGAGCTGTATGAGCGCACCCACATTACCCATAAGGGTGACAAGCGACCCATCGGGAACCTTTTGCATGCTCTGGGCACGCAGGATGGTCATCTTGTAGCTTTTCTCCTCCTTCTCCTGGCTTTGCAGGGAAGGAATTGTTTCAGGATCATCCGTCGACGGGAGCAATCTCTCCCTCAGGATGGCATCATCCACATTGTAAACCGCAATCCCCCTGAGGGCGGCCATTTTCTCCAGTTCATAGCGGTTTGCGCTCTCTACGAGCATTCGGGAAAGGGGTGACGCACCAAGGGCAAGGCACTCCAAGAAAAGCGCCCCGATTGACAATGCAACAAAGCGATGACGTTTAGGATTTCCCATGCAACAATTTGTTCAAATAGTATCCCGTATAGGAGTGTTTGCATAGTGAAACTTCCTCAGGCGTACCCTTGGCGACAATTCTCCCACCTTCATCTCCCCCCTCTGGACCAAGGTCAATGATCCAGTCAGCTTGCTTGATCACATCCAGGTTGTGCTCTATGATGAGGAGAGTGTTCCCTTTGTCGACAAGACGGCCAAGCACCTCCATGAGTTTCTTCACGTCAGCGAAATGCAACCCCGTGGTGGGCTCATCAAGCACATAGAGCGTCTTTCCCGTACCGATTTTGGAGAGCTCGTTGGAGAGCTTGACTCGCTGTGCTTCCCCTCCTGAGAGTGTCAAGGCGCTCTGTCCAAGCTTTATGTAGTCAAGCCCGACACTGCAAATGGTGTCAAGCTTTCTTCTAATCGCGGGGAAGGCGCTGAAGAACTCCCTTGCCTCGGCCATGGTCATGTCCAGCACCTCGGAGATATTCTTCCCCTTGTAGGTTACGGAAAGAGTCTCCTTGTTGAACCGTTTTCCGTGGCACACATCGCAGGTCACGAAGACATCAGGAAGGAAGTTCATCTCTATCTTCAAGGTTCCATCCCCGTGGCAGTTCTCACACCTCCCTCCCGGGACATTGAAGCTGAAACGACCGCTTTTGTATCCCCTCGCCTTGCTCTCGGGCAGTTCGGCAAAAAGATTCCGGATTGGATCGAAGAGCCCTACATAGGTTGCGGGATTTGACCGAGGGGTCCGCCCTATGGGGCTTTGGTCGATATTGATCACCTTGTCGATGAATCCGGTGCCGGTCAGTTTCTCGTATCCGTCAAACGTATCCGGTTTCCTTGCAAGTCTCCGCTTGACGGCGGGAAGGAGCACCTCATTGAGCAATGTGCTCTTTCCACTCCCTGAAACTCCCGTGAAGAGCACCATGGTTCCGAGAGGGATATCCACGTCTATCTTCTTGAGGTTGTGCTTGGAAGCACCTTGGAGAATGAGATGGTGCCCATTGCCTACCCTGCGCTTGGCGGGGATATCGATGGTAAGTGCATGGGAGAGGAATTTTCCGGTTATGGAGGCGGGGTTGCCTACTATTTCATCGGGCTTTCCCTGGGCAGTGATGAAGCCTCCTTCCAATCCAGCCCCTGGACCCAGGTCAACCACATAGTCAGCTTGCCTGATGGTGTCCTCGTCATGCTCTACCACGAGCACCGTGTTGCCCAGGTCGCGAAGGTTCTTGAGGGTGTCTATCAAGCGCTGGTTGTCACGCTGGTGAAGTCCGATGGAAGGTTCATCAAGGACATACAGGATGCCGCTGAGAGCGCTTCCGATCTGTGTTGCCAGCCTGATGCGCTGCGCCTCACCCCCGCTGAGTGTTGCGCTTGCCCTGTCGATGGTAAGGTATTGCAACCCAACGTTCTTCAGGAATGAAAGGCGGGAACGTATCTCCTTGAGCACTTGTCCCGCAATCTTCTTCTGGTTCTCGGTAAGGGTTAGTTGTTCGAAGAATTCCAGTGATTCCTTCACGGAGAGATGGGTCGCCTCAATGATGTTCCTCCCTTGCAAAGTGACACCGAGGGCTTCAGGACGCAACCTGTTGCCATGACAGGAAGGACAGACCGACTCCTTCATGAACTGGGCCATCCATCCCCTGATTTGCATGCTTTGCGTCTCACGGTAGCGTCTCCACATCTCCTTGATCAAACCGGGATAGGGTTTACTTACCGTCTCCTCCCCATTCTTGTACTGATAGTGCATGGTAATCGGCTCCTCGGTACCGTAGAGAATCTTATGGATGATGGGGGGAGGAAGCTTCTCGAAAGGGGTATCAAGCGAAAAGTTGTAAGCCTTGGAAAGAGCCTCGAAGGGAACTCTTGACCAGGCTGCATCGGGATTATTGGGGATGATTGCATGC
>CAVESN010000022.1:13679-16267 GCA_963618365.1 Bacteroides uniformis
GAGCAAGTCGGGATCAAATTCGCTCTTGATTCCCAGACCGTTGCAATCCGGACATGCTCCGTATGGATTATTGAAGGAAAAGAGCCTCGGCTCAATCTCGACAAGAGTGATTCCGCAAAACGGGCAGCTGTTCTTCTCGCTGAATATTCGCTCCACTTCGCCCTTGTCCGGGGAAAAGAAGGTAACTTTGACAAGTCCTCCTGTCATGGTGGTGCACGTCTCTATGGAGTCGGCTAGCCGCGACCGTTCCGCAGTGCGGATGACAAGACGGTCGACAACGATGTCGATGGTATGTTTCACTTGCTTCTCAAGTTTGGGCACATCGTCAATCAAATATAGATTTCCGTCCACCCTGACTCTTTGGTAGCCGCTTTTCCTGGCATCCTCGAAGACTTTCTTGAACTCTCCCTTGCGCCTGATCGCAATGGGGGCGCTGAGCATGATTCTGCTCCCCTCTCCGTGGGTGTAGATGATGTCGATGATCTGGTCAACCGACATCTCGCTTATCTCCCTTCCACAATTAGGGCAATGGGGAACCCCACATCTTGACCAGAGCAACCGGTAATAGTCATAAATTTCGGTAATCGTCCCTACTGTGGAACGGGGGTTGCGGTGGGTTGATTTCTGCTCGATGGCGATTGCCGGCTGGAGCCCCTCCATGTAGTCCACGTCCGGCTTTTCCATCCTCCCGAGGAACATGCGCGCATAGGAGGAGAGGCTCTCGACATAGCGCCTCTGACCTTCAGCAAAAATCGTATCGAAGGCAAGACTGCTCTTGCCTGAGCCGGAAAGGCCGCTAATGACAATCAATTTGTTCTTTTCAAGGGTGAGGTCGATGTTCTTCAGATTGTGCTCACGTGCACCCTTGATGATAAGTTGGTTTTGCATGGGTAACGTTTGTGAATATAAGGAAGGAGTGCTTGCGTGTCAATGAAAGGCACGTACCGTTTCGAGAAGCAATTCCTTCGCTTGTGAAAGTTCAACCTTCTGTTTCAATCTTCCCTTCTCGTAAAGAAAAACGGCATTCCCAATTCCCGTAATTGCAACATCCGCATGCCTGGCTTCCCCCGGACCGTTGACCTGGCACCCCATGATTGCTACCGTCATCTTCTTGGGTATGGCAAGAAGGTCTCTTTCCACCTCGGCAAGGAAAGACTGGGAGTCGAAGGAACAGCGCCCGCAGCGTGGACAGCTTACAATCCGAATCCCCTCCTTGCGAAGCCCAAGAGTACGAAGAAGTTCCACTCCCGCTTGCACTTCCATCTCAATGGGGCCGGTAATGGAGATTCTCAGCGTGCTTCCAATCCCCTCGGAGAGCAACCTGCCGAGGATCCAGGTGGAACGTGTGACTGAGCTGACTACCCCGCCAGCCTCAGTTACCCCCAAGTGCAATGGATAATCGCTGACATGGCCAAAAAGGTTTGCCGCAAGGTATGCATCATCAGGATTTGAGGACTTCAGGGAGACCACGCAATTGGTGAATCCCGCCCCCTCGGCCCATCCCAGATACTCCAATGCCGATTCTACCATCCTCAGAGCAGGATGGTAGTTCCCTTTTCTTGGCAGCGAACCACTATTTAAGCCAATGCGGATGGCGATGTCATGGTCCATTGCCGACTTGAAGATCTCATCCACCTTCCACCGCGCCCCTATGTTTCCCGGGTTTATCCTAACTGCGTGGCAGCCGCAGGAGATAGCATCAAGAGCGAGCCTGTGGTCAAAATGGATGTCAGCCACCACAGGCATGGGACTGCGCTGACAAATCTGGCAAAAGGGATCATGGTCCTCTTTATGGGGATAGGAGAAACGGATGATGTCGCATCCCATCGCCTTCAAGGTGACCAACCTTGCAATCAAGGAGTCGATTTCCGATTGCGAACGGGGAATCGGCTGGTCGTACATGGTC
Organism: Bacteroides uniformis; assembly: GCA_963618365.1. Lineage (GTDB taxonomy): Bacteria > Spirochaetota > Spirochaetia > Sphaerochaetales > Sphaerochaetaceae > RUG023. The sequence goes on from CAVESN010000022.1 coordinate 15,586, forward strand.
TGCACCGTAATCGGTTGCCCTTTCCCGATCTTCAAATTTCCCACATGTGCTATGCCCATACCTGCCTCCCTGCAAATGGTTGCAGGAAACGGAATCTTGTGCAAGATTACTTCAACAAACGGACAAGATAGGATGCGACTTCCGGATGGGAAGTGTTCTCCCATGCATAGGAGAGAAGATTTTGACCCGCCTTGTTGGCTACCTTGAGTTCCGCTCCGCTTTTCACCAGCATTTCCACGACCAAGCTTCCCGTGGCGTAGCGGCTTGCCATCATCAGCGGCGTCTCTCCCAAAATATCCTTGTGGTTCACGTTGGCACCCGCATCAATCAGGCCTGTAATGACCTGAATTTCCCTCTGCTTGATGAGAGCGAACATGAGGCTTGTAAGCCCGGTATGCTCCTCCTCTTCGTCAATGGAGCTTCCCGCTTCAAGGAGGAGGTTGATGTTGGTCATGTAGGAGTGACCCGCAGCATACATGAGCGCGGTTCTCCCCTTGGCATCCCTGAGGGTGGGATCCGCCCCGCTTCTCAAAAGCAATTTCACTATCTCAGGGTCACAATTGTTAATCACTGCCACCATGAGAGGTGTCTTACCGCTTCCGACGCGGGTATTCACGTAAGCACCGGCAGAAAGAAACTGTTCAATCTTCCGATAATCACCATCGACATAGAGGCTTTTTGC
>CAVESN010000022.1:16297-22047 GCA_963618365.1 Bacteroides uniformis
CAGTGCCCATACAACCTCCTATTCCATTATACCAACTTTCCCTTGCGGACCAAGCAAAAACGGCACCTCCAGGAGGTGCCGTTTTTCACCGTTGTCTGGTGTGGCTGTCTCAACCAAGCATCAACATGCCGAACACAAGGGTGAAGAGAGCTACGGTCTCGATGATACCGATAACCATGAAATAGTTGGCGGTACCCTTTCCTGTCTCTGCAAACGCATCACACGCACATGCGGCACATCTGCCCTGCATGAAAGCAGACAGTCCGATTGCTGCTCCCCCGAGGGCACCTACTCCGAGGGCAAGCAGAGGATCGATGCTGCTCACCGCATTCTTGATGAAGGTCATCAGCAAGAAACCGTAGATGGTCTGGGTAAGGGGAACACCGCCAAAAGCGACCAGGATGAATGGAGCTGGCTTGCCGTTCGCATAGCACTTCTTCCATCCACCGACTGCCGCGTTACAAGCGGCTCCCGCACCGAGACCAGAGCCAAGGGCAGAAAGCCCGAGAGCACACGCCATTCCAATAAAAGCAACATTCATAATCTACTCCTTGTTGTTTCCAAACAACGATGTTAGTTTTCAATCTTCACCGTTTCTCTGAACGGGTCATATTTGTATCCGGACCACTCCATTCCAAGCTGGTTGGAGAACTCCAGGATGTTGAGACGAACTCCATGGACAATCACGCTGAGCAGGCACATGACGATATTAAGCGTGTGTCCGAGGAGGATGATCACCATGAAACCAATAAAGCCGAGGACTCTTGAGGAACCTGCGACACCGAGGGCCATCGAGTTGAAGGATTGGCTGATGGCGAAACCCGCCATGCCCACCGCAAACAATCGAATGTAGCTCATGATGTTGCTGAAGCAGCTGATGGTGTCGAGGAAAGTGGGGAGAAATCCCATCAGACCCTCCTTGACACCATCGGAGAACTTCTTTCCGGCATCCTGATTGCGGAAAAGAATGACCACCAGATACCCGAAAGCGACAATCTTCAGGATGGTTGCCGTGTCAAGCATGAAAGGAAGCTTGATGGAGGGCAGGAGCATGCTGAGGATCAGCTGGTAGAGCACGGTGATGTCGACAAACCAAGCCAGGTCGCTTATCCAGCTCAGGTTCTTCCGGGGAAGCTTGTAGATGATGTTCATCACGCAAGCCAAAGCAAGCTGCATCACCCCAAGGAGGAAGCAGAAGTTCATTACATGGTCCTGCACCGTCTTCGCATCCATCATCTCCCCGCTCTTCTTCAAGAAAAGCTGCGGGACATTGGCCAAGGTCGGTATCACCATCTTCCTCAGTAGCGTTACATGCTCAAGAAGCCATGTGGAGCCGAACCAGGTGCCGGTTACCGCGCCCCAGATGATGGTTGCTAACGCAAGGACGATCACAAGCATGCTGGCATCCGTGACTTTCCGTTGCGCCTTGCACATGCCAATTCCTGCGAGCAGGAAGATTAAGCCGTAACCGCCATCTCCGATGATCATTGCGAAGAAGACCAAAAAGAAAAGAAGGAACGGAACGCTTATATCCCTCTCCCGGTATCCGGGATAGGTTCCGAGGATGTTGTAGATGGGTTGCATCAAGCTGAACCCCTTCGGATAGCGAAGCAAGGTGGGAGGATTGTCATCCTCCTCGGGATCTTCAAGCGCATAGCCCCACCCCTCCTTTTTCGCCAAGGAGGAGAAAGATTCCTCCAAGCGGGAGGGAAGGTAACCACAAAGGAAGGAGAGTTTCTCATCTCCACCCATACCATCGCATTTCTCCTGAAATGCCAATGCCTGATTGTTCACGAGGATGGCCTTGTGCACCATGTTCCGGTAGCCAAGGGATTTTGCAAGCTCCTCTTGCATTTTAGCCCTTCGCTCTTCGCTTTTTATCAGATCACTACGGATTTCTTCGGGGTCCTTGTCGGGAAGCTCAAACCGCTTTCCTCCCGGTATGTCCCTCTCCTCTCCCACTACCGCTATCGCTTTCTGCCCCTCCACATCCCTCAGTTGGATGTACGGCAGCCCGTCGTCAAGCGCTTCCAGCTCCTTGGCTCCGAGCGTGTAGAAAGAAAGGGTGATACCTTTAGTCTGCAATGCCTTGATCTCATCGAGGTGGAAATTCCCCCACCCTTTCAACCGCTCAAGGAGTTTCTGGTCGGCTGCAATTGCCAAGTCAAGGTCCTTCCGCTCCTGAAGAAGAACGCAGATATGGTCGACCCAGGTTTGAAATGTGTGGGCATCGACCTCCTTCTGGACGGCTTTCTTCTCCTTGGGATATTCAGCAAAGAGATTCTCGATGCAAGCATATTTTTCAGAAAGCTCAGAGAGGGAAACGGATGCATCGCTCCTTACCGTGGCAGGGCTCTCCTTTACATGGAGGATTCCCGCCTTGCGAAGGGCTTTGAGCATCTCCCTCTTGTGGGAGGTCTGTACGACTATAAAGACTTTTTTCATCGGTTCAATCATCGCACTAGAACTCCTTCACAAGCTTCTTCTTGGCTATCTTTCCCCGAACGACTGCGCTAGTTTGCTGGTCGCCAAGGTAGATTCCGATACGGCGGATATTCTCCTTTGCCTGGGGAATCTTCACTTTCTCGAACAGATTCACACGCTGGGTGGTGGTTCTCAGCTCTTTCTCAAGCAAGGATACCTGGGTCTCAAGCGTCTTAACCAAGGCATCGTACTGGGCGATATCCCGGAGTGCCCTTAATCCCTTGTCCACCCAAAGGGGATAGAAGCGAAGGTCATAGACGATAGGCTTGAAGGTGAGTTCCTTGAAAAGAGGAATCTTGACTCCCGCAATATTTCCCGTCTCCTGAACCACCTTGTCGACCTTGACCAGATGCTCGATGCTTTTAGAGGGATCGAAGGCTGTGTTCTCATGATAGACGGATATCCAGTCCTGCATGGAGTCCACCACTTCCTTCTGCTTTGCCTTAAGCTCTTCCATCTGGCTTTGAATCTGACGTATGACCATCTGCAATTGCTGTTTCTTCAACTGCAAGGTAGGCAGATAACGCTGAAACTGCTTCAACGCGTCCTTCTGGACTTTCTGCTCGTTTTTCGTCAATTTGACGGCCATCACCTACTCCTCACCCCTTCTTCGGCCAACGCTTCGCGATCAAGTCGCTCTTCAGTCCCGTCTCGTTGGGATTGAAGCATTCAGCAAGAATCTCCCAACCCAAATCAAGCGCATCCTCCAGGGGAATGTTCACCGAGAGGTCCATGAGCTTTTGTTCGAACAAGGAACCGTACTTGAGCAGCTTCTCGTCCCAGTCCGTCATCATGAATCCCATCGACTTCTTCTCCACGGTATCCTTGTACTGGGCGTAGAGCTTGATCATCGCATCCATAAGGGACCGATGGTCGTCACGGGTATCCTTGTTGACATTCTGCTTGAGACGTGAAAGGGATCCGAACGGCTCGATGTGGCCGTTCTTCAGGTAGTACTGCCCCTCAGTGATATAGCCGGTGTTGTCGGGAACCGGGTGCGTCACATCATCACCGGGCATGGTGGTTACTCCAAGGATGGTGACCGATCCAGCACCCTCGAAATCAACCGCCTTCTCATACCTGCTTGCAAGGGAGCTGTACAGGTCTCCCGGATATCCTCGGTTGGAAGGAACCTGGTCCATGGTGATGGCGATCTCTTTCATTGCATCGCAGTAGTTGGTCATGTCGGTAAGCAGCACCAGAACTTTCTTCCCGTCCAGTGCGAACCTTTCCGCAACGGCGAGGGCCATGTCGGGAATCATCATGCACTCGACAGTGGGATCGCTCGCAGTATGGATGAACATGATGGTGCGGCTCATGGCACCGCTCTTATAAAGCGTGTCACGGAAGTAAAGGTAGTCATCATACTTCAAACCCATTCCCCCGAGGACAATCAGGTCGACTTCCGCCTGCATGGCAATGCGTGCGAGAAGCTGGTTGTAAGGTTCTCCACTGACGCTGAAAATCGGAAGCTTCTGGCTCTCAACAAGAGTATTGAAGAGATCAATCATCGGAATACCGGTGCGGATCATCGTCTTGGGGGTGATGCGCTTAGCGGGATTGACCGAAGGTCCTCCGATTTCAATCATATTTTCTGTAAGCTCAGGACCCTTGTCCCTCGCCTCTCCCGCACCATTGAAAACTCTTCCAAGGAGTGCATCCGTGTAGGATACCTGCATGGCGTGGCCAAGGAAGCGGACCTCATCGCCCGTGGAGACTCCCTGGGCGCCTGCAAAGACCTGCAGGCACACAAGATCCCCGTCAAGCTTGATGACGTTCGCATAGCTTTTCCCAAGTCTGGTTTGGACTATGGCCAAATCATTGTTCTTCACCCCTTCTGCGTGAAGGGTGATGACATTTCCCACTATGGATTCAATTCTCGTATATACCTTCTGCATCATCCACTCCTTAGAAAAGCTTCTCCGCTTCCTTCTGGTAGGAGGCGAAATGGCCGGAAACAAGATTCTTCATCTTCTCTTCCTGAACCTTGAATTCCTCACTGTTGAACGCGATGCCGTTCCAGTCAAGGAACATCTGTCTGAGCTCATTGAAGAAGCTGCGCACCTCAGCTTTGACCTCGAAGTGGAAGTTGCTCCCAAGAATGCGGAATAGGAAGTCAAAAGTGTACTTCTGGCGATTCACGTCCACCGTCGAATCGACCGGGTCAAATGAGTTCTGCTGGAGATAGACCGCATCAAGGAACTCCTCCTTCTGGTAAGTGACATAGTCCTCGACGCTGGTTCCTTCTTCTCCCACAACCTTCATCATCTGGCTCACTTCGTTCCCTTTGAAAAGAATGGAGCGGGCATAGGAGACTTTGGCTGAGGGAATGACTCCCGTATATTTACTCCAAGAGGTCAACGGGTCGATGGCAGGATATTTACGGGCATCGGATCTTTCTCTCGAAAGTCCATGGAACGCACCCACCACCTTCAAGGTCGCTTGCGTCACAGGCTCCTCGAAGTTTCCGCCTGCGGGACTGACCGTTCCACCGATGGTAACCGATCCGATCTTGCCGTTTTTGAGCCTTACCTTGCCTGCCCTTTCATAGAAGGAGGAGATGCGGCTCTCCAGGTAAGCGGGGAAGGCTTCCTCTCCGGGGATCTCCTCAAGCCGCCCGCTCATCTCTCTCATGGCCTGGGCCCAGCGGCTGGTGGAATCGGCAAGCAAGAGCACATTCAGCCCCATTTGCCGGTAATACTCAGCCATGGTAACAGCCGTATATACGGAAGCTTCACGGGCTGCTACCGGCATGGATGAGGTGTTGCAGATGATGATGGTTCTCTCCATCAAGCTCCTTCCTGTCTTCGGATCGACTAGCTCGGGAAACTCCTTGAGAATCTCCACAACCTCGCCTGCACGTTCCCCGCATGCGGCGATAATGACGATATCGGCATCCGCATTGCGGCTCTCCATGTGCTGGAGCACCGTCTTGCCAGCCCCGAAAGGCCCGGGAACACAGAATGTCCCTCCCTTCGCTACAGGAAGGAAGGTGTCAATCGGCCTGATTTTCATCACCAGCGGTTCGTCAGGGCGAAGTCTCTCCTCGTAGCAAGTGACCGCCCTCTTCACAGGCCAGGAGAAGACCATGGAAAGGGAATGTTCCCCACCTTTCTCGTCAACCACCACGGCAATCTCATCCCGGACATGCCAAATTCCCTTCTCCTTAATGCTCTTTACCGTATAAGCACCCTCAGGAAAACTGAATGGAACCATGATCTGGTGATGGAAAATTCCTTCAGGGACCCAGCCGATAGCATCGGAGG
>CAVESN010000022.1:22057-23176 GCA_963618365.1 Bacteroides uniformis
GGGAGAAACCTTGTCTCCGACTTTGACGGAGGGAGTGAATTCCCATGCCTTGTCGGGTATCGGATTGAGATAGACTCCCCTTTGCAGGAAGAATCCGCATTTCTGGGCCAAATCGGGAAGAGGGTTCTGTAGTCCATCATAAATCTGGGTGAGCAAACCAGGCCCCAATTCCACGGAGAGCATCTGTTGGGTGAATTCGACTTCATCACCGACAGAAACACCTCCGGTATTCTCGAAGACCTGCATGCTGGCGGTCTTCCCGTTGATCTTGATGACCTCTCCTTTCAGCCGGACACCACCTGAGATGATAAATCCGACCTCGTTCATGCTGATTGCATCATCGAACGACACTGCAACCATGTTGCCATTCACTGCTACAACATGTCCTTTTGTATTTGCCATAGACAACTCCACTAGACTGACTTGATGTCGGATTCAATCTTGGCGAAAAGCCTGTTGAATTCCGCATTTCCACCCTCTCGGGTAAAAAGGTTCTTCCTTGTGATTATGCTCAGCTTCAATGCATAGGAGAGAACTCCCTTCAGATCGAAGAGATGGCCTATTGCCATTTCATCAAGCTGTTTCCACTGAAGCTCAATCAAGGAAAGTTCCGCACGAAACGGATTCTCGTCGGCAACCGCCTTGCGCACAGCTTCACTAACCACATAGCTTTTGGGGCCGGTGTTCCTGTAGGACTCACCGTCCATCTCAAGCGTAAGTGCACGCGCCTCGCAAAGCTCGTTTTGCAACATAACGCAGAAAGACTGGTACTCCTTGAGAAACCCGTTTTCCGTTGGTTTGTGATACAGCGCGCATTCCACCTCTCGATAATCAAATTCGCTCATGCTTGCCTTGCAATCTGAGAGAAACTTCTCAACCGTGATCGGGCTTGGCGCGTCATAGCGCAGCATGGGAAGCGATGCGACAAGGTAATAATAGGAACCCAATTGCGTCCCCCTTATTCGGAAAACACGAATTGTGCTATCTCGTCACCAAGAAACGGCTTGAGAAGTTTTGCAATTTCCGTTGCGCTGAAGTCAAAGTAGCCACTCCCATCCTTATCGGAGATACGGAAACCATAATCCACTGACTTCACGGGCTTTATGGAAAGTCCTTTAC
>CAVESN010000023.1:0-2190 GCA_963618365.1 Bacteroides uniformis
ACGGGACTTTCACCAGGAAAGTGGCAGCCAGTCCCTGCACCATCACGAAAGTGGTCTTTCCGATTCCGTTGCAATAACCAGTCAGGCAGTAGACGATGGAAAGGAGGAAACACTCAATCGAGGTTGCCTTCAGGAACTCCGCGGATGCCTTGACCACCATAGGGTTGCTCACATTTCCCCGCCTCACGAACAACAGGGAGAGACTGTCTCCATGGCAATAGAACAGATAGGCAACAAAACCTCCCATCACCGCCGCGCTTGCTACTCCCAAAGCGAGAGCTTTGCGTGCGCGTGCCATCTTTCCCGCACCACAATTCTGGGCCACAAACGCGGAGATTGTGTGCATGTAGGTGACGGGAATGAGAAGGACAAAGATTACAAGCTTCTCCGCGATGCCGACACCCGCAGAGGCGGTGACTCCCAGCACATTGACCAGTCCGATGATTACAAGATAGGAAATCTCATTGCACGTATCCTGAAGCGCAATGGGAGAACCAAGGCGGACAATTGCCTTGACGGTCCCATGCTGCCAGGCAAAATGTTCTTTCCTCAATGGGAACGGCAATCCCTTCTTGCGTATCAAGGCCAAGGAGAGCACCACACTGACCGCCTGGGCTGCCACGGTGGCGATTGCCGCTCCTCTGGCTCCCATATGGAAAAAGGCAATCAAGATGGTGTCGCCCACTATGTTGGTGATGCAGGCGACAAAGACGAACAGCAAAGGAGACCGAGAATCTCCGATTCCCCGGAAAATGGCACTGAGCAAGTTGTATGCGGCAATACAGATGGTTCCACTTCCGCTGATACGGATATAGCTCACGGTCCGTTCAAAGGCCTCCCCAGGCGCATGCATCATCACAGCAATTGGCTTGGCGCAAAAAGCCATCGTCAGGCTGAGCAGAACACCGAGGATGGTGAAAATCTGTATGCTTGCTCCGACAACACGGGAAGCACCATCGCGGTCCTTCTTCCCCACACAGCGACCCAGCAGGATGGTCGTTCCCATGGAAAGTCCGGTCACCATCCCTGTGACAATCTGCATGGTCTGGCTTCCCGTGGAGACCGCGGAGATGTCGCTGGTCGAACCGAATTTTCCGACGGCCCAGAGGTCGACGGCACCATAAAGAGCCTGCAGCACCAGTGCCAGGAATACCGGTAACGCAAAATGAAAGAAAGAGGGGAGCAAAGCCCCCTCCAAAGGAGAGTATCGAATATGTTTCATACGTAAAATTGGTAACGGCTATGTTCCGTTGATTTCTTCGAGATTGATCTGTGAGAGCATATCCAGCATCTCGCAGAACTTGCCTATTTCTTCCGCCGAGAAGTGCTTCTCAATCCGTTTGACACCCTTTTGGTCCTGCTTGCGGAAAACCCTGTACAGGGGAACCATCTCCTCGTTGACTTCCAGAAAGATCTTGCGCTTGTCCCCCGGATCCGGCTTCTTTACAATCAGCCCCTGCCTTTCCAGCTCGTTGAGCTTGGTTGTCACCCCGGGCTTGGAGATATGCAATAGTTCAGCCAGCTTTGTAGCAGTACACATCCCCTTCATCGTATAGATGAGATCAAGGTACAGAAGGGAGTTGTAGGTGATGCTTCTATCCACGAATCGACTATGCATCAAGCGCAACTCACACAGCGCATTGCTGCAATAGAAGGAAGACAAAGCATTTTCCAACCGCATAGAATTCTCCATTAGTTAAGCTGATATAATTATATTATATTAACAATCAATATTCGGCAAGTACCACAAGAGGAGCCATGGTTGGCATGTTGGAAGGTTCGGGGTAAAAGAGGCACTACAAGGCAAGCACCTCTACGGTGCGAAAGGTTCCTGTTTTTATCGGAGCATGCTTCTTCATTAGCGTGCGTCAAACCATTTCCCAAGGAGAGCCTGCTCGCTCTCCTCATTGAGATGCAGCGGCTTGAGAATCTCGTCGGCAAGATCGAGGCAGAAATTGTCGCTCATCCCTGCGACATAGTCCAGAACCATCAAGTCATAGGAGCCGTCATGCTCCTCGTACGCCTTTCGCATTTCGGTGATATGCCTAAAGAATGCAACGGCAAGCATGTTGTGCTCCTCGAGGTATCCCTTGCGGTCAAAGTCGTTTTCCGCGAACAACTCTTCCAGATATTTGACTATCAGCCTCATCAGCCGGGAGAAGTACTTCTCATAGCCGACAAGCATCTTTG
>CAVESN010000023.1:2200-5655 GCA_963618365.1 Bacteroides uniformis
GCGGTAGATTCGCTCATAATTGAACTTGACCAGCTCCTGCACGGCAGGGAACACTTCGTCGCTGAAAGAGATGCCCTTCTCGTCGGAATGGAAAATCAAGTCTTCCACCAGCCGGTCGATGATTTGGCTGTTGGTGGTGCCGAGCCTTTCCTTGACCAATGAGGGAAGCTCATCAGGGGAGACGATGCCTAGTCGTGAAGCATCCTCAAAGTCCCTTCCCAGATAGGCGATTGCATCCGAGAAGCGCACTGCGGTCGCCTCCCATGTCGCAGGCACCAGGCCGCTACGTGTCGTAATTCTGGACAAATCCTTCACGGTGAAATCGGGATGGATGGTTTGGCTCATGGTCTCTCCGTTGTGGCAGACGATTCCGTCCCTCACCGCATAGGTGAGATTGAGACCCTTTCCCTCCCCGGAGAGAAAATCAACCACCCGCAGACTGTTCACTTCATGCTGGAAGGGAGGATACCCCTTCTCCACCATCATCGAGCTGATGATTCTCTCTCCAGTATGGCCAAAGGGGGTATGGCCCAAGTCGTGGCCCATGCCGATAGCCCAGGCAAGCTCACCATCCAGCCCCAACCCCCGGGAGATGGTGCTTGCAATCGAGGCGACATGGAGGCAATGCTCCATGCGGGTGCATATATGGTCGTTGCTCGGTGCGAAGAAGACTTGCGTCTTGTGCTTCAAACGGCGGAAAGGAGAGCTATGGATGATAGCAGTCGTATCCCGGTAGTAATCACCCCGGATATCACCCTGCCTCGCATGGTTCCGTTTCTTGAGTTCCGACTCAGGGATTTCATTGCAAAAGCGCATGAAAGAATGATACCATGGCCTTTAGTTATGGAACAATACATACTTCCGTTGTTCGGCGCCATGGCCTCCTGCTTGCGATTCTTTCTCTCCAGGGAAGGCAAATATTGGATTTTGCCCCTAGCAATCTCCTTGTTGTTGCTGCTGCAAAACGGCTCTGTGCTTTACACGGGAACGCACGTCGAATCCCCACTCTCCACCGGGGGGCTCATTGCCACGCTGATCTCCATCCTCTGGTATGCCGTCATCGTGATTTTCCGCTATGCGCTTAAGAGAACCATCCAGCAATCAGACTACCGCCAGAGGGTCCGCAAAGATCTGACGGAAAGCCAGTTCATTCTCAAAACCCAGGAGATAGAGACGCGTAGGCGCTTGAAAAAGATGCGAGTGCTCTCACAGGGATCCGCAAGGAATTTTGATTTCGGCCACTACACTTCCCGCTGGACCGACTTGTTCGACAAGGATTAGGCACATGGTACATACCGACATCTTCTTCTGCGGCATAAAGCACTCGGGGAAAAGCACATTGGGCAAACTATGCGCCCGCCATCTCGGTCTTTCCTGGAAGGACGCAGACCACCTCCTCCAATCCTCTCTTCCCAAGGGGGAGACGATTCGCTCTTTCTATCGGGAGAAAGGGGCGGAGGCGTTCCGTCAGAAAGAGGTGGGGGCCATGTGCAAGTTCCTTGCCTCCCCGCACACGCAAACCATCGTCAGCATGGGCGGTGGCGCATGCGACAATGATATGCTCATGCTGATGATTATGCAAAAGGGGCTCTGCCTCTACCTCAAGGTGAAGGAAGAGGTGCTTTTCGAGCGCATCGCCAAGGATGGCATCCCCCCTTTCCTTGACGCAGACCACCCCAGGGAAAGCTTCCATGCACTCTACCAGAGGCGCGATGGCATATATAGCAGGCTTTGCACCCTTGTGATAGACTTGCCTGACACGCCGGATGTCGAAGATTCCGTCCGCTACGTCGAAAAGAAACTACAAGGGGCACGCCATGGGGCACAACACATTCGGCTTTGAGTATTCCGTCACCACCTTCGGTGAATCCCATGGAGAAGCGATAGGTGTCGTAATCGACGGCTCGGAAGCAGGATTTCCGATTGACATGCAAGAGCTCCAACATGACTTGGATCGCCGTCGTCCCGGAGCGAACAAGCTGGGTACAACCCGCCGCGAGCAGGACAAGGTGCACATTTTGAGCGGAGTCTTTGAGGGAAAAACCACAGGAACTCCCATTTGCATGGTCATCGAGAACACCAACCAGAATTCAAGCGCCTATGACAAGCTCAGGGACCTCTATCGCCCGGGCCATGCCGATTACACCTACCAGGCGAAATATGGCATAAGGGACCATCGGGGAGGAGGCAGATCTTCTGCGAGAGAGAGTGCGGCGAGGGTGGCCGGAGGAGCATTGGCGCGTCAATTGCTCAAGAAGAAAGGCATCACCATCCAGGCCGGATGCGTGCAAATCGGCACCATACGGACAGACCGAAGAAATTGGGAAGAGGCATCTGCGAACCCCCTCTCCTGCCCGGACAAGGAAAAAGCCTTTGCCATGGAGCAATTGATCGAGCAGGCCAGGGCGAAGGGAGATTCCGTGGGAGGCGTCATCGAGTGCGTCATCCGCGGTCTCCCCGCAGGAGTCGGAGACCCTGAATTCGACAAGCTGGAAGCGAAGCTTGGACAGGCCATGCTCTCCATCAATGCTTCCAAAGGAGTGGAGTTCGGAGAAGGGTTTTACAGCGCGGAGCTTTGGGGAAGCCAGAACAACGACGCGATGGACAAAGACGGCTTTGTGACAAATCACGCAGGGGGAATTCTGGGAGGCATCTCCACAGGGAGCGACATACTCCTACGCGTCGCATTCAAGCCGACACCCTCCATACGCAAAGAGCAGCACACCATCACAACTCGAGGTGAAGAGACCACACTCACCATCGAGGGAAGACACGACCCCTGCGTTTGTCCGAGGGCCGTGGTGGTGGTCGAAGCCATGGCCGCCATCACAACCCTTGATGCCTACTACTCGCAATTCGGAAGGAACGGCTAAACCTCCGGTTCCAGTTTCGGTGGATAGTGGTAGCCAGTGAATGACTCGAACTGCAGCTTCCCCTGCTCCAAGAGCATCTGTGCGCCCCCGAATGTCTTGCATCCCGCAGCCCTGGCCCGTGTAAGGAAAACCGTGTCACGGGGTTTGTAGACCAAATCGAACGCAATCTCCTTTCCTGTGAACTGGAAACCATGGGAGGCGTCCTCACCCTGGTTGGGAACCATGCCAACGCTGGTTGTCTGCACGACCAAATCCACTTTCCCGCTATACTTGTTGATGTTGTCCAGCGAGTCGAATCCGCTCATTGTCAGCCTTGAGAGCTTCTCCGCATGCTCCATGGTGCGATTGACAATCGTCACCTTCACATCATGGTTGCGTAGCGCGAACGAGACAGCCTGAGCGGCTCCGCCAGACCCTATGACAAGGGCTTTCTTGATTGTTCCCTCCTCAATCATTGCAGAAATCGGCTGAAGGAACCCATAGTAGTCGGTGTTCAAGCCCTTCCACATGTTGTTGATATGGATCACCGTGTTGCATGCACCTATCTGCTTGGTCTCCCTGCTGATCTTTCCAAGATATGGC
>CAVESN010000023.1:5665-6856 GCA_963618365.1 Bacteroides uniformis
ATGAAAAAGGATCGGACGTTGTCCACCAAAAACGGAGAGTAGATCGCATTGAAATGGATTGCATGGAAGCCTGGATTCTGAATCATGGGGCTTGCCGTATGGAGCACCGGGTTGCCGATAATACCATAGATTGCAGTCCTCTCATCCACCTTGTCGGCGCGGTAAAGCTCCTTCATGCTCTTCGCGTCCACCTGGCCAAGCTCGTTCACTGCACCTTCGGTGACAAACGAGAGAAGCGACCCAAGCTTCTTGTAGAGAATGCGGGTGCATACACCCCATGGGCCCATGCCGATGACAATCCTCTTCGCATCTCCAAGCTCCTCGTTGACCCGGAACAGGGTGATGACATCCAGCACTGAACGGGGAGTCACCGCCACTTTGGCGATGTCCCCCTTGGACGCAAGCTTGCTGATTTTGCCGAACAAATCGTCCGGCATGCCCAAGAAGTCATGATAGGAGCGGATGATCTTGACTCCCCTTTCGCGCAGGTTCGACTCAAGGTCCACCCTCCTGCCGTCCACCTCATAGCGCAATTCGCCCTTTTTCACATCACCCTCGATGTCGACATAGGCGAAATCTCCCTGGGCAGTCTGGCAAAGGCTCTCAAGCCGCTCCTTCTCGGAGACAATACGGCTCCCTCCATCATCCTTTCTCCGATAGGTGAGGATAACAGGCTTGTCCGTCTGACGGGGGAAATCCTTTGCCTTGGCAAGCTCTGAATCCGTGAGCGTGTCGAGCCGAAGTTCCACAAGGTCCACATAGGCGCTGTTGCGTTTGATGCAGGCCAAGTTGTCCTTAAGGGTATGTCCAGTAAGCGTCAGACAAAGCATCCGAACCTCCGAATATGCATTTTATGAATAATAATACGAAATATACCGCCATATTTCCAGTACTGGAATGAGCTAGAAAGGAGATTTCCGTCCAAATAAACACGAGAGGAAGAGAGGCTCAGCCGCAGAGAAAAAAGCACTCCGAATGACACCATCACTCTCACTGGCGGAGCCGAGGAGAGCACGAATGTGCGACAGCCACATGACAACAACGAATCTTTTCCAAAACAGAGAAAAACAGAACTTTTGGAAAAATTTCAACATACAAGGAAGCCTTTCCTCACAGTTTCCATTGATTGCAACCCTCTCTTGAAAGCCGATATAGTAGACAGGCATCCATTTTCCAAGGAGTTGTACGCAT
>CAVESN010000023.1:6866-10005 GCA_963618365.1 Bacteroides uniformis
CCCTTCAAGTCCACAATCTCCGTCTCGCGTTTGGGGACAGGGACATTCTGGACGGAATTTCGTTCATTCTCACCGACCAAAGCAGGGCGGCGCTCTGCGGTGCCAACGGTTCGGGCAAATCAACTTTGCTCAAAGCGCTTTGCGGCCTCATCCAGGCCGACCAGCTTGAGGTATCGAAGACCAAGGGCCTTACCACCGTATACCTCCCCCAGAACGAGATAGTCATGCCGGACGGAACGGTCTACGAGGAGGTTGAGAAGGGATACGGAAGGTTCAAGACGCTCCTTGAGGAGAAGGAGACCATCGGCACGAAACTCTCCAAAGTCACCCAAAAGGAGCATAGCGCGGGACTTCTCGAACAACTGCACGACATAGAGGAACAACTCCTCTCTAGCGGCTACTACTCCCGCAAGCAGAAGATCTACCAGGTGCTGAAGGGGCTGGGATTTGAGGAGAAGGATTACGAGAGGAGGTGCGCGGAGTTTTCCGGCGGCTGGCAGATGCGCATTGCACTCGCACGCACCCTGCTCACCGGCGCCACGATCATGTTCCTCGACGAGCCCACCAACTACCTTGACATCGACGCACTCACCTGGCTAAAGAACTTCCTTGCCTCCTACAAGGGGGGATTGATGATAGTCAGCCATGACCAGGGTTTCCTTGACGAGGTGGTCAGCGAAGTCTATGAGCTCTTTGGCGGGAAGATGAAGCGCTACAGCGGGAACTACACCCAATACCAAAAAGCGAGAGAACTTGAGATTGCACAGCTGGAGGCAGCGTACAAAAGCCAGCAGGAATTGCTTGCAAAGAACGAGCAGTTCATCGAGAGGTTCCGCTACAAGGCGACCAAGAGCAAGGCCGTGCAAAGCAGAATCAAGCAGATGGAGAAGCTGGAGCCAGTTGTCATCCCCGAGCATTTGAAGAAACTCACCTTCTCCTTTCCTCCTCCCCCGCACTGCGGAAATGATGTCATCAAGGTTGAACACCTCTTTAAGTCTTTTGGTGAACACGAAATCTTCCATGACTTCTCCTTCCAGGTGCAAAAAGGGGACCGCTTGGCCATCACAGGGCGAAACGGAGCAGGCAAGTCGACTCTGCTGCGCATGCTTGTCGGAATCGACAAGAATTACTCTGGCACCATCGCACTAGGAACCGGTGTCACCGTCGGCTATTTTGCGCAGGAGACGGAAAAAACGCTCACCCCCAACCTCTCAGTGCTCGAGGAGCTCTCAACGGTCGCCACCACAGTTGACCTTCCCAAGCTGAGAACGTACCTTGGATCCTTTCTCTTTAATGGCGACGATGTGTTCAAGAGCGTCTCAGTCCTCTCCGGAGGAGAACGCAGCCGCCTCGCGCTTCTGAAGATCCTCCTCCATCCGGTCAATCTTCTTGTGCTGGATGAGCCCACCAACCACCTTGACATCAATGCGAAGCAAATGCTGCTTAAAGCCTTGGAAAACTATGACGGGACACTGGTATGCGTCAGCCACGACTCCTATTTCATCAAAGGAATCAGCAAACGAATCATGTATCTCTCCAAGGATGAGAAACCTGTCATCTATGATGGTGACTGGGATTATTTCATCTACAAGCTCAACGAGAAAGAGAAATACGAGGAAGAGAACAGGAAAGAGGAAAAGAAAAGTCCCTCCGCAAGCAATCTCAGCTGGCAGGAGAAGAACAGGCTCAAGAACAAGATCCAATCGCTCGGAAGGGAATGCGACAAGCTCCTTTCAGAGCAGGAGAAGATGGAAGAGGAGATTCAGGAATACGAGAGGAAGATGAACGACCCTGCCGTCTACAGCGACACAGGGCGCATCAATGAGGTGATGAAGAGAAAAGCGGAAAAGGAGAAGGAGAAAAGCAAAAGCGAGGAAGCTTGGCTCGCAAAGAGCGAAGAGCTGGAGGAGCTGAAAAAGAGCTATGGCGACCTTTAAGGAGTTGATGCCGGAGGTGATCCTGGCAAGCGAGAGCGTCGCACGGAAGTGGCTGCTCGAGAAAGAGGGAATCAAGGTGCATGTCATGCCGACCGGAATAGAGGAAAGCTCCGAAAAGGAGGATCCCTTCCTCTACGTGGAGGACCTCGCCATGCAGAAGATGGCATCCTTTCTCAAGCAGCACCCTTCTCCCACACTGCCCGTCATCTGCTGTGACACGATGATCTTTTTCCAGGGAGAGCTGATTGGCAAGCCGCGCGACATACAGGAAGCGAGAGCAATGCTCCTCCGCTTCTCCGGAAAAAGCCAGGAAATCGCATGCGGCTTCGCCCTGTACTGGGAAGGGAAGACATTCCATGGCAGTGATGCGGCACAGGTGAGATTCAAGCAATTGTCCGACCAGGAGATCGATTCCTACTTGGAAAACGGCGAATGGAAGGGAGCGGCAGGCGCCTACCGCATCCAATGGGAAGGGAAAAAGCTTGTGGAGAGCACCACCGGAAGCGATGCTACCATGCTGGGGTTGCCACAGGAGAAGATTTTCTCCATAATAGAGCGCAATTGCGTTCGATAGCAGCGCAAAATTTCCATCCCCGCGGGGATGAGTAAGAGATGAAGGGTGACGATACATCGAGGTATCGTCGAACAGGAGGGCATCATGTCCGTAGTTACCATGAAAAGCCTGCTTGAGTCAGGCGTGCATTTTGGTCACCAGACCAAACGTTGGGATCCGAAGATGGCAAAGTACATCTACAGCCAGAGAAACGGCATCCATATCATCGATTTGCAGAAAACCTCTGCTTGTCTCGTTACCGCATATGATGCGATTCGCCAGGTAGTCAAGTCTGGCAAGCAGGTCCTGTTCGTCGGCACCAAGAAGCAGGCGCAGCAGACCATCGCCGAGCAGGCGCAGCGCTGCGGCATGCCCTATGTGAACAACCGCTGGCTTGGCGGCATGCTCACCAACTTCGCCACCATCAAGAAATCCATTGCGTCCCTGAAGAAGATTGAGAAGATGGAGATCGACGGAACGTTCGAGTCCCTCACCAAGAAGGAAGTCGCCCTCCTGACCAAAGAGAAGGAGAAGCTGAACAAGAACTTCGCCGGAATCAAGGACATGAAGGAGCTTCCCGGAGCACTCTTCATCATCGACACCAAGAAAGAAGCCATCGCTGTGAGCGAAGCGAAGAGACTTGGTATCC
>CAVESN010000023.1:10015-20380 GCA_963618365.1 Bacteroides uniformis
CACCAACAGCGATCCGACCGACATCACCTACCCCATCCCCGGCAACGACGACGCAATCCGCGCCATCAGCCTGTTCGTCGAGATTATCGCCAACGCCGTCATCGACGCCGACAACGAGCAGGGCATCCAGATTGTCGAGAGCCTTGACGACGAGGATGTGGAGAGCATCGGTCCCGCAGATACCAAGGAAGAGGCAGACACTGTCTATGACAGCACCAATGCGGCCGACCTTTCCAAGTTCGAGCCCGAGGAAGAGAAGAAAGAGGATGACGCCCAAGACGTCGATGACGACAAGCTGTACGACAAGGAGTAAGTTATGGCAACTATTACCGCACAAATGGTCAAGCAACTTCGCGAGGCGACCGGATCGGGCATGATGGATTGCAAGAGGGCCCTCGTTGAGTCGGATGGCGATTTCGCCGCCGCAGAGAAGATTCTGAAGGAGATGGGCAAGGCCGCTGTCGCCAAGCGCCAGGACCGTCCCACCGAGAACGGAAGAATCACCATCAAGAAGGGTGACAATGCCGTTGCGATGGTCTCCGTCTCCTGCGAGACAGACTTCGTCTCTTCCAACGAGATGTTCGCCAAGCTCGGAGAGGAGCTTTGCGACATGATTCTGGCGGACAAGATCACCGAGCCCAACGAAGCGCTTACCGCGAAGGTCGGAGAGTACATTGCCATCATCAAGGAGAACATGGCGGTGCGCAATGTCTACTACAAGGAACTTGCACCCAGCCAGTATGCCGCAACCTACATTCATGGCAATGGTGCCATGGGAGTTGTGGTTCTCTTTCAGGCGGACAAACCCCAGGTATTTTTAGAAGCGGGCGTCAAGGAGTTCACCAATGATGTCGCGCTCCACGTAGCGGCGTTCACTCCAAGCCATCTTGCGGCCAAGGATGTAAACCAGAGCTATGTCGACGAGCAGCTTGAGATTTTCCGCGCACAGGTCAAGGATATGGACAAGCCCGAGAAGGTGAAGGAGGGCATCGTCCGTGGCAAGCTGAACAAGCACCTTGGAGAGATCTGCCTCCTGAGCCAGAACTTCGTCAAGGACGAGACCATGAGCGTCGAGAAGAAGATGGCCGCCGTCGCAAAAGAGAACGGATGCACTCTTTCGATTGTCGACTACAAGTTCTTCGTCGCAGGAACCAAATAAACATGCGGAGGCCGGGCAACCGTCCGGCCTTCCTGAAGACAAAAGGAAGCAAGAAACATGTCTGATGTTCTGACAAATTGCGAAGAGAGAATGCAGAAGACTTGCGACAGTCTGAAAGCCGATTACGATGGACTGAGAACCGGCCGGGCATCCGCAAGCGTTCTGGACAAGATTCGTGTGGATTACTACGGGGCTCCGACTCCCATCAACCAGGTAGGAACCGTCAGCATCCCCGAGGCCCGCACCATCGTCATCCAGCCATGGGACAAGTCGGTTCTGCCGGCCATCGAGAAGGCAATCCTTTCCAGCGACCTCGGGCTTCCGCCCAACAATGACGGAAAACTGATCCGCCTCACCTTCCCCCCTCTCACCGAGGAGAGGCGCAAGCAACTTGCAAAGAGTGCGAAGAGCACTGCCGAGCAGGCAAAGATTAGCGTGCGCAACATCCGCCGTGACGGAATGGATGAGCTGAAGAAGGCACAGAAGGCAAGCGAAATCAGTGAGGACGAGCAGAAAGCCCTAGAGGCGAAGCTGCAGAAGCTGACCGACACCTACACAGCAAAGGTGGACCAAATCGCCCAAGCAAAGGAAAAGGAGATCATGGAAGTCTGAGAACGACTCCCCCTTTTCAGCCACCCGTGAATCCTGCGGGTGGTTTTTATTCCCTTCATCCTCCCAAGCCAAAAAACTTATCTTTTCCCACAACAGAGCAGTTGCCATGCTCAAGAAAAGGAACCGGAAACGGCGTTGCGTTCTCCCCTGGGGAGAGCCAGGAGGAATCAAGCACCAAAGATATAGATCCAAATGCAGGGAATCGGGACGTATGAAGATGCGAGTAGCAGTCGTCCACTCCTTGCAATCTTTACTATACACCCACACATGCGAAATGATATGCTTCCTCCTATGGAAAACACGATACCGAACCACGTCGGTTTCATCATGGATGGCAATGGGCGATGGGCGAAGAAGAAGGGACTTCCCCGAGCCGCCGGCCACATCGAGGGGCTGAAGGCGCTCAAGCGCGTCATCGTAAGTTGCCGGAAACACCATATCCCCTACATCACCCTCTATGTCTTCTCCACGGAGAACTGGAAACGCAGCCAGCAGGAGGTGGGATATCTGATGCACCTGCTTTCCACCAAGCTTGCCGGGGAGATCAACTTCTTCCTGCAGGAGCATGTGCGTATCCGCGTCCGTGGCGATGTTAAGCATCTTCCCCCCGAGGTAAGAAGAGCCATCGAAAAGACAGAAAAAGCCACCAGTTTGGAGATGGGGATTACCTGCTGCCTTGCCATCAACTATGGAGGACAGGACGAGATAGTCCGTGCAGTGAACAAGCTCATAAAAAACGGAAAAAAAGAAATCACCACTAAGGACATCCAAGGCGCACTAGACTTGTGTGATGTTCCTCCTGTAGATATGATAGTACGGAGTGCCGGAGAGCATCGCTTAAGCAATTTTCTGCTTTGGGACAGCGCCTATGCCGAGCTTGCCTCCTACGGGGAACTCTGGCCGGATTGGGGCGATAAGGAGATCGAGCGAATCTGCATTGACTACAGCGGACGGACCCGAAAATTCGGAGGATTGAAATGATGAAATCCCTTGCGAAACGCACCGCGACCACGCTTATCGGTGTTCCTCTCATTTTCTGCTACATCTACTTCCTCCCCTACATGCACCGTCTTGCGACACTCATCCTAATCTTTGTGGCTTGCCTGATCGGCTCACATGAGGTTTTCTCCTTGTTCGAGAAAGGGACGGGATGCAAGATTTCCCTCCCCTTCTGGATTCCCAGCATCCTTGTGGTTTCCGCATGGGGGGAAAGCTACTTTCCTGATCTTCCCGTGGTACATTTCACCTTGATAGTGCTCGCCATCCTCGGTTTCGGATTTGAGATATTCAGTGGTCAGGAAGACAACTTCAAAGGTTCCTTCCTGCGTATTGCCGGATGGGCGTTCCTCTTGCTCTATCCCAACTACCTTCTCACCTTCCTTGTGAGGATTTGCCAGTTCGAGCACAGCGTCATCCTTCTCATCCTTTACTTCTCGTTCGTCTTTGCCAACGACATCTTCGCTTACATCTTCGGCATGTGGCTCGGGAAATCCAACAAGGGAGTGGTCAAGGTAAGCCCGAACAAGAGCGTCGCCGGCTTCATCGGAGGCCACGCCATGAGCATCATCTGGTGCATGGGCACCTGCCTGGTTGCCGCACGATGGATTCCCCTCTGGAAGATTGTGGCCCTCGGTGCAGTTTGTTCCACAACCGCAAATGTCGGCGACCTCATCGAGAGCGTCATCAAGCGTTCTGTCGGCGTCAAGGACAGTGGCAATGTCATTCCCGGACGTGGTGGCCTTCTTGACTCCATCGACTCGCTTCTCGTCACTGCACCATTCTTCTGGCTCCTTTGCGAGCTGCTTGGGCTCGCATGAAAAAAGTCATCATCCTCGGTGCGACCGGATCCATAGGCACCACCGCCCTCAATGCCATCAAAACCCACCATCTCCCATTGGAAGTAGTGGGGTTGAGCGCACACTCGAAGAAAGATCGGCTGGAAGAACTGGGGGCATTGTTCCACGCAAGAACAGCCTTGGTTGCCGGAAATGACTTTTGCAGCTTGCAAAGAATGCTGCAAGAGACTGATGCCGAAATCGTGCTCAACGGCATCAGCGGATTTGCAGGACTAACGGCCAGCATGCTTGCTCTCGAAAGTGGCAAGGACCTCGCCCTGGCGAACAAGGAGAGCGTCGTATGCGGCTCGTCGTTCCTCTTCGCAACCGCAGCCAAGCTTGGACGCACCATCATCCCGGTAGACAGCGAGCACAGCGCAATCCATGAGCTCTTGAAAGCCCATCCCGGCTCCCAGGTAGACCACCTCATCATCACCGCAAGCGGTGGACCCTTTAGAACGACAGAAAGGGAGAAGCTCAAGTCCATCACCCCGAAAGAGGCGCTGAACCACCCCACCTGGAAGATGGGGCCCAAAATCACAATAGACAGCGCAACATTGGCGAACAAGGCGATGGAGGTCATTGAAGCCAGCTGCCTGTTCGGTTTTTCAGGGGAGAGGATCGAGGTAACCGTCCACCCGCAAAGCATCGTCCATTCGATGATCCGGATGCATAGCGGTGCCATCTACGCGCAGATGGGGAAGCCTGACATGTCCCTTCCCATCATCAGCGCGCTTCTTCCCGGAACAACCACTCCCTTGGTGCAGCCGCTGGATTTCTCCTCCCTCTCCCTCACATTCGAGAAACCAGATTTCGGGAAATTCCCCCTGCTCGCCCTCGCATGGACCATCCTCAGTGAAAAAGGGGCGAAAGCCATCGCATTCAACGCGGCGGATGAAGTTGCGGTCTGGGCCTTCCTCAGGGGAGAGATAGGCTTTACCGATATCCAGCGCATAGTCATCGATGTGGTGGAACATTGCACCGACAAGGCCCCTTCCTCCCTTGAGGAGGCGTGCGACATCGACAAGCGCATGCGTTGCCTTGCGGCAAGACTATGCTGCTGAAGCTCGCCATAGGGCTTGCCGGCATTGGGTTCATAGTGGTGCTCCACGAACTTGGGCACCTAATCGCAGCCTGCGCCACCGGAATTACCGTCGAAATCTTCTCCCTTGGGATGGGGCCAAGGGTGGCGCATTGGCAGATAGGCGAGACGGAAGTTCGTATCTCCCTGTTACCCATTGGCGGTTATTGCCGCATGAAAGGGGCGGACGATCTTGCCAGAGCCATCACCCAAAAAAGCGCCACCTTCGACAATGTGGAGGACGGATCTCTTTTTGCAGTCTCTCCGACCAAGAGGGCCATCGTCTACTCTGCCGGCCCCCTCTTCAATTTTCTCGCCAGTGCATTGATCTTCTCCTATCTTGGCGCCCTACCCGTACCTAGCGCCTCCACTCCGAGCAGGATAGCCACGGTCAACCAATACCCAGAACTCTTCTCTCCCTCCTCCAGCAGCGCGTATGATGCGGGACTACGCACCGGTGACCTGGTGATTCGGTTTGACAATCAAGAAATCACGGATTGGCAGCAGCTGGAACAACTTCTTCTGGGTGCGGATAAGGAAATCCACGCTTTCACGATAATCCGGGAGGGGAAAGAACTTGTGGTCAATGCACAAAGCGACCGCGATGGACGCTGGGGAATCACCGGAATTGTCGAACCTGTGGTCGGCCATGTAACGGCACAAAGTGCAGAATCGCTTGCGGGACTCAAGGAAGGCGACCGCATCATCATGGCATGTGGCTATCCCGTCCAGAACAATCTTGACCTGATGCTGGCACTTAAGGAAGCCACAACCATCCGTCTGGAAGTGGTCCACGGAGGAAGGCATGAGAAGATTATGTTTCCCAAGGCGGATGACGGCATTTATCACTTCTCCCTCGACCATGGATACACCACGAAGCCGGGAAAGTTCTCTCTCTTGTGGGGGATGAAGATGGCATCCCGCCAGGCAGGTGAGATGGCCAGCAAGATTTTCTCTCTCGTCAAAGGAAACCGCAGGAATCTTACAAGGGAGCTAAGCGGAATGGGGCAAGCGGCAATGATGATTGGCACCATCACCCTTGACGGAATAGAACGGCACGTGGATGTGGGATTCAAGGGGTTCTGGTATCTGATGGCGATAGTCAGCCTCTCCCTTGCCATCACCAACCTGCTTCCCATCCCTGCGTTCGACGGCTCACAAATCGCCCTCTCCTTTTGGGAGATGGCTAGCAGACGGCGTATCTCACCCCGCACCTGGTGGACAATCCAGCTGATAGGGTGGTTCGGCGTAGGATTGCTTATGCTACTGCTGAGCTTCGCACACTAGGCGCGGCTGTTGTTCGCGGGAGTGTATCCGACAGCATTCTCAAGGTTGTAGAACTTGACAATTGCACCCTGAAAGGCGATTTTTGTCACTCCGGTCTCACCATTTCGGTTCTTCGCGACAATAAGGGAAGTCTCCTCGATTTGCTTGCGCTCCTCCCCTTCCTTGGGGCGGGGGCGGTGTAGGAGCAGGACCACGTCGGCATCCTGCTCGATGGAGCCGGAATCCCTCAAATTGGAGAGTTTGGGCTCCTGGTCCTCAGCCTCACGGCTGACTTGGCACAGCACGACGATAGGAATGTCCAGCTCGCGTGCAAGTTGCTTGATTTGCCGGCTCACCTTGCTGATCCAATTGAATCGCTCATCCCTGGCATTCTGGTCATCAGGCTCAATCAGTCCCATATAGTCGACAAAGATGATCTCCACATCGCTCTTCATCTTCATCTGGTGGGCCTGGGCCCGCAGGTCCATCAACTTCATGTTGGCGACATCCTGCACGAAGAAGTTCTTGTTGTAGAACTCACCCATCGCATCGATTATGCGGCTTGACTCATCATTGGTGAATGTTCTCTTCAATATATGGCTGAAAGGAACTCCACTCTGTGCGGAAAGAAGCCTGCATCCGATGGAGCGCAGAGGCATCTCAAGGGAGAAGAACCCCACACGTACACCACTCATGACCATGTTTAGCGCAATGGAAAGAGCAAACGCGGTCTTTCCGATGGAAGGACGGGCGCCGATGATGGTCATCTCCTGTTTGCGGAACCCCCCGGTCACGTCGTCCAGATACTTGAAGCCGCTCATCAAACCCAGCTCCAGCTTCTGGGTGGGGTCCACGACCTTGTAGATTTCCGCAACCACTTTCTGCATGTCGCTGTATTGGGCACCCGTGCTTCCGTCAACGGAAAGAAGACCAAGCTCGCCCAGCGCGTCATTGAGAATGGACTGGATGTCGACAGAATCCTCGAAGCACCGGTCCCTCAGTTTCGAAGCAAAGGTGATTGCCTTGCGACGCCGGGAACTGTCCTTGATCGCCTTGGAATAGAATTTCGCATTGCTGGAGAGGGCTGCGCGATCCCCGGAGGAGAGCTCGGCAAGATAGGAAGCCCCGCCACATTCGCCGATCTTCCCGTTTGCAACCAGATAGGTGATCAACGAACCAAGGTCAAGGGTGTTGCTCTTCTCTTTCTCCTTGAATGCAAGCATCGCGCTGAAAATGGCCTGATGGCTTCTTTGGTAGAAATCATCAGAACGCAGCACCGTGGAAACTTCATCAAGAAGAGAGGAATTCATGATCAGGATGCCAAGGAGCGCCTTCTCCGCATTCACATCCTGAGGAGGAACCCTGCCGCCAAGACCAGTGATGGCATTCGTTGTGGTTTGCTGCATTTCCATATTCAAACTCTCCCTCCCTGAGGCAATTGATCCCTCTTCCCCTTGTTTGGACCATCATGGGATCCCCACCTTATCATGCACCATCGGACTTCTTCTCCAGCATTCCGAAGAGGTCCGGCAATTTTTCAAAGCTTCCTCATGCCACACGCGTGCTTCGGGGGAGCATTATAGCACAGGAGCCAGTCAGGCTACGGCATCATTATGGGCAAAATGAAAAAATTTTCTGCACCGTGATAGCGTTCTGATGGAAAGCGAAGAGATTGCCACGACATCATGTCATGCAACTTTCACTTTCCATCTTAAAGGCGGAAACCGCCTTTAGGCCAGCACGATGCAGAACAAGGTTTCAGCTTAAGCCTTGAGATTTAGTTCTCAGCCTTCTCTTCTTCAGCAGGAGAAGCAGCCGCCTGGGCCTGAGCGGCCTCTTCGGCAGCCTTCGCTTCCTCGGCTGCTGCTTTTGCGGCAGCTTCCTCTGCGGCCTTCTTCTCGGCCTTGAGCTCCGCTTCGCTCTTCACCAGAAGAGAGATGATGCTGAAGTCGTTCTCATAGAGGTGAGCACGCACTTCATACTTGCCAGTCATCTTGATGGCATGGGTGGGAACCTCGAGTTTCTTGCGCTCCAAGGCAATTCCCTCCTTGGAAAGAGCATCCTGCACCATCTGGCTGGTAACGGAACCGAAAAGCTTTCCGCTTTCACCGGCCGAGACAACCAGAGTGAGAGTAAGACCGTCAAGTTTCTCCTTGAGGGAGGCACTTGCGGCTCTCTTCTCCGCCTTGCGCTTCTCGATGGCGGCAGCGCGAGCCTTCACCATGGCAAGATTGCCGGGGGTATAGGGCATTGCCGCCTTGGTGGGAAGCAAATAGTTACGACCATAACCGTTTCTCACGGTCACGACATCTCCCTCTTCTCCGAGGTTGTTCACATCCTGATTAAGAATGACTTTCATATACTTAACTCCTTAGGTTTACGGTATTGTATCCATGTTTCGGTTACTCCCAACAAGGGAAGAGCGAACATCAACAACGTGTTTGCCAGCGGTATAAACGCCATGATGATGAAAAGCCTCCAAAAGAGCGAGGAGGCACTAATTTCCTTATGCATCCTTGAGCGGTAAAGGATGATTGCAAACCCCTGAAATCCGTACAGGAGGGAAACCCCCATGGCAAAATTCAAGAGCAACGCCATCACCGGGTAGGACAAACGGACAAAATATCCGGCACACACAAAAGCCCATGCCCCCAGAAAGAGCCAAATGGCCCGTTCGGGAAGAAAAAACTCGGACACTTGCCGGGAAAAATGGTTGTCACCACGAAGTGCCATGCAAAGTGCAATGAACTGGTTAAGCCCTGCAAAAAACATGGAAATCGGGACAATCATGCATCCCAGAACCAACACGAAAGCACGGTAGAGCCTGCTTAGGTTGGATGCCAGAATCACGCCCTCATCCACGGTACCGCCCAGATTGAAGGAGGAGAAAAAAGAGATGAATTGTTCCTGCATTGCATGGTCAACCTTCATCACCGCATCCCCGCCCCTCAAGAGGAACAAGAGAAAAACCAATGCCACAAAAGCTCCTGCAAAAGCTCCTGCGAGATATCGTCTCATCATCGACTTTCCTCCCACCGATATCCACACAAGGGAGGAAATCCATATCACAGCCGGTAAAAACACCGAGATGCAAATCGCGATGATTCCTGCAGCACTTGCAAATCCTTGACGAAGTTGCAAGAGGCTGATGGCATTGGCGAGTAAGCCGACAGCAACCACAGGGACAATGCGTCCTGCACCTTTACGGGAGACACAAACAGCCAACACAGGAACCAAATAGACCATCTTCAGGATATCAAAGCGGGAAAACACCACGGAAAGCAGCACCCCTCCACAATATCCGAAAAACGCCCGGTTCTCACTGCCAGCCATAAGGCCCCCTTAGAACTGCTTCTCGAAAGGCAGATACGCCAGAACCCTGGCCTTCTTGATTTCGGCAGTCAACTTCCTCTGGTGCTTCGCGCAGCAACCTGTGATTCTTCCGGGAAGGATCTTGCCCCTCTCGGTTGTGAATCTGCGAAGCTGGTCCGGGTTCTTGTAGTTCGGCTCCATGTGCTGGGAGCAGAATCGGCAAATCTTCTTCTTGAACATCGGCTTTCCGCCACGGGGAGCACCCTTGCGGTCGTACTTTCCCGCCTTCTCCATGCCCTCATCCCTGTCGGCCATCATCTCTTCTTTATCTTCATTTTCAATCATGTAAAACTCCTTGGAAAATTAGAATGGAATGACATCATCATCGAATTGCTCGACGCTCGGCACCGCCTGGGTTGCCGGCTGAGCTTGCTCTTGCGTTGTCTGGGGGGGAGCGAACTGCTGCCTCGCGGCATCCCCTGAAGCTGACGCCCCGTCAGCTCTCGCGCCAACCAATTGCAAGGAATTCACGGCTATCTCCACCCTTGTGCGGGCCTGGCCGTCCTGTCCATTCCAGCGATCCTGTCTCAGCTCGCCCTGAATGGCAACCTGCCGTCCCTTTTTCAGGTAGTTGGCCATGGTCTGGGCGTTCTTGCCGAACATGGAGCAATCAAAGAAGTTCGCCTCGTCCTCCCAGTTGCCATCCGCCGTCCTCTTTCTCCGGTTGACCGCAATCGAGAATCGCAAAATACCGTTACCGCTTTGCGTCATGCGCAACTCGCTGTCACGGGTAAGGCGTCCCACCATAGCCACCATGTTCAAATCGCCTGCCATAGAATTCCTCCTACGATGATTCGGTGTTATTTGCTTGTATTCACAAACAAGAACTTCAGGACACTCGCGTGCAGGACAAGCTTGCGCTCCATGCTCTGCATCTGGGTAGGATCGGCCTGCATCTCGAAATAGACGTAATGCCCCTTGTCCTTCTTCTTGATGGTGTAGGCAAGCTGCCTCACACCACAATCTTCCTGTTTGGTGATCTCTGCCTTGGCTTGGGAGAGCATCTCGCTCACATCTGCAAGGCCCTGTTTGAACTTTTC
>CAVESN010000023.1:20454-20843 GCA_963618365.1 Bacteroides uniformis
CTCTTGTGCGTTGCAATCTTATGCTTCTTTCGTTTTCTTCCGCAAGGCATCGATGAACTCCTTTGTCCTTAGTTGTCGACAAGACAGCCTAGACGTAATTACCCGCTCATTATGCGGATTCAAGAGGGCATGGTCAAGTATCAAAAAACGCCACTCCCCCTTTCTTTGTCGCTTGTGGAAGGAAAAGACTCCTCAGTATGATGGATAAGGAGGGAGAAATGAAGGTTCTCGTATTCGGGTTGGGGATGCATGGAGGAGGATATGCTGCGGCATCCTACTATCTCCTGCATGGTAACGAGGTGCGTGTCACCGACCTGAGAGGGGCCGATGCGCTTGGGGAGTTTCTCGAGCCGCTTAAAGCGCTTGGTGCCACCTGCATCACGGGCGAG
>CAVESN010000024.1:0-4765 GCA_963618365.1 Bacteroides uniformis
CGGTGAGGAAGAAGAAGCGCACCTTCTCGCTCGTGTTCTTTATCACCGAGTAGAAAGTGCTGAGCGTGTCCCTTATCCTATCGGCTAATTCTCTGTTCTTGTATGTGTGGATGATCGGCGTGTCGTACTCGTCGACGATGATCACGCACTTCCTTTCAATCCGGTCCAATATGGAGAGAAGCATGTCGCACGGCTCCTCCCTCTCCACTTCAACCTGGTTGTTCCCCGCCTCCCTTATGATGGCGTTCTGGAAGCTCTTGAGGAAATTCCCGTAGCTTGTGCTTGCGCTTGTGTTCATCTGGGCGAAGTTGAAGTGCAGCACGGGGTGCTTCTCAAAAGAGTAGTCTGTCTTGTCTATGTACAGCCCCTCGAAGAGCTCGCGCTTCCCCTCGAACAGGGCCTGAAGTGTCGAGCACATGAGGCTCTTGCCGTAGCGGCGGGGGCGGGAGATGAAGTAGTAGCTGGATGCCATGTCCTTCGCGAGGTCGTAGACGTACCGTGTCTTGTCGACATAGATGCACCCCATCTCCCTGAGATCCTCGAATGAGCTTCTGTTCACAGTGATCTTCTTCATGGCCTTATCTTACACTCGTTCTCGCTTTTCCTCCACAAGGTTGTCGGAGAGAAAAAGTAGAAGCAGATGCCAACAGTTTGGCGTTGTAGCAACGATATACAAAGAGAGAATCATTACTGATGAAAGGCTCCAAAAACCGTCTATAGAATTCTCATCTCTATTGGATGGTGTTGACGGTTAATATCGGACATACCGAACTCACCTCTTCGCCTTTTGAAATTAGAAGCCGAGGCTAACTTGTGCCATGGATTTTCCTTCATCAAGATGGTTTTTCAAGAAGGAGAGAACGTCCTTGGACCGGTTTTGCAAAAGATCCAGGAGTTGCTTGTGAAGTGCGATGAAGAGGCTGCCATAGCCGGGGTCTTCCCTGATGGGGCTTCTAAAGCTCATGATTGTGAACCATATTGATGTATAACACCGGAAAGAATTGACAAGAAAACTGTTCTGTGTGGCTTTGATAATCTCTGCATGGAATGTCACATCAAACAGTCCCCAGTTCTTCTCACCGTGCCGATACTGTTCCTCGATGGTTTTTATAGCGTTCTGGATTCCCTCCAGGGGAAGCGAAGCGTCGTCAAGAAGAATCTCTACTGCTCTTCTTTCGAATATCCAGCGAATATCAAACAGGTTCTCGAGTTGCTGCAAGGAGAAATCGACGCTCTTCTTTCTTCCATTGGGAAGCGTAACAAGAAGTCCCTCCTCTGCAAGTTTTTGCAAAGCGGTTCGAACAGAACAACGGGAAGCGTTGAAACGAAGGGAAATCTCATGCTCTTTCATGATTGTTCCTGCAGGAACCTGCCTCCCCACAATCTCTCTGCGTAGTTGCTGGGCTATGATTTCTGGAGTAGGGATGAAATTGACACGCGAGTAGAGTCTTTCACAAGAATCACTCGCCGCCGCCTGAAGCTTCCCCTTTGCCATCATCATGTACATCTGGTCATGAAGCCAGAGGTTGGTGGTGAATTTGACATGGTTGTGGACGGCAAGGGAAACGGCCTTGTCGGACAATGCCTCTGTCTCCAACCTGCGCTCATCCCAATAATCCTGAAGCATGCTGGTTCTGCCTGATTCAGAAAACGTTTTCACCGTATCAATACAATCGACCATGTCGGAAAAGGAGAGATTGACATGCATGCTCTTTGCCAAGGCCACAATCTCCTCCATGGCATTGAATGCAATCTCCGAGGCTTTCTCATTATGAATGTATTCTCCATACGTCTGCTGGTATACGAAACAGGTCTGTCCGATAGAGAGGTCAAAGAGGAATTGCTTCCATTTCCAATAGTCATCATCACTGCTGATCTTATGAGGGATCCCTGTCTTCCGGAAAAGGTCTCCCAATCTTGCCTTGTTTGGAACCGACAAGCCTTTGGTTCCAAGGAAAAGTGTCCCCTCCTTCCCCAAGGTGATATGGGAAGAGATGCGCGAAACATCAAACCCGAAAGGAACTGCGGTGAAGACCTGTCCTGAGGGAAACACTTTTCTAAGAGAGATATCCGCATCAAGTCCCGAGCTGACGCTTCCCACCAAGGTGTTCGGGTTAACGAGCACCTTGGTCTCTTCCGTTGCAGTTTCCATTTCATACGATTTCACACAATATAGGACAAGGTCGAACGGAATCTCCTTCACGGTTTGCACTGTCCGGTAATTGATGCGCAAAGGTCTCCCGTCAACAAGGACAGGAGACCCCCAGAAGGAATTCAAATCACGGACGATACCGAATAGTTCGACACCTTGTTCGTGGTTCTTGATGGTTTTGTCTGCGAATGCCGCCCCTAGGGCCCCTACTCCGCAGATTGCGATACGAAACACCGCTCCTCCCTGCATCAATCCTTTTCTTGCAAATCTGTTTCCTTCAGCATTTGCTGGATTCCTTTTTTCAGAAGACCGAGTTCACTGCTGCAGGAGAACATGGTCATTCCCTTGCCTGCCCAATGCTTCAGGTAATCTGGATTGGATGCGACAATTCCGCAAGGTACATGGTGCTTCTTGCACGCGCCAAGCACATCATCAATGCATGCTTCCATGTCCGGCGTATTGAAATTGCCAGTGTGACCAAGATCACAAGCCATGTCATTCGGTCCGACAAACACTCCGTCTATGCCGGGAATATCCAGCATGGTATCAAGGTTATCCGCCCCTTCCCTGCTCTCAATCTGCAGGAAAACCATGGTCTTGTCATTAGCTTTCTGAATGTAATCGGTCAATTTTCCTGGATTGTACTCCGAGTGGGGACGCATGGTGGAAATTCCTCTCTTGCCAAGGGGTTCGTATTTTGAGAAGGCAACAAGCGCTCTTGCAGCCTCCACAGTGCGCACATCAGGCGCCCAAATCCCCTCCACTCCGCTATCCAGATACTTTTGGATGCAACCCCTGTTGATTTCCGGGATACGTACGATAATCGGATATTCGGCCGTGGAACCAATGGCGGCGATGGCGGCAACCTGCGAGTAATCAAAGTACCCATGTTCGCAATCAACGACCATGAAATCCGCCCCTGAAGCCTTGGTCAATCTCACTAGGTTGGGATGGGCGATCTCGGAAAGGAAAATCCCCATTACCCTCCTTCCCCTTTTTATCTCGGTTTTAAACTGCATGTTTTTCCTCCTTGATACAAGTCATCGCGAGCCTGAAGAGTCCGCCATACACTTCATCCATGTTTGCTGAGACGACATTTTGAAAGCCAAGCTCCTTGGTGATCGCATCTTTCAGGTATTGGTTCTTCAGCACGGCTCCACCCGTGAAATAGAGTGTACCGGTGAAATTCCTGCCACCAAGGATGACATCCGCATATGCGTGGTAGGTCTTTGCGAAACTTACCGCAGTAGCTGCAATCACGTTCAGTGGCGTAAAGTTGGAGTGGGTGAGATGCTCAAGCTTCCCGTCTGCAAGGGAATCGGGAAGTTCATAGAACCCGGGATCAACTGCCACACCCTCCGTCTCCCGTGGTATTGCCTGGCTTTCGATGATGCGCCACGCCTCATCTCGATCCACCGTAGTGCCCGTGAGGATCTTTGCGGCCGAGCGCATGTAATCGATTACCACATCAAAGTTCCGTCCTCCTGGCATGCGGGAGATGACATAGCAATAGTTGTTGTCGTAGTAGGGCCGCACCTCATACTTGTTCGGGTTGTAGGAAGCAGGATCGTACTCGCTCTCCAAGAGAATCAATTGCCCGGAGGTGCCGATGTTCACCACCATGTCTCCCGATTCGGCGTGACTGCCATAGATGCTTGTCTGCACATCGCCCAGATCGGGATAGACATTCAGCGAGCAATGGTTGGCTACATACTTCCCAAGGCACTCAAGATTCTCGGTGATTTTGGGCAAGCAAAGGAAATCCAACCCCACCCGCTTCAAGATGTCATAGTCCCAATCCCTCTCCTTGAGGTTCACGAAACCCAACGGTGCGGCATTGGTGATATGGCAGGTATTGTTCCCTGTAAGCTGGGAGATGATGTAGGAGCCAAGCGTATAGATGGTGGTTCCCTTCTCCTTTGCCAGCTTCTTTCCCTTAAAAAGAGCGTAGAGGTTGCAAAGCGCCAACGCAGGTTTCACGGGAACACCCGTGCGAGCCATGATCACGGCAGGAAGCAACGCGCTCACCTCATCGATGTATTTTTTCCCGGTCTCCGGGTCAACCTCAAGACAACGAGTATCCTGCCAGGAGATATAGGTATCCCTTTCCTGGCTTGCATGGTGGAGCACGCACCCATGCTGCTGGGTCGAAAAAAGAATGCCGTCCAAGTTCTGGGTGATGCAAAGACAATTCTGGATGATTGTCTTGATGCAATCGACAATTTGCCGGGCGTCAACCTCGAAGACGTTGGGATCCTCAACCTTTCGCTTCGGTGGTGTCGGGTACTTCTTGGTATAGATGACTTTCTTGTATTCCAGATCGTAGATCGCCACCTTGATGAAAGTGCTTCCTACGTCCACTGCTATGAAATTCATTCTTGGGTATCCCCTCTTTTCTCAAAGGATGTGGTTCGGCACGAAAGTCACGAGACCGGGGAAGAGCCAGAGCACCACAACCTCCGCCATGAGCACGACAATCCACGGAATCAGGCTCTTGCTGATTCGCTCCATCTCAAGTTTCTCAAGGGAACAGGTAGTCATGAGCACCACCCCTACCGGAGGAGTGATATTGCCAATCATCGCGATAATGATGATGACCACACCGGCATGAAT
>CAVESN010000024.1:4775-13986 GCA_963618365.1 Bacteroides uniformis
CATATCGAATCCCGCATTGGTGAGCAAAGGAAGCACCATGGGGACGAAGACCATGATGTTCACGTTCGGATCGGAGAGGCAACCAAGCACCAAGAACAGGATGGTGATGCAAAGCGCAGTCAAGAACTTGGAGTTTCCCGCAAAAGAGCTGAAGACCGCATAGATCTTGTCCTGGAAGTTCTCCGCCGTGAGCACGAAGCTGAAGCACTTCGATGCGGCGACAATCAAGAGGACGGAACCTGAGGCAATGAAGACATGCTCAAAACAGCCAAGCAAGGATTTCCACCCCATGGTCCTGTAGACAAAGACTCCGAGGATCAGTGCGTACAATACGGCAACCGCAGCCGCCTCGGTAGTCGTCACCACACCAAGATAGATGCCTCCCAGGAGAATAACAGGAGTCAGCAGGGGAAGGATGCAGCTCACAAACGATTTACCCAAATTCTCCCAATAGTACGTCCATCCCTGCCATCTCTGGCGAGGTCCGTTATGCTTGACGGACCAGAAGTAGACATACCCCATCAAGATGAATCCCATCAAAAAGCCCGGAACGATTCCTCCAAAGAGCAACTTGCCCACGGACACATTTGCAGTCATGGCATACACGACCGCAGGAATGGATGGGGGAATAATCGGCCCGATGGTGGAGGAGGCGATAGTGGTACAGGCACTGAAATCGTCAGGGAACCCTTCATCCACCATTGCCTTGTAGCAAAGATCCCCGATGCCACCAGCATCAGCCACGGCAGAGCCGGACATACCTGCGAAGATGATGGAGGTCACGATGTTGACATGACCCATTCCACCAGGAATATAACCGACCAAGTCACGGCAGAACTTGAATATTCGGTCCGATACGGAAGTCCTGTTCATCACTTCCGCGGTAAGGATGAACAATGGAATGGCAATCAAAGCAAAGTTGTTCAAACCGGTGAACATTCTGGTGCCCATGATGGAGAGCCGGATTCCCGCCATAAAGCAATAGATGAACGAAGAGCTTATCATTGCCATGGCTATAGGCATTCCCAATAGGAAGAAAATGGCAAAAGAGCAAAGGAAAATGGTAATAGGAGACATCAGGCTTTCTCCTTTCTCTCCGAAGAGGAGAGGGTTTTCATGTTGATGCAATCATTGATGATGTTGTAGGCGATATGAATTCCCATGAGCACGAAACAGAGTGGCAGAATCACGTAGACATATTTCAAGGGCCACCGCATCACGTTCGAGATGGGCAGCGTGTTCAGAAGCTTTTCCAGAGGCTCGATATAAACGCCGATCATCACCAGCAGGAAGAGATGCAAGATGGTCTTGATTGCAAATTGCACTTTCTTGGGAAAGAGATTCACAAACGCACCCACGTTCAGGTGACCTTCCTGAGCCATGATGTAGGCAGAGGCCAAGAAGCCGAACCATACAAACAGAAAGCCGTTAAGCTCGTCAGAAAAATCCAGTCCAGAGCGGAAGAGATACCGCAATGAGGCATTCACAATCATGACTACAAACAAGAGAGCAAGACACAGGGAGCCTGTGATCATCTCAAGGTTTTTCAAGGCATTGTTCACTTTCGTGAAAACTTCGAAACACTTTTTCATTTTCTCTCCTTTATGCATGTCTGCGGCAAACGCCACAGACAAGTCAGGAAAACTCAGAGCTCAGTACTTCAGCGCCTGAATTCTGTCGTAGTAATTTTTCCAAGCAGGATACTGGTCAACGACCTTCAATGCGTTCTTCCGGTAATCAGCGGTATCCACGTTGTCCACGATGGTCATGCCATGCTCCTTGCAGACATTGAATAGGCTGTCCTCGCTCTCCTGGGTAAGCTGGTCAACGCGGTCCCCTTGACGGGTGAACACTTCCTGGAAGATGGCCTTGTCCTCCGCGGAAAGGCTGTCCCAGAGTTTCTGGTTGATGATGGTGGAAGAGCAGGCAAGCATATGCTGGGTCTTCATACAATACTTCTGCACCTCGTAGAACTTCATGGTGACAATCTGGGAGACAGGGTTCTCCTCCATGTCGGCCACTCCGGTCTGGAGAGACATGTAGACATCCTCGATGGGAATCGAGGTGATGGCCACATTGAATACATCCTTCAGCGTCGAATAGGGAGCGAAGTTCACACAACGCAGCGTCTTCCCCTGGAAATCCTTCAACCCTTTCACTTCGATGTTCGCAGTCAGGTTGCGGAAACCGAAGTTGTACATGTTGAGCTGCTTGATGCCACCAACCGCAGCGGAAATCTCATCCATCATCTCCGTGCAGATCTCACTCTTCTTAAAAGCGTCCCAATGCTTGTAGCTCTGGAAACAGTAGGGAGCGAAAAGTACACCGGCCGCCGGATCCCAGTCGGAAGCGGAATCAAGGCATGCGATATCCAAGTCCCCCATCTGGCATGCGGTGATGGAATCGTTGTAGTTGGCATACGTGCCCGCAGGATAGACCGTCAAACCGTAACGGCCATTGGTCTTCTCATAGAGGAGATCGGCAGACTCCTTGAATGCCTCATACACCGGATGGCCGGTGTTGAAAACGTGGGAGGCTTTTAGATAGATGGTTTTCCCTTCCGACTTTCCCTTACTCTCCCCAGCGCCTTGTGCCGACGCAAAGGAAAGAACCGATGCGAAAACGAGAACAGCAGCCAAGATTTTCTTCATAATTATCTCCTTATTTTTGTTCTGCTTTGGCTTAAGCAGTCTCATTGTAAGAAGGGTTTCCAAGAGCACATATCACAAAAATAAATGTCGACATTTTGCCAAAAGGCATAAAAAGAGGACCACCACTCTCATGGCAGTCCTCTCTGTGAGACAGGCTTTGTCTCTTATTGCAAGGTGATGATGCTCTTGTCGTAGTCTGCGGGAGGCACGAAGCCGAGCAAGGTCATGCAGGTTGCCGCGATGGAGCTGATGCCCAGTCCGCTTACCAACGTCTTGTCGTATTCGCCGCCGTAGCAGGGGTCGAAGAGGATGCAGGGAACCGGATTCAGCGAGTGGCTGGTCTTCGGCCGCGGGCTGCCATCAGGATAGCGTTTCACTTCTCCGCTCTTCTTGTCATGCTCGTACATGTCGTCCGCGTTGCCGTGGTCGGCTGTGATGAGAAGGACTCCTCCCGCTTTCTCGACTGCGGCCTTGATTCTTCCAATCTGAAGGTCAAGCGCCTCCATGGAGCATACGACCGCCTCATAGACTCCGGTGTGTCCCACCATGTCGCCGTTGGGGAAGTTCATCTTGATGAACTGCCATTTCCCATCCTCGACCTCCTTGATCACACGGTCAGCAATCTCGGCGCACTTCATCCACGGCCGTTGCTCGAACGGAACGATGTCGCTCGGAATCTCTACATACTCCTCGAGCTTCTCGTCAAACTTGCCGGAGCGGTTTCCGTTGAAGAAGTAGGTGACATGGCCGAACTTCTGTGTCTCGCTGATGGAAAATTGCTTCACGCCA
The DNA here is from genome assembly GCA_963618365.1 of Bacteroides uniformis. Classification (GTDB taxonomy): domain Bacteria; phylum Spirochaetota; class Spirochaetia; order Sphaerochaetales; family Sphaerochaetaceae; genus RUG023. The sequence continues at coordinate 8,216 of CAVESN010000024.1, forward strand.
CTAGAGCAAAGGTACTCTGCCATGGTGCGGCTGATTGCGGGGGGACTGACCAGGAACTGATGAGGAATATGCAAGTCCCCGTCATACTCCATCATTCCCGCATACTCGACCTTGGGAAGTCTCTTGCGGTCGAACTCCTTGAGAACGGGATCCTCGAAGGCGCGGCTGATCTCCAGCGCACGGTCTCCACGGAAGTTGAAGAGGATGACCGAGTCTCCGTCCTCAATCGGCCCTACCGGCTTGCCATTCTCGGCGATGACAAAGGGGGGTAGATCCTGGTCGATGGCATGGGTCTCCTCGCGGAGCGTGACAATCGCATCATGGGCGGATGCGAACTGCCTTCCCTCTCCAAGCACTTCGGTGTACCATCCCTTTTTCACCATCTCCCAGTTGGCGTTGTAGCGGTCCATGGTGATCACCATGCGCCCTCCACCATCGGCAATCCTCGCGTCAAAGCCGTCTGTGGAGAGCTCCTTCAGAAGCTTGTCAAACGGGTCAAAGTAGTCAAGTGCGGAAAGCTCTCCCACGTCCCGTCCGTCAAGCAAGGCGTGGATACGGACCTTTTTCACTCCCTCGGCCTTGGCCTCTCTGACCATCGCCTCGAGGTGATGGATGTTGGAATGGACGTTACCGTCCGAAAGAAGGCCGATGAAATGGAGGGTGGTGTGATTGTTTTTCGCATTGGCAACCAGTTTTTTCCATGTCTCGCCCTTGAACATCTCCCCACTCTCGATGGCATTCTGCACAAGTTTCGCTCCTTGGGCGAAAACTCTTCCACAGCCCATCGCATTGTGACCCACTTCGCTGTTGCCCATGTCATCATCACTCGGCAGCCCCACTGCGGTTCCATGCGCCTTGAGCTTGGTGTTCGGACAGGTCGCCAGAAGCGAATCGAGGTTGTTCGTCACTGCGGCCTTCACCGCATCCCCTTCTGCATACTTGCCATACCCGACACCATCCATAATCAGGAGTACCACAGGCCCCTTGCGGGAAATCTTTCCCGATTTCTTTAATGCTTCAACCATACATTATATCCTTTATCAACAAACAAATATGTGAACTAAACGCCAATCATCCTACATCATCTCGCCTTTTTTGGATAGTGCACCATCCCTTGCTTGAGGCATAATGAGGACAAGGAGCTACCATGCTGAAAAAAAGCAAGACCTATCGTTCAAAAAACTTCACTGCCACTCTTTCCGACGATCCAAGCGGAATCTGGTACCTGAATGTCGCATGCAAGACAGAGAGAAACGGAGTGTCTGGAACCATCGTCGGCCACATCCCCCTCTGCCTCGACCTCGAGGAGACCGGAAACGGGGATTTCGAAGCCGTTCTCTCGCTCTTGGACGAGGAGGAGGAAAAGGAAGAGCAAAAGAAGAATGGCGAGTGCACCTTTCTTCAATTCCCGGGAAAGAGGTGACTTACAAGGGGCGGCACGCCTCCTTCAGCCACTCGGGATTCTCCACCTTCTCTTTCAAGGTTTCGTAGACACGGCTGTGGTAGGCGTCCACCTGAGCCCTCTCCTCAGAAGAAAGGAGCGTGACATCAATGAGCCTTCTCTCGTAGGGGCAAAGAGTCAACGTCTCGAAGGTGTAGAACTCTCCAAACTCGCTCTTGGTGAAAGGAACCACCAGGACCAAGTTCTCAATCCGAATGCCATGGCGGCCCTCCTTGTAGATTCCGGGCTCGTCGCTTGTGACCATCCCCACCTCCATGGCCACGGGAATCGGACGCGCGTTGATTCTCTGCGGCCCCTCGTGGACATTGAGTCTGAAGCCTACGCCATGGCCGGTTCCGTGGAAGAAGGTCATGGCGGAACTCCACATGAACTGCTTGGCAAGGATGTCCAGCTGGTAGCCGCAGGTCCCTTTCGGGAAGACCGCCCTTGCTAGGGCGAGATGCCCCTTCAAGGTGAGGGTATAGTCATGGATTTCCTCCTCGGTCGGCTCTCCGAAGGCAAGAGTACGGGTGATATCAGTTGTCCCGTAGCGGTATTGCCCGCCACTGTCAAGCACAAGCAAGCCTCGGGTGACCGGGCTGTGCTCCTGCTCGCTCGGGCAATAGTGGCACATGGCTCCATTGGGGCCGAAGCCTGCGATGGTGCCGAACGACTCGTCAAGGCAATCGGGATTCTTCTCCCTTTGCGCATCCAGCATCCGGCAAAGCTCAAGCTCGTCATAGGCCTTTTTCCCGCTGTAATCCAGACGGGAGAGAAAGTCCACCATGGCCACTCCGTCAAGAAGGTGGGATCTCCTCATCCCCTCGATCTCCGCCGGATTCTTGACCGCCTTCATCACGGTGGTGATGTCCTGGCCACGCAAAAGGCGGGATTTGCCAAGGGCGGAGAATAGGAGCACGTTTGTCCGCTCGGGATTCATGTAGACGGTATCCCCCGCCTTGACCAAGCTCCTTATCGTCCTGGCAGCCGACTCATAGGGCATGACATCCATGTCGGACCGCACTTCTTTCAACAACTGCGCATCAAAGCGGGAGATCTCGGTGAAAAGCCAAGCCCTTTCCTTTCCAAGCAACAGAAAGGAGAGGAAGACCGGGTTGTGAATGATGTCGCTGCCACGCAGATTGGTCACCCATGCGATGTCATCAAGCGAGCAAACAAGCGTGAAGCTACATCCCTTCTTCGCCATCTCCTCCCTCACCAGGGCGAACTTCTCGCTCCGGGAAAGCCCCGCATAGCACGTTTGTACTTCCACCACCTTGCCATCGGGAACCGATGGCCTGTCCGTCCATAGGGAATCCAGCAGGTCCTCCACCGGAGAAAGGATGATTCCGCCCTTCTCGAAAGAGGAGGAGAGCTTCTCGCTCTCAGAGACGGAGAGCGTCTCTCGATCGACACCGACAACTTTGCCCTTCTTCAGGTGGGAGAGAATCCACTGAAGGGGAGAGGGAGTATCCTCCCAGTCCATCTTCATCAACTTGAAGCAGGTGCCCTCTATCTCCTTGGCTCCTTGCACATAGTAGCGGGAATCAACCCACAGAAGGGCATCTTTCCGTGTGATTACCACGGTTCCGGCGCTCCCGGTAAAGCCGCTAATCCACGCACGACTACGCCAGCGTGGGCACACATATTCGCTCTGATGGGGATCGGTCCCGTTGACATACCAGCAGTCGATCCCCTTCTCTCGCATCAGCTTCCTCAGCTGTTTCACTTTCTCATCTATCTTCATACGCTTTTCTTCCTTCGTATATGTATTCGCAACCACAAGCCAGACACCACCATGGCCAGACAGAATATCTGGCCAAGGGAAACGTTCAAAGGAGAGACAAAGAGGGAGATGGCATCAGAGCCCGGGCCGAAGGAGAGGACGAACCCGATATTGGCGTCGGGAGTTCTGAAATACTCGACGAAGAAACGGACCGCACCATAGCCCATCAAATACCATGCAAGGACGAAGCCGGGGTTGTGCCTCTTCCGGCGAGGCCTGATAACACACCAGAGGAAAAGAAAGAGAAGGATGCCCTCCAGCAGGGCTTCGTAGAGCTGGGAGGGATGGCGGGGAAGGTTGACTAATGAGCCCTTCTGATAGGCGATTCCGAGCTGGTCGCATATGGTTCGCACCCATGCGTAGTTGGTAGAGACCCTTCCCGCATCAGGGAACACCATGGCCCAAGGGAGGGTGGAGACTCTTCCCCAGAGCTCCCCGTTGAGAAAATTGCCAAGCCTTCCGAACGCATACCCGAGGGGGATGCCCGCGCAAGCCAGGTCACAGCAGGTGAGGAAAGACTTGTGGCGCTTACGGCTGAACCAGAGGCCTCCAAGCAGGCACCCCACCAGGCCCCCATGATAGCTCATGCCTGCAAGTCCCACGAAGCGACCATTCTCGAAAGGCCAGAAAATCTTCCAAGGATGAAGCAGATGGGCCCAAGATCCATCATAGACCAGCTGACTGGCAAGCCTAGCCCCCACCAGCAAGAGGAGGATACAGCAAAAGAAAAGATCGTCCACATCCTCTCTCCTCCACCCAGGCTCCTCATGGCGAGTCTGCCACAGCACCAGGAAATAGGTGATTGCGAAGGCCACCACATACATGAGCCCGTACCAGCGGATGGGAAGGAAAGGGCATATCTGCGCATGAATCCAGGAAGGATAGGAGAGATACAAAGCCATAAGGAGAGCATATTTCCATCCAAGAACGGGGTCAAGCCGAAGAATTGTCGGGACACCGTGGCATAGCACCCATCCTTTCGCTATATTTGGTTGTATGAACCATATGCGCCGCATAGCTTTTATAGCCTCCCTCCTAGCCGCGCTCTCCCCGATCTTTGCGGGGGGAAGCTCGGAAGCCCAAGCACAATTGATACAAAGGATTGTCTCCCCCTCCCCTCAAGAGAGCGGCCAAGACCAAATCCTGAAGGACATGAACTCGCTTGCCATGCTCTACCGATACGTGGATGCGCTCTACTACGAGGAGGTGGACAAGGAGGTGGTGAAGGAGAGCCTTGCAACCGCGCTCCTGGACGCGCTCGGCGACAAGTATTCTTTCTACACCCCCAAGGAAGACTCCGAGGAGTACCAAGAGCAGATTTCCGGCAAATATGGCGGAATCGGCGTATACCTCTCCAAGCCGAGCCCGAAGAACATAGACCCGGAAGATCCATCCACCTACATGGTGACCATCGATTCCCCCTTTAAAGGTTCTCCTGCGCAAAGGGCAGGGCTGCTCTCCGGCGACATGATCAGCGCCATCGACGGGGAGAATGTACGCGACATGACCTCCAGCGAGGCGTCGAAGAAGGTCCGAGGCGAGGCGGGAACGGATGTGACGCTCACCGTGGTAAGGGATGAGTCGACATTCGACCTCACCCTCACCCGTGAGATCATCGACTCCCCCGTGGTGGAAAGCACCATGCTGGAGCACCATATCGGCTATATCGCCGTAAGCAACTTCACTTCCGACGTAACCCAGCAATTCCTCGAGGCGATCCGCACCCTGAAAGCCCAGGGCGTGGAGTGCCTCATCATCGACGAGCGCTACAACGGGGGCGGAGATGTGAACGAAGCGCTGAAGATGGCCGATATCTTCCTCCCCCCCGGCAAGACGATCGTCACGATGGAGGGAAGGAAGGGAACCAACACCAAACAGAGCTATATTTCAGAGGGATCCCAGCAAATCGGGCAGAACCTGCCCGTAGTCATCATCGTAAACGGAAGCACGGCAAGCTCTTCCGAGATATTCGCAGCCGCGCTCAAGGAGAACGGTAGGGCAACTCTGATCGGCACGAAGACCTTCGGAAAGGGAATATTCCAGACCGTCTTTCCCTTCGGTGAAGGGTACGTCCAGCTGACCACCGGCCACTACTACACCCCCAACGGCATCAACATCCACGGCACCGGCATCGAACCGGACATCATAGTCGAGGACGCAAGAATTGCCGACGACCAGATTCCCGCCTATGAGAAGTTGATGAAGGAGAAGGCGCCATGGACGTTCGTGAAGGAAAATCCGGAGTATACGATGGAGAATGTCCAGACTTTCGCCGAAATGCACAAAGAGAGCGGACTGGACGAGCACATACTGAAAGTATTGGTACGCAACGAGTACTACACGCGGCGGCACCTCCAGGAGATGCCTGTTGCGGATCCCTCCTATGATCCTCCGCTCAGGAGAGCCATCGAGTTCCTCAATAAGGGTGTGTGATGCGACAATACCTCCTGCCAAATAGATACAAAGGGGAAGGCACAGTCTCTCTCTCTGAGAAAGAGAGCAAGTACCTGACAAGAGTGCTCCGCTACATGCCTGGAACAGGTT
>CAVESN010000024.1:13996-20829 GCA_963618365.1 Bacteroides uniformis
ACAGGTTTCAACGGAATCGACCAGGAAGGAAGGGTGTATGACCTTCTCCTTGCAGACTCCCACACGCTCAAGATCACTCCCGCAAAGGATGGAAAAGCAAAAGTTGAGAGCGACACGCTCCCTTTCGTGAAAAACCTTCCCAGAATCCACCTCCTGCAATGTCTCTGCAAGGGGAAGAAGGATGAGACCATCATCCGTCAGGCAACAGAAATAGGAGCAGTCTCCATCACCTTCGTCCAAAGCACCTTTTGCGTCGCCGACCTCTCCCAGAAGAGCCGGAAGGCGATGGCAGGACGATGGGAACGGTACGAGGCGATTGTCAAGGAAGCTGTCCAGCAAAGCGGCAGCGCACTGCCGACAAGAATCACCGGGCAAATACTACCCATAAGGGAAGTGCCATCCTTTTGCAAGGACGGATTGGGAATATTCTTCCACCAAGACCCGCAAGGAGGGCAAAAAGGACTAGGGGAACTCCTACATAGCGAAGGGAGAGGAAAGGAGATCTACCTCCTCGTCGGAAGCGAAGGCGGCCTCTCCGATGGGGAATGCTCCCTTCTCAAAGAGGGAGGCATGCATCCCGTGCTGCTTGGGACCAACATCCTGAGAGCGGAGACTGCAGCCATCTACGCGCTTGCCGCGTGCCAGAGCCTCCTGGAGGAATAAGCGGACAATTTCAAACATTTCTGGTTTTGCAATGTCCATTCCCTCCTCATTGGGACAACCCAACGGATAAAGGTTGTTTCCTCCTTTACAAGCAAACGGAAAACAGAGGCCAATGGGCCTCCTTCTTTCCAGCACAAATTGGCTTTGTCAAAAGTTTCTGATTCCTTCGATTCCCGTCTTATTGCGGACAAGAACTTCAAGAGGACATCCATTTTACATTTGCATTGAGACCCTTCCCTCCGGAAGAGCCGATTTCCTATTCCTCTGTTTTCATCCTCCTTCTTACAGCGGTACACATGCACCGTTAGGGTCACTTTTCCCGCTGTATGGTGTATCCAGAACAAAACTCCTGCGCAGGGTTTTTCTTCCTTTTGGTTTCCGTCTTAAAAAGGGCGGATTTCTTATCTGTAGGCCTATGCGTGTAAAGGAGTTATCCTTATGATTGCAATGTATTCACCTGCCCATAGATGGCATTATGTCAATGATTTCAAGGAACGTTTTGCGAAAGGGAGTATTGCGGGAAGCGAACGATTGGGTGGCTTGCTCTCCTGGAAGGAGCGATGCAAGGAGAAAGATTTCTGCATCATCGTCCTAGATGCGCTTTCAGACCATGAGCGCAAATCCATCCTGGAGGGGTTCCGCGGGGCGCCTTTCCACCTGCGCGTCATCTGGACCGAAGGCGGCCCCATCTCTCTTCCCGCTGGGGTCACCAACGTCACGCAAGAAGCCGTTTCGTGGGAAGAATTGAGCGCGAAAGGACAAAACCCCCATATTGCGTTCCTGCGGGAGAAATACCGCGACTCGCATTCTCTCTCCTGTTCTCTTCTCGTAGGGGAGAGCAAGGTGATGGAGGATCTCCGTCAGACGATCGTGCAAGCAGGAAAGAACCTCGATGCCATAAGTCCGTTGTTGGTGGGAGAGACCGGAACTGGGAAAAATCTGGCCGCAAAGCTTATCAACGAGGCAAGTCCGAACAGAGGCATCGCGATGGTCTCGGTCAATTGTTCCCGCCTCTCCGATGATGTGGGAAAGGTTATGCTGTTCGGTTCTGTCCCGGGAGCATTCACCGGCGCGGTCGCGAAACAGGGCATCCTTGGCGAAGCGGATGGGAAAACATTGTTTCTGGACGAAATGCAGACCATGAACATGGCAACCCAGGGGGAGCTGCTTGACGTGGTGGAAACACATACGTTCCGCAAACTGGGGGAGACGAGACTATGCGAGAGCGGATTCTCCCTTGTCTCGGCCATGAACGAGGATCCTTATCTCTTGATGGAGCGAGGCCTTCTCAGGGAGGACCTTTTCCACCGTATTGCGGGAGAGGTACTCTTCCTCCCTCCGCTGAGGGCGCACAAGGAGGACATCCCCCTTCTTTTGCAGGCAAAAACGAAGAGCAGGAAACCAATAGCATCTTCGCTCCTTGAACGCATGAACGACTACAATTGGCCGGGAAATGTGAGGGAGTTTGAGTCTTTCGTCCGCAAGGTGGAGGTTTTCAGCAGGGAAAAGGATTTCCTTGACTATCCTCCAGGTCCCATCAACCCGAGAAAAGGTTGTCCCTGGCCTATGCACCGTTTATCCACGGACGGGAAAACCAGCTAAAAAGAGAGAGTCATCAAACTCGTCCGCTAAAGGGACATTCCACCAAGAATTACAAGGAATCCACATCGTGCACAAACCGGTGGATAACTAGTGGATAACTGCCTTTGTTTCGGTTCCTCTTCTTGCGGTACGGCAAGGAAGAGGGACCGTCTTTATTCACGAAAAGACACCATAGCAACAATTGTTAAGTCGTTTTGTAATTTATTACAGTACAATAACTTAAAAAGTTATATCATTCCACTACACTTTCTATTGCCTGTTCGTCTGTCCCCAAACTTGTTTTCTTTGTCCGCAACACTTTTCCGTCGGTGGACAACTTGTGGACAAACTGGTGAAGAACGAGAGGGAAATCAAACTCTAGCCAACAATTACGTACCGATGGAAATATCAAGACCAAGGGCAAGAAGTTTCTGACGAAGATGCTCATAACCCCTTTCAATCTGGTAGATGTTGTCAATCACAGTGGTTCCCTTTGCGCAGAAACCTGCGATGACAAGGGCCATGCCAGCACGCACGTCAGGAGAGGAGACATGGGCGCCCACCAGCGGACTCGGCCCGGTGACTACCGCACGGTGCGGATCACAAAGAATAATGTCGGCTCCCATGCGAATCAGCCAATCGACAAAAAACATGCGTGACTCGAACATCTTCTCGTGCACTAGGATGGTTCCCTGCATTTGCGATGCACACACCGTCAGGATGGAGAGAAGATCGGCGGGGAAACCCGGCCATGGCGCATCATCAATCTTCGCGGTATGCCCCCCCGCCTCTTTGCCCATCACCCTCCTTTGCGTTTGGGGAACCAAAATCGAAGTGGGACCATCCTTCCGGAACTCGATGCCAATCCGCGCAAATCCCAACCGAATCATCCTCAATTTTGATGCATCGACCCCCCTAAGGAGCACCTCTCCACCGCTTGCTCCTGCCAGTCCGATGAAGGAACCTGCCTCCATGTAATCGAAACCCAAGCGGAAATCGGCGCCATGAAGTTTTCTTTGCCCCTCAATGCGAAGCACGTTGCTTCCAATTCCCTCTATCTTGCATCCCATGGCGCAAAGCAGGTTGCAGAGGTCCTCCACGTGCGGTTCACTAGCGGCATTGCGGATGACGCTCGTCCCTTCGGCCAGGGAGCAAGCCATGATGATGTTCTCGGTCCCGGTGACGGAAGCTTCGTCAAGGAACACATCGGAGGAGACCAGTCGTCCCCCTTTTGCAACAACATGGATATTGCGCTCCTCGTCCAGCTCACACTTCGCGCCAAGCTCCCCGAAACCAAGAAAATGGGTATCCAGCCGGCGCAGCCCTATGACATCACCCCCGGGAGGAGGAACCACGGCAGAACCGTTTACGGCAAGCAAAGCTCCAGCGAAAAGGATGGAACCACGGACTTTCCCCACAAGGGAAGGATCAAGCTTCCCCTCCCGTCTTCCGCTTTGAATGACATAGGTTCCCCTCGCCTCGCGGGTGATGGTGCTTCCGAGAGAGGAAAGCAACTGCAATATGACTTTTACGTCCTCTATCTCCGGAACGTTGGAAAGGCGGACAGCATCATCGGTCAGAAGCGTTGCGGCAAGGCATGCGAGCGCCGCATTCTTGTTGCCGCTTACCACCACTTCCCCATGCGCGGGAAGCCCGCCATTGATTACGTAGGAAATCATCGGACCCTCCATGCAAACTCTACCGCACAGCCATGCATTGAACAAGGCAATGATTGCCCGGCCCCCAAAGGAGTATAGGTTGCATTGGGAAAGACGAACCTTTGCCAAATGTATACGGTATCGGAAATTCATTGAGGGCATCCTTGTCTCCTCAAGCAACATGAATCTTGCCTCCCTCGGCATTATCAAGGACACCATGGCATGAGTAGCTTCTTTCCTGTGCCTTCGAAAGGAATCCCTCCTACCATGCGAACGACTCCTGCCCGAACTCCATAACCACCTTGGCCGCCATGGGAATCAATACTGCACTGACAGGAAAGGTTGGATATGACAGGTCGGACAACCTATGCGAAGCTGCTAAAAGAGAGAGACACGCAAAGCGAGCCTACAAAAAGGCAAGGCCAGCACACGGTGCCAGCATTATCCCCATCACGCGAGAGGGAGAGCGGAGCATGAATACCCACCTTGGAGCCAACCACCAATTCTTCGTGAAGGATGTCAATGACGACGCTCTATCCAAAGCGGATTTCTGGATACATGTGGGACAGGGAAAACCATATAGCCGTCTCCCTTGATGTCTCATACCCCATGGAGAATTGCAAGAAGATAAGAAAACTCTGCCACACTGCCATCGTTAAGAACGGCAAGGAAGGTTCTTTCATCAGCCACGGCATGATAAACGGGGAACTTTCAGTTTATGAGCGAAGTGTATCAGAACGGGTTTTATACATCAGATTGTGCCTACTAAGGGGAGTGGTTGCTACAGAAATACTACTTTCAGACTGAGTTTGCTTCCCGGTATTTAATTGCTCTTGGCTTCGTGAGAATTATCCTTGATTGTACATGAAGTTATCAAATAAAATAAAACTGTGAGATGAATGGTTAGGGGGCAATGTGAGATGATGTATCCATTCTTGACATTGGATGATGGAACAGAGATTGTTCATTCAGAATTTTTGGAAGATGGCAGCGTCAAAGTTTGAGGCCTGCCTTTCGCATGCCACGACCGGAAAGCACCTTTCCTTCCCGTTCGAAGTGGCGACACCAGCGAAGTGCATGCCACAGGATTCCTCTATGGGCTATGCACGCACCACTCATCCAGGGAGAACTGCATGATCGCCTCGTTCCTCACCGGAAAGAGCATCAGCGATTGGGGCGCCGAGCGGACAAGGATTATCAGGCAAGTCGCATGGAACTTGTAATTGCCTCATTTTCCGGTTCCCCTTATCATAAAGCCATGCAGAAACCGCAAGACATAATCATCACCTATGGCTCTGACCCGAAAGCGATGGCGAAATCGCTCATCGAGGCGGCCGAACTGGACAAGCTGATTGCTCGTAAAGATGCGAAGATTGTATTGAAGCCAAACCTTGTAGTCGGCGTCACCCCCGAAGGAGGAGCCACCACCCATCCGGAGATTGCCGTCGCCATCATCGAATACCTTCAGGAGAGAGGTTTTTCCCACATCTCCATCCTCGAAGGCTCATGGGTGGGAGACAATACGGACAGAGGTTTCCGTGCAAACGGCTACTACGATATCGCCCGCACCTACGGGGTTTCCATCGTCGACGGACAGAAAGACCAGTACGAGACAGTAGTCAGCGAAGGTCTCTCTATGCAAATCTGCAAGACTGCCATACAATGCGACTTTCTCATCTCGCTTCCCGTACTCAAGGGCCATTGCCAGACATTGATGACATGCGCACTGAAAAACATGAAGGGAATTCTTTCCAACAAGTCCAAGCGTAACTTCCATGCATGGGGGCTTTCCAAGCCGATTGCGGCCTTGAACGCATTCCGCCATGCCGACTTTGTCGTGGTCGATTCCCTTAACGGCGACATGGATTTCGAGGAGGGGGGAAACCCGGTACAGACAAATCGCATGTTCACAGCCCGTGACAGTGTCCTATGCGACGCTTTCGGAGCTAGCCTGATGGGGTTCAATCTTGCAGACTTGGAGTATGTCGGGCTGGCAGAAAAGTATGGCGTAGGCTCTTCCGATCTTTCCAGGGCAAACATCATCACCCTGGGCGAACCCCACGGTACCTTTTTCTCCAAACCTACCGGCTACGCAAGGGAGCTTGCGGCATGCACTTTGCCCAAGGATGCTTGCTCGGCTTGCTTTGGGAACCTCATCCACGCGCTCAAGCGCATGGACGAAAACGGAACAATAAGCTCTCTTCCCGGAAAAGTTTGCATTGGACAAGGCTACAAAGAATTCTCGGACTCTTCTCTCTTTGGAGTAGGAAACTGCACACGCGGACTCGGACACAGCGTAAAGGGATGCCCCCCTTCCGCCAGCGAGATATTGTCTTTCCTCGAGTCACTCTAGAAATGCGAAAAGGGCCGTTTTTCGGCCCTTCTTGTTTTTCGACCTCTCACTCAATTGCCGTTCGTCAAATCGGCAAACGCTTTGGCCACTTCCTCGAACAAACGGCGAAGGAAAGACTTGTTTTGGGTGGTACCAGTTCGTTTACGCATGAGGTCTCTCCTTGTGTTAGGATAACAACAAACTACCATTCTTTTTATAAATGTGCAATATAAAATGTAAGTGTTTTTATATGACTTAAATATGATGTAATCATCCGTTAAGAGGATTGCACCATGCAACTGCTACACATTTGTTTTACCTGCAAGCAAATACCATATACTATAGTTTGCATGTAAGGCACAGAGAAGCTTGCTATCACTCTTTCCCAACCAGCTCTTCTTCCACTTCCACGCTACGCGTCTTTGTATCAAGATTGATTCCAAGAAGATGGACCTTCTTCTGCTTCCCAAGGAACTGCCATGAGTCCCCATAGCGCTTTGTGAGAATCTGCTTCAGGGCCACCTTCGCACCCTTCTCCCGCTTAAACTCCATTACATATAGGTGCTTCCTCGTTTCCAGAACCGCATCCACCCTTCCAC
>CAVESN010000025.1:0-2611 GCA_963618365.1 Bacteroides uniformis
TGAAATATGTGCAACTGACAGAAAAGGACAATGTCGCAATAGCGATAGAGCCTTTGGCAAAAGGGGAGGATCTCGGAGGAGGTATCGTTACCCAGGATCCTATACCTCAGGCTCACAAAATAGCTTTGAAGGATATGAGGAAAGGGGAGTATGTGGTGCGTTATGGCGTCAAGCTCGGGGCCCTGAACTGTGATGTGAAGGCTGGCTCCTGGATTAACGAGCACATGCTTGAAGTCCCCAAGTCTCCAGGACTTGAGCACTTGGAGTGGGGAACAGATGTGGATGCACTTCTGCCTCAGCCGGAAAGAAAGAGCTGGATGGGATATGAGGTGGAAGGATTGGAGTATGCGGGATGCCGCAACATCCTCGGAATCACCACCACGGTGCAATGTGTGGAGGGGGTGCTTGATGTCGCCCTCAAGAAGATGAAGGAGGAGCTTCTTCCCAAGTATCCCCACGTGGATGACATTGTCGCCCTCAACCATCCGTATGGATGCGGGGTTGCCATCAATGCGAAGGACAGCGATATCCCCAAGCGGTATGTTCGCAATATCGCCAAGAATCCCAACTTCGGTGGAGAGCTGATGGTGGTGAGCCTTGGCTGTGAGAAGCTTACGCTGGACATGGTGCTGGACAAGAAGGACATCACCAGTGAAAACGTGATAGTCCTGCAGAAGGAGAAAGGGTTCCACGCCATGATTGATGCGCTCATGGTGATGGCGGACAAGAAGCTTGCAAAACTCAATGCGCGCCGCCGTGTCGAGCTTCCCCTGTCAAAGCTTTGCATAGGCATGCAGTGCGGCGGAAGTGACGCATTCAGCGGTGTGACCGCAAATCCCTCCGCCGGTTATGCAAGCGACATGCTGGTTTCTGGGGGAGCGACAGTCATGTTCAGTGAAGTCACGGAGGTTCGCGACGGCGTCGAGAAGCTCGCTGCAAGGTGCGTCGATGAAGAGACATGCAAGAAGCTTGCGAAGAACATGAAATGGTACGACGACTACCTTGCTGAGGGTGGAGTTGACCGTGATGCGAATCCGACTCCGGGAAACAAGGCTGGCGGGTTGGCCAACATCGTGGAGAAGGCCATGGGATCGATTGCGAAGAGCGGCACTGCTCCCATCGTTGAGGTGCTCGATCCAGGCGAGATTCCCACAAAGCATGGGTTGATTTATGCTGCCACCCCTGGAAGTGACATTGTCTGCGGACCCAGCCAGCTTTCCAACGGGTGTGTCCTCGAAGTCTTCATGACAGGACGCGGAACACCCTATGGACTTGCTTCCATGCCTGTTATCAAAGTCTGCTCCCGCAAGGAAATGAAGGAGATGTGGGATGACCTCATCGATGTCAATGCCGGCACCATCGCATTGGGAGAGCAGACCATCAAGGATGTGGGAACCGAGATTTTCAACCTCATACTTGACGTGGCGAGCGGTGTGAAGAAACCTTATGCGGAGCAATATGGACTTCACAACTACCTGTGCATATTCAACCCCGCGCCAATCACGTAATGGCCAAAGTATATATTCCTTCTTCCTGTGGCGATAAGGCCGTCTCATACCTTAGGGAAAAGGGGTATGAGGTGGTCCTCGGTACGGGAACAAAGGTGGAAGAACTCCTTGCGATTGCTCCTAATGCGGATGCGGTCATGGCAAGGCTTGAGGAATATCCCCCTCTCTTCGTGGCAAATGCGCCATTTTTGAAAATCATCGCACGCCATGGGGTAGGGGTGGACAATCTTCCCTTGAAGGATGCGCAGGATGCGGGTATATGGGTGACCAACACGCCGTATGCCAATTGTGACACGGTTGCGGAATCCACCATCGGCATGCTTTTTGCCGTTGCACTACGTCTTGGAGAATCCGGTCAGCTTGTGAGAAGCGGGAATTTTACCTTGCGTGGCGCCCTGCACCAGGAGCTGAAGGGTAAGAGGATCGCGATCCTTGGCTTCGGGAAGATCGGGAGCAGGGTTGCAAAAATCGCCCATGACGGAATCGGCATGGAAGTGGTGGTCTATGACCATCACCCATCGGCAAAGCAGATTCCCTCCTCCTACCATGTTGCTTCCTCCTGGATGGAGGCAATTGAGGGTGCCGATGTGGTGACGCTCCATATGCCAGGAGATCCCACTTTGAAGGGAATGTTTGGAAAACATGCATTCTCCTTAATGGCGAAGGATTCGATTTTCCTCAACCTTGCAAGGGGAAGTCTGGTAGATGAACAGGCGCTCTGCCGTGCGCTTGAGAGCGGACATCTCTGGGGGGCGGGACTTGATGTCTATTCGGAGGAACCTCCAAGAAATGATTCTCCCCTCATGAAAGCTCCGCACTTGCTTCTTACTCCCCATAACGGCTCCCACACGAAAGAGAGCATGGAGAGAATGGCCATGGGAGCCGCCATCAACATCGACCTTGTGCTATCGGGAAAAGAGCCCCTGGATCCTGTGAACCATCCCTCTTGTCCCCGCAACAAATAAAAGCTCCAGTGATTCATTGAATCCTGGAGCTTCCTCATATAACCAAGGAAGAAAAGATTATTCGTTTGTCTTCTCGTCCTGGATCTCTTTCCTTCTCTCCTTGCAAAGCTTGGCAATCTCCGCCAGAGCCTTGCGTGC
>CAVESN010000025.1:2621-20755 GCA_963618365.1 Bacteroides uniformis
GGATACGATTCGCCCCTTCCATTCATACCCGATTCCCTCTTTTTTCCTAATGAAGGAGTGCACCACCATCACGATAAGGAGGAAGAATACCACAGGTCCGAAAACGGTGACGGGGAACCTGTAGCCGTGGAAGTGGGTGATGAGAAACCAGGCAATCCAGAAAAGGTATGTCCCGAGCGTGAGAAGAATTCCCGACTGCGTGAAATGAGCGATGAGCATGCATAATGGTGCGAGGATGGGGCTGAAAACCACTACAAGCAGAAGGAGAATGAGCGGAATGAGGCAGATTGCCATGAACCATCCCCCCTTGAGAACCCCGATGATGGAGCGTTCGATACCTTCAAGCGCTTGGGTAAAGGTCTCGTACATGGTGCAGGAGACATCCTTCTTGATGTCGCAAAAGCACTGAGAGAGCCCGTTTCTTGCAAAGAGCTTTGCGAGGTCCATGTCATCGCATATGGAGTTCCTGATCTGACTGAATCCGCCACATTGCTCGAGTGCGCTTCTTCTCACGAGCAAATACTGTCCGATTGCGTTTGCAAAGAGCGGTGAGCGGAGTTTCCTCTGGAGCCAGAGGGGAATCCAGAGCATGGTGACGAAGACCATCGCCACCACCACCAGCGATACGGATAGGCTTGCACATTGCAGGGGATAGCCGCTCAGCAGGTCGCTTTTAGTTGAGAGTATCTTCTTCAGGCCGTTTTCCACAGAGTGTGGCCCGTGCCTGGTGTCGGCATCCGTGAAAAGGAGGTATTCCCCTTTCGCTTCCTGCGCCAACTGCGCTTCCGCATTGATCTTCCCTTTCCATCCCCCAGGAAGAGCCCTTCCTATGATCAGCCTGACCCTTTTGTCCTCAAGGGAAAGCTTTTTTACGATCTCCCCGGTTCGGTCTGTCGAGTTGTCATCCAGGACAAGAATCTCCAACGGTGCATAGCTTTGCACCAGGAAGGAGCGGATGCTCTTTTCTATCACCGCCTCTTCGTTGCGTGCCGGGATGCAGACGCTGACAGTAGGCTTTGAGACAAGTTTCTTTTCTGAGAGCTTGTTCAGCTTGTTCATCCAGATGATGTTGGTTAAGGACAGCAGCAATGCGTAGATGCCGATGAAAAATACAATCCAGGATAGAACGGCCAAGGGACCACCTCTAGGGGAGCGTTATTGGTTCAGACGACGAATGATGTCTCCTGGCGAGACATTCTGGTCTGTCTCTAGGTATTGTACTTTGCAGTGGTCGATTTGGTCAACATATCCAAAAGAACTGTCGAGTAACTTGAAGTTATGATCCACCATGGTCGGCTTGTTTGGGTTCAGGTACTCGATTTGTTCTCCCTTCTTGATCTGGTTGCGCAAATCCAAGGCATAGACGTGCTTTTTCACCTGCTCCTTGATGATGCCGCAAAAGGAGTAATCCCTCACGTAGGATCCCCCTTCCATGGTCGTCGTCGGTCCCTGACCATAGAAGAAACCGGTGCAATAGGGTCTGTGGCTCACATTGAAGATGTCTTGGCGATAGGCCGCCGCATTGGGGTCCCTGTCCATCACCTTGCGGTATGCACGTGTCACGGAGGCCACGTAGTAGGGGCTCTTCATCCTCCCTTCAATCTTGAAGGATGAGACTCCCGCCTCCCGCAAATCGTCAAGATGGTCGATCATGCAGAGGTCCTTGGAGGAGAGAATGGTGGTGTACCCCTTTTCTTGCTCTACGGGATACCACTGCCCCGGCCTCTCCTGTTCTTCCAGGCGGTAGTGCCAGCGGCAGGCGTGGGCGCAATCCCCCTGCTGACCGCTTCTCCCCGCAAGGAAGGAGGAGAGAAGGCAGCGTCCGGAATAGGCCATGCACATGGCACCATGGACAAACACTTCAAGCTCGAGGGAGGGATTTGCGTCCCGTATCCTTTTGATGTCGGAAAGGGGAGTCTCCCGTCCGAGGATTACGCGCTTGAATCCGAGTTGCCTGTAAAGCTTGCACGCTTCGCTGTTGGTGCAGGATGCCTGGGTGGAAAGGTGCAGCTCCACACCACTGTCCAAGGTCTCCCTTAGCACTTTGGCAGCCCCCATGTCACTGACGATGAAAGCGTCGAAAGGCCATTGCCTGATTTCATCAAGGCGATGCTTGAGGGTCTCGATCTGATTTTCATGGAAGAGGATGTTGAGGGCGCAATAGAGCTTTTTTCCTGTTTCCTTCTTGAGCTCTATTACCTTTTGCAGGTCCTCGTGCATGAAGTTTCCCGCATTGGCACGAAGGCTGAAAGCATCTAGCCCCATGTATGCGGCATCGGCACCGTATGCGTATGCGATTTCGAGTTTCTCAAGGTTGCCCGCCGGTGAGAGAAGCTCAACCATGCAGCGACTCCTTGAGAGCCTGTGCAAGATCCTTCGCAAAGATCTTGAACTCGGGATGGTCGTCATCTTTCGGCTGCTCTTTCTGCATCGGAGGACGTTCCTTGTCCTCGGGGAACGCATAGGAGAGTACCTCCTCAATGGTTGAGACCGGCTTGAAGAGCACATCTTTCTTGACTTCATCGGTCAACTTGTCCAAATCCCTTTGGTTGCACTTGGGAAAGAGAATGGTTTTTACCTGATTGCGCTTTGCGGCAAGCACCTTCTCTTTCAGGCCACCGATCGGCATTACTTTTCCCTTAAGGGTAAGCTCCCCCGTCATAGCCACTGAAGGTGCCATTACTTGGTCCGTGATAAGACCGTAGAGGGCAACCGTCATGGTGATTCCTGCACTGGGACCATCTTTGGGGGTGGCTCCCTCGGGGACGTGAAGGTGGATATTGTGGCTTGTGAACCACGATGCATCTATGCCGTGCTCCTTGGCATGGCTCTTTATCCAGCTCCATGCGATTGATGCCGATTCCTGCATCACGTCTCCCAGCTGCCCGGTGAGCTTCAGCTCCCCTTTGCCCGGCATTGCCTCGGCTTCGATAAGCAAGACATCCCCCCCCATGCTGGTCCATGCCAGGCCCAGGGAGGTTCCCTTCTTGTCGGCTTTGACTATCTCATCCTGCGTGAAAATCGGTTGTCCAAGGTAGGATACAAGCTTCTTTTCGTCAATTTGGATGGGAAGCTCAGTCTCGGGCTTCTCGGTCAGCTCAAGGGTCGCCTTGCGGTTGATCTTGTCAAGCAATTTCTCGAAATGCCTTACTCCGGCCTCACGGGCATATTGCTCGGCAACCTTGAGGAGAATCTTGGGAGTGTAATGGATCTCCTTGCCGGAAAGCCCATGCTTCTCAAGTGATTTGGGAAGCAGGTATTTCTTGCCGATGGTGATTTTTTCCCCACTTGTGTACCCGCTCATCTCGATAATCTCCATGCGGTCAAGAAGAGGGGAGGGGAGGGTCCCAAGGTCGTTTGCGGTGCAGATGAAGAGTACCTCGCTGATATCGAAAGGAAGATCGAGATAGTTGTCCCTGAACGTGGAGTTCTGCTCCGGATCAAGCACTTCCAAAAGTGCGCTTGCGGGATCTCCATGAAGGCTCTTGCCCATCTTGTCAATCTCGTCGATAAGGAAGACTGGATTTTTCACCTTGGTGATCTTGAGCCCTTGGATGATCTTCCCTGGCATCGCTCCGATATAGGTTCTCCGATGTCCTTTGATCTCCGCCTCATCATTCATGCCACCGACGGAGAAGCGGAAATACTTCTTTTTCAATGCTCTTGCGATGGAGATGCCCACGCTGGTCTTGCCTACTCCTGGAGGGCCGACTAGGCAGATGATGGCACCCTTTGTGTCGCCCTTCTTTTTCCTGACAGCTAGGAACTCGAGGATTCTGTCCTTCACGTCCTTCATCCCGTAATGGTCGTGCTCAAGGACTTTGCGTGCTCCCTCGATGGTGAAACTCTCTCCCTTCGGCTCGTTCCAGGGGAGATCTGCGATGGTCTCCAGATATCCCTTGCAGATTGCATAGTCGGGCGAGTTCGGCTCAAGGGAGTCAAGCCGGTTCATCTCTTTTGCAACTGCCTCCTTGACCTCTTCGGAGAGATTGAGTCCGGAAAGCTTCTTGTTCAGCCTCTCAATCAATTCGGTCTTGGGATTGGTGGTCAGGCCCAATTCGAGCTGAATGCTCTTCAGCTCCTCCTTGAGGAAATAGTCACGTTGGTTTTTCTCAAGCTTCTGGTTGACGCGTTGCTGTATTTTCTCCTGTACCTCGGCTATCGACTGTTCGTTCTTCACGAAGACAAGCACCTTCTCGATCCTTCTGCGCACAACAAGGGTTTCCAGCACACCCTGCTGCTGCTTGCGCTCGACGTTGAGGATGGTCGCTATGAAATCTGCAAGCTTTCCCGGTTGGTCGATGTTGACCATGTTGAGCCGCATCTCCTCGCTGAAGATCTTGTTGTTGCGGGTGAGGGTGCGCATCTCGCTTACGAGCAGTCTCGTCCAGGCCCTCAACTCGTCCGGCTCGTCCTCAATGTCCTCAAGATATTGCACATTTGCCACAAGATATTGTCCGCTGGGGAAAAACTCGGTCGTCTTGAAGCGCTTGAGGGTGGAGAGGAAGAGACTCTCCCCACCTTCGGGGAGTTTGATTCTTTTTACGATTTTTGCGACGGTTCCGACCTGGTAGAGGTCCTCTTGGGTCAAGTTCTCCTCTTTCGGATTTTCCTCCTTGGTCAGAAGGATGCCGATATAACCGCCATGGCGTACGGCCTGATCGATGATCTCTATATCGTTCGGGTCCACAAGCATGAGAGGGGTGAACAAGCCGGGAAAGACCGGATTGCCTGCTACCGGAAGGATGAAAAGGTTGTTCGGGAGCGTTTGCTCAACGGGAAGTATCTCTTTTTCTGCCATCTGTTATCTAGACCTCGCGTACCTAACATACTCAAAGAAGGAATGAAAGGAAAGTCTCATGAAGCATCTTTCCCCTCTCCTTTTTGGAGCCAGAGAACTCCCAGATAGCAAAAGGGAGTGTCAAGAAGAGCGAATAGCACCTTGAATCCCCAGTAGGGGAAGATGAGGCTGAAGATGTAGGGGGTGGTGAACTTGTCGTTCAGATGCCAGAAGGCAAGGAATTCAAAGATGCAGGTATCCACAAACTGGCTGGTGATGGTGGCAAGGTTGTTGCGGATCCAAAGGTTCTTCCCCTCGCATGCTTTTCTGATGGTGAAAAAAAGCCTGACATCGAGATGCTGGCTTACCACAAAGGAGACCAGCGATGCGAGCGTCATGCGCAGCGTGCTGCCGAAAACCGATGCATAAGCCTCCTGCCCTCCCCATGCCTGGTTGGGGGAAAGATGGATTGAGAGAAAGGTGAATGCAAGAAGCACCAAAAGCATTGCCTCGGCGATTTTGACAAAAAGGGTGGCCCTCTCTTCTCCACAGACCTCCCCCACGATATCGGTAATCAGGAACATGAAAGGCATCATGAATATGCCCACCGATACCCTAATTCCGGCTATGTCGGTGATCTTGCATCCCAATGTGTTGGCCATGACCATGAAAGTCACATACATCCCTAACAGAAACATTTCTTTCTTCGTTGTGCGCATAGGCAACAATCTACCTAAAAGAGTGGGGAGTGGATAGCACGGAAACAGTGAATGGGTGTTGCATGTTGTTGCAATCGTGGTAAAGTATGGTTGCGAGGAGTTCTATATGACGGGAAAGCTGATCGTGATTGCCATCGGAGGGAACAGCCTGATTGAGGATCCCAATCATGTGACCGTATCGGCACAATACGAGGCGGCGCGCAAGACTGCCGCCCATATCGTGGCTTTGGTGAAAGCGGGAAACCGTGTGGTCATAGCCCATGGAAACGGACCGCAGGTGGGCTACATCCTCCTGCGTGCGGAGTATTCACGCTCCATCCTTCATACAGTACCCCTCGACTCCTGCGTTGCCGACACACAGGGTGCGATCGGATACAACCTGCAGATGGCGCTTGACAACGAATTTCACAAGGTGGGGATGAGCCTTTCTGTCGCAACCGTTGTGACCCAGGTCGAAGTAGCATCTGACGACCCCTCTTTCCGCCATCCGACGAAACCGATTGGTTCCTTCCTTACAAAGGAAGATGCCCTCTCCCATGCGCTCCATGACGGCTGGAATGTCGTCGAGGATGCCGGCAGAGGCTACCGGAGGGTGGTTCCCAGTCCCAAGCCAAAGGCGATTGTGGAACTCAAGACCATCAAGGCACTAAGTGACATGGGCGTGATTGTGATTGCTGCCGGTGGAGGGGGAATTCCCGTCGTGAGGGACCAAAACGGTCTCCTTCAAGGAAAGGAGGCGGTCATAGACAAGGATCTTGCCGCGGCATTGATGGCCAAGGAGCTTGGAGCCGACCTTTTTATCATCTCCACTGCGGTGCCTAAGGTCTGCCTTGACTTTCACAAGAACACCCAGCGAACCATAGACCGGATGGATGTCTCGCTGGCTGAGCGGTACATCAAGGAAGGGCAGTTCGCTGCCGGCTCCATGCTTCCCAAGGTGGAAGCTATGGTTGATTTCGTGAGAACCACAGGGAAGGAGGGGATCATCACCGACCCGGTGCACATCTTTGATTCCCTCGATGGCATGGCAGGAACCAGAATCGTCCTGTGATGAGGTCATGTGCCCTTTTTTATTGTTCCTTCTCCCTGGATGCGGAGCCTTAGGGTGGAGGCGGTGAAAAAGGGAAGCATAAGCAAGTGAGTTCCCATTGCCTCAATTGGAGTAACTGCCAGTGTCATAAGCGCGAGCAAAGTGAGGATGCCCAGCATTTTGCAGGAAAATGCAAAGTGTCCCTTCCTAAGCTGGTGAAGCACAAGGAAGAATACCGGGTTTACATACAGGATTGTCGGGTTGAAGTAGACCATGTCGAGATCCGTCAAGCACATGGCGTAGAGAAGGACGAATGAGAGCAACCCGAAGAGCAACAGGAACCCTTCCATCATCCAAAGCCAAAGCCTTGACCGTTTCGAAAAGAGAATCACATAGGAAAAGATCAGGCTAAGGGCGAGGGGGGAAAAGAGGATGGAGAACAGGCTTTTCCCTTCATCCGTCTTCAGAGAGCCGGTTGCGATGATTTCTGGTGTAGTCGCAAAGAAGGCCCCTACCGCATTTCCGAGGTTGCTTGGAAGAAACATCGACTCCCACATTCCGATAGGTTTGTCCACGACCGGTCCCTGGAGGAAGTTCAGCGCCCAGCAGATGGCGGGATTCTTTGCGAGGATTGGGCTTGTCTCCTTCCGGTAGCTTGTCCTGGGAATGGAGAGGGAGTCCGCCCATTTCTTGAACGAGCCATCCGTCGCATGGTCGAGTATGTCGCGGATCCTTGTTGCACAGTTGTCCCTGTAGAAGTGGTAGAGATAGTGGTTGTTCCCCTCCTTTGCGTTCTCTTCCAAAAAGCGGATGATTCCCATTTTCTGGCTGTCTGTGAGGGGAAGATGGTAGATGGCAATGCTCCTGCCGCTTGCTTCTTCGGAAGCGAGGCGCCGGTTTCCATCACTCTGCCATACTTCATAAAGCATCCTCCCTTTCAGGAAATCCAAGAAGAACCCAGGCTTGGAGGTGTTAAAGACCCCGTAGTCGTACATGAGGGATCTTCCCTCTGGCAGATCCACGAAAAGTGCCGCATGGCCGAACCAGCTGTACAGGGGCTTCATGCTTCCCATGACCACAATGTTGATTTCACTTGCCTGGGCAAGAGAAGCCTCCTTTGGTGACAATGGTGCGGAGAAATCAATTGATTCCAGGCATGCCTGGCTGTTAAAGGGTTGCACCACAGTCTGAGATTTGATGCTGAGAGCGGACAGTGTGCAGCAGGAGAGCAAGATGATGGCACAGATTCGATTCATCATTCTAGCATAGCATGAGCGCCTTGCTGTTGCCCAGTTTCCCGATTCCCGTTTCTTTTGATAGTATGGGTATGTGAATCGCAACATAGTCACCAAGGGTATCATCCTTTCCAATGAGCGGAGCGGCAACAGCGACCGCCGCTTCCGATTGCTTTCAGAGGAGCTTGGAATCATCCATGTTGCAAATTATGGGGCCAGGAAGGTTTTGGGCGGCACGAAGATAGGTCTCCTCTGCGATGGGCTCTTCTATCTCTACTTCAACCCTGTGAAGAACAGCTATACACTGCAGGATGTCGATGTGCAGAGCAATCATGCGCCAATTCTTGAGGATTTGGAGGCCAGTTATGCCGCCATGTGCTTCTGCGAGTTGCTTCTTCGTTCCAGCGGCGGGGACCAGAAAGCGGTGTATGCCCTCTTGAGGGGTTCCCTGATTGCCATGGAGAAGCCGTTGCTTTCCAAAAGTCAGATTCTCATCCAATTCATCTGGAATTTGATAGATGTATGGGGAATGAGGCCCGACTTGCGTAGTTGCCCTTTGTGCGGAAGGACCTACGATGAAAAGGAAATCCTTGGTTTTTCCTATCCTGTTACTGCACCATGCTGCCACAGTTGTGCTACAGTGGATGGCGTCATGCTTCTTCCTCCCGGTGCGCGGCGTTACCTTTCCTATACCAGCTCCATCTCCTTTGGAGAAGCTGTGACGGTGATGCTGAGCCCGAATGCAAGGCTCCGCATCAAGAGGTACCTGTTCGGGTACGTCTCATTGATACTGGGGGGAAGGGGCCTGAAAACTCTGGAGGGGTCCATCCTCCTGAATATGGATTGATTCTTAATTTTTGAAGGTTTTTGAGATGAAATGGAACAAGAGGCAGGTGCCTTCCAGGAAGGTGCGGAGTCTTCATGAGCAATTCGGTTT
This sequence comes from Bacteroides uniformis, assembly GCA_963618365.1. Lineage (GTDB taxonomy): Bacteria > Spirochaetota > Spirochaetia > Sphaerochaetales > Sphaerochaetaceae > RUG023. Next base: position 11,323 of record CAVESN010000025.1, read on the forward strand.
TGATTTGCTCACCTCTGCAATCATGGTCCGACGGGGAATAGGGACCCGTGAGCAAGTTAAATTCTATTTGGAAAACAATTTGTCGTTTCTTCACAATCCGTTCCTGTTTGAAGATATGGAGAGTGCGGTCGACCGTCTTTGGGAGGCGCTTGAGGCGAAGGAGAAAATCAGGGTGTTCGGGGACCGTGATGTGGACGGTGTGACGAGCACCGCGCTCATGGTCCGTGAGCTTGAGAGATTGGGGGGTAAAGTAGACTGGCGGCTTCCCGAGGGTGACGAGCCCTACGGAATGACACTGGAGGGAATCGATGAAGCACATCGCGATGGTGTCACATTGATAGTCACTGTCGATTGCGGCATTTCCAGCTTCAACGAGATTGCAAAAGCCCGTGGCTACGGAATCGACACCCTGGTCTTCGATCATCACCTCAGCGACGAAAAACTCCCGCCCGCCTATGCGATCATCGACCCCAAGGTGGAGGGAAGCGGATACCCTTTCGCCCATCTCGCCGCATGCGGGGTGGTCGCTAAGGTAATCTGGGCGCTTCGCTTTGCCAAAAGTGACTTTTACCATGAGCCTATCATCTTGCTCCATGCACAGCCTGGAAAGGCGGATACTGTCCTGATCCAAGCGGTGAAGATGGAGAACCTTATCGTGCAAGAGCGGCTTTTCGAGGAAGTCAATCCCGGGGTGGTCGACTTGGCAAGCAGCAAGTCGGCGAAATTCCTCTCTTCAGGCATACCGATACTGGTAATCGACCAGCAGATTGAGAAAAACCAGCTCCAAGAGGCCTTCGGGAGTGCAGTGGATATCAATTTGGTGGACATGCGCCCCCAGATGGAACAGCAGCTTCCCGTAATCAAGGGAAAAACTCTCTTTACTCTCAGCACGATAAGCCGCAGCGGTAAATATGCCGATGAGATGGAGAACGAGCTTTCCACACTCATCAGCCTCTTTCAGGCTTTTGTAGGTAAGAAGTATCCTGCTCTGGAAGCACAGTACAACGCTATCTTTGACCTCGTCGCTATCGGGACTATTGCTGACCTGATGCCGATGGTGGATGAGAACCGCATCCTTGTGCGAAGAGGATTGAAGGTAATTGAACAGGGTTCCTGTATCGCTCTTGTCCCTTTGCTTGCCATGCAGAAGCTGGGAGGAAGGGTTCTTACCAGCCAGGATGTATCGTGGTATCTCGCCCCGGTGATCAATGCTTCTGGAAGGATGGGGAAACCTGATGTTGCGCTGAAGATGCTTTTGAGCAAGGATTTGTCCGAGGCAGAGACCTATGCAAATGCTCTGATGGAGCTTAACAAGCAGCGCAAGAAGCTCGGTGAAGAGTCATGGCGCCGTGTGCTTCCCGTAGCCAGGAAGAGCTATGAGGATTCGGGGTCCAAGATCGTGCTGGTGGAGGACTCTCAGGTGAGCAGGGGGATGACCGGGCTTATCGCCAGCCGCCTTCTGAAGCAATTCAATGCTCCCTCACTGGTTCTCGCCAATGTGGATGAAGGGAGGGTCAGCGGCTCTATCCGTTCCCCGCAGAATTTCAATTGCAGGGATTTCCTCTCCCGTTTCTCCGATCTTTTCCTTGATTTTGGAGGGCATGCGTGCGCGGGTGGCTTTTCGTTGGAAACGTCCAAGATGGAAGCATTGCGGTCCCGGCTGCGGGCGGAGGTGGATTCCATGGCCATTGAGGGCGCACAGGAAGAGGCGCTTGACATCGATTGCTTCCTTCCTGAGGACTACATGACTCCTCTCTTGATACGAACTGTTGAGCTGTTTGAGCCCTATGGCGAGCAAAACAAGCCATTGGTCTTCGCCATGGAAGGTGCCCTTGTTTCCGATGTGAAAATCATGAACAGGCAATCCGGAAGCGGACAGGATGTCAAGCTTACACTGGAGTATGGAAAATACAAATGGCCCGCACTCTATTGGAATGCGGCTTCCAAGGTGGGAGAGGAGTTCGAGAGGGGGGATAAGGTGGATGTCGCATTTCATCTGGGACGTAACTATTGGAGACAAGAGAGCGCATTGCAGCTGACTGTGGTAGATTGCAGGCGGAGTTCTTGACATGCTCAACCTTTTTGGATAAAAGTTTCAATGCATTCTTGCCCAGTGGTTGGGAAGGGAGGTGAGAGGAATATGGCATTTGTCAGAGTAGACGAACAGGAGCCTTTGGAAAAGTCGATCAAGCGCTTTAAGAGAATGGTCGAGAAGGAAGGGATAATCCGCGAATGGAAAAAGCGCGAGTACTTTGAGAAACCCTCCACCATCAAGAACCGTGAGAACAAAGCGAACGCACGGAAGCAGATGAAGAAGGTAAGGAAGTTGCACTCTTCCAAAAACTATTAAGTTGTATGCCCGGCTCTTTGAGTCGGGTTTTTCTTTCTTTTTCTTCGAATTCTTTCTCTTCCTCAGAATATTTTTAAAATTTGCACGAAAACTCAAATTTTACTGAAACAATTTGACGGCATACGGAAATTGCACCATACTGATTTTATCTTTTGAATGCAAGGAGAGTATGTATGCTCATTCTGATTTGCGACGCCTTTGATGCGTCCATGCCCGCCAAACTGGAAAAATTTGGCGAGGTTAGCAGTGACATTAACCGTCTGGGTGAAGCCACGGTGGCACTTGTACGTTCCAAGACGAAATGCACCAAGGAGTGGATTGACCATGCTCCTTCCTTGAAAGTGATTATCCGAGGAGGAGTAGGTACTGACAATATCGACAAGGAGTATGCCTCCAAGAAGGGCATTATTGTCCGCAATACTCCCAAGTCGAGCGCAATCGCGGTTGCGGAACTTGCTTTCGCCCTCATGCTTTCCACTCCCAACCATATCGTCCGCTACCATGAGGGGATGAAACAGGGACAATGGTTGAAGAAAGAGAAACGTACGGAGCTTTCGGGCAAGACACTCTGCCTTTTCGGCATCGGACATATCGCAAGCGAAGTCGCCATACGCGCGAAGGCATTCGGCATGAAGGTCGTCGCCTATGACAAATATGTCTCTTCCTCTCCCGTGGCCGAGATGAAAGCTACTGCCGAAGAGGCTGTGGCTGATGCCGACTACATCTCCCTCCATATGCCCCTTACCGACGAGACGAAGGGGATGGTTGGGCAAAAGCTTCTTTCCTATTGCACCAAGAATCCTGTAGTCATCAACACTTGCCGGGCCCTTGTGGTGGACGAAAAAGATATGGTGGAGATGCTGGAAAGCGGGAAGGTTTCCTGGTATTGCACGGATGTGTGGCCCCATGATCCTCCCGAGGAGAACAATCCCATCATCTCTCAGGAGCATGTGACATTGACTCCTCATGTGGGTGCCAACAGCGTGGAGAACCTCCTACGCATTGGTGGCGAGACAGTGGACATTTTGGATGAATTGAAGGGAAAAGGAGCGTTCTGAGTATGGCAAGGAAAAAAATCTTTTTTGCAGGTCCCTGTGTGCTTCCTATGGAAGTGCTTGAGGAGATGAGAGACAATATTGTCGATTACCACGGAAACGGTGTATCGATGATTGAGACGAGCCATCGTGGCAGCATGTTCGAGGACATGTACCACGAGTGTCTTATGAACATCAGGGAACTTTACCATATTCCCGAGGATTACGAGGTCTTCTTCCTCGGAGGTGGAGCTACCCTCCAGTTCACCATGATTCCCCACGCATTCCTCAAGCCGGGAACTTCCGCGGATTACATCAAGAGCGGCACTTGGTCGAACAGCGCGTATAACGATGCGGTAAAACTAGGGAAGGTGAATCTCTACTTTGACGGTACGTCCACCAATTTCACTACGCTTCCTGATCCAAAGAGCGTGAGGCCTTCCTCTTCTGAGAGCAGTTATCTCTATCTTTGCGCGAATGAGACCATCGGGGGCATCGAGTGGCAATCCTTCCCTGATTACAAGGAACCCGTGCCCATGATTTGCGACATGTCCAGCGACTTCTTCTCCCGCCCTGTTCCGGTCGAGAGGTTTTCCATGATCTACGGAGGAGTGCAGAAGAACCTCGGACCTGCCGGTGCAGTGCTCATCATCATCAAGAGATCCCTTCTTGAGCGGCAGAATCCCAATTTGACCGCATATATGGATTATGCGCTCCATGCGAAGAAGGAGGGACTTTACAACACACCTCCCGTTTTCTCGATCTGGGGAGTGAAACTGATGCTGGATTGGGTCAAGAAACAAGGAGGCATGGAGCAGATGGAGAAGAATGCCATCGAGAAGAGCTCCATGGTCTACGATGTCATCGATTCCAGCGAGTTCTTCCGCTCTCCCGTCGACAAACAGTATCGGAGCAGGATGAACGTGGTCTTCCGGCTTCCCAGTGAGGAGCTTGAGAAGAGATTCGTCTCGGAGTCGACTGCGGCCGGGTTCCTTGGACTGAAGGGGCATCGTTCCGTGGGAGGGCTGAGGGCCAGCCTCTACAACGCTTGTCCCAAGGAGGATGTGAAAGATCTCTGCGCGTTCATGAAGGAATTTGAAAGGAAAAACGGCTGATGAAGATAAAGATGGATGCGACTAACCGCGCCATTGTCAAACAGCTTTCGGGTGACGGACGGAAACCATTCTCTGCCATATCAAACGCACTTGGCATCACGGAGAACACCGTCCGCACCAGGGTTGCGAAGTTGACGGAGAATGGCACCATGAAGATTACCAGCCTGGTGAATCCCGAAATGGTACCGGGAAACCAGCTTGTGATGATCGGGGTGAAACTCAACACCATGGACCTTGAGAAGAAAGCGAAGGAGTTCCTTAAGCTTCGTGGTGTCATGAACGTGGTGGTTGTCACCGGTCGATTCGACCTGATTGTACAGGTGCTTCTCTCCGAGGAGAAGGGGCTTAGCCTTCTTGAGTTCTTCAAGCATGAGCTCGAGCAGGTTCAGGGAGTGAGCGAGGCTGAGACCTTCGTAGTCTACCAGTCATACAACTATTGGATTGACTACGACATCTGATTTCTTTTCCTGATTGGCGCAAAGACGGGAGCCTATCCCGTCTTTGTTGCATGAAAAGCCAAAATAGTTCATTGACACCAAAACAATTTGGAATATGATATTTGCTTACATCGTGACCTTTTTTACAGGTGAGGGGAGAAGCTATGTATTTTGATGCAGTGAATCTGCTTGCAAAATTGAACATGAATAGTCTTACCTTGTTCAACATACCTTTGCGGTTGTTGCTGGTGGTTTTCTTTTCCGGAACGTTGGGTATGGAGCGGACATCCAAGCGTCGTGGGGCGGGAATCCGTACCTATATCATTGTCTGTCTGGGCGCCGCGCTCACGATGATGACCAGCCAGTACATCAAGGATTTTGTTTGTGACGGATACACCGATTTGTCACGCCTTGGCGCCCAGGTCATCAGTGGCATTGGTTTCATCGGCGCCGGCACAATCATGTTCAATGGCTTCAAGCAGGTAAAAGGCATAACCACTGCCGCAGGGCTTTGGGGTTCCGCTTGCATGGGCCTTGCCATGGGTGCGGGTTTTGTCTATGGCGCTTTCATCGTTTGGATTTTCATGTTCCTTGTCATGACGGTTCTTGATACTTGGGAAAGCCATTTCTTCGCCCATATGGGAGAGATCAGGCTTTTCATCGTCTTTGATTCTTTCCAGTTCTTCCGGATCTTCATGCAGAAGATGAAAGCGAATAGTTTTGTCGTCGTTGATTTTGAGATGGACAAGACCGGTTTGAACAAGGAGATAGCAACTTATATCACGCTCAACCTGAAAAAGAAGATCAACCATGAATCTGTCATTGACGGGCTTTCCTCCTACCCTGGGGTGTTGATGATAGAGGAAATCTAACTTTTCACACGCTTTATCCGGCCCTTCGGGGCCTTTTTTTATCCATTTACATGGAAAGCCGCTTAGTGATATTCTTCCTAAGTTCGTCGAGTTGTTAAGATGGCAACTCTTCGTACAGGAACGAAATAATGAAGAAACAGAATGAGAAGATCAGGAATATCGCGATAATTGCACATGTTGACCATGGAAAAACCACTCTTGTAGATGCCCTTTTCAAGCAGAGCGGGATTGTGAGCAAAGAGGGACAAACCCGTATCATGGACAGTGGTGACATCGAAAGGGAGAGAGGGATTACCATCAGCGCTAAGAATTGCGCCATCCGCTACAACGGCATCAAGATCAACATCATCGACACTCCCGGACACGCTGACTTCGGAGGGGAAGTGGAAAGGGGCCTTTCCATGGTCGATGGGGTAGTGCTTTTGGTCGATGCGGCCGAGGGACCTCTTCCACAAACCCGCTTTGTCCTTGAGAAAGCGCTAGCCAAACACCTCAAGCCCATCATTGTCATCAACAAGGTCGACCGCTTGGATGCTACTCCCAAACAGACGCTTGACAAAGTGTATGACTTGCTCCTCGAGCTCAGTGATGACGAGTCACTTCTGGATTCCCCCGTCTTCTATGCCATCGGGAAAACCGGTAAGTGTGGTAGTTCTCCAGAGAAGCTTGAGGATACGATGAAGCTCCTTTTTGAAGCCATCGTAAGCTATATTCCCTCACCAACGTATGATGACGAGGAACCTTTCCAGATGCTAGTCAGCGATCTCTCCTACAACGATTTCCTGGGAAGACTTGCCATTGGAAAAGTGATAAACGGTAGTGCGAACACCAATGACAGCCTTGTCTGCATGACCGAAAAGGGAGAGAGGGAGCCACTGAGAGTAACACGGCTTCAGGCCTATGACGGTCCTTCTTTCCATGAGACCACCGACGTGGAGCCGGGAGATATCATCGTTCTTTCCGGTATCGACAAGGTTTCCATCGGAGATACCATTTGCAACGCAAGCTACCCCAAGGCGCTTCAGCGCATTTCAGTCGATGAACCGACTGTAAGCATGATCTTCATGAAAAACATCAGCCCCCTTGCAGGGCATGAGGGGAAGAATGTCACTAGCGCAAAGATTGGAGAATATCTCAAGAAGGAGGCGCTGAGGAACGTCTCGATACGGGTGGAGCACAACAATGATGACTCCTATACGGTCAAGGGGCGGGGAGAATTCCAGATGGCCATCATCATTGAGGAGATGCGCCGTCAGGGGTTCGAGCTGTGCGTGGGAAGACCACAAGTCCTTTTCAGGGTTGACGAGCAAGGCAACAAGAGCGAGCCTTGCGAGATTCTTACTGTTGACTGTCCTGAGGAGTTCAGCGGAACCGTCATGGAGAAGCTTTCCAAACGAAAGGCCATCATGCAGGACATGTCATACAATGGGACTGGAAGAGTGAAGATTACCTTCGATGCTCCCGTGAGGGGGCTTTTGGGATACCATGACGAATTCCAGACCGACACCCATGGCCTTGGAATCATGTACAGCTATTTCAAGGGATATGAACCTTACAAGGGTGATTTTCCGGGAAGAACCAACGGCAGCCTTGTCTGCGACCGCTCTGGGGTCGCGGTACCTTATGGCATGTGGGAGCTTGAGGACAGGGGAACCTGGTTCATCCTTCCTGGTGACGCAGTGTACGAAGGTGAGATTGTTGGTGTCAGGAACCATGAGCTTGACTTGAACCTTAATCCTACAAGGACTAAGCATCTCACCAATCTCAGAGCGAGTGGACACGATGATGCGGTGACATTGACCCCCATCCAACGTCCCACACTTGAGCAGGCGATCCAGTTCATCAAAGAGGATGAACTCGTGGAAGTTACTCCTCTCTCCATTCGCATGTGCAAGAAAATCCTTGACTGTCAGCAACGGAAAATCTTTGAGAATAGGGGAGAGATACCACAATACCTTCTTAATGGTAAGAGTTGATTCTTGTAGCATTCATGAATGGTAGTTATTTATTTCCAGATAGGTCCCATTTACTTTAATATTGGAACAAATATAAATTATATCAAAACCATAGATTATAACTTATATGTCAATGGAAAGTACTATGGGACAATGGTCTGAACCAAATACCTCAGATTTGATTTCATGTGCTTTCACTAGGGGTGCGATACGGTTTGAACATAACCAGTAGTCTATCCTCCAACCTGCATTCTTCTCCCTTGCGTGGAAGCGGTATGACCACCATGTATACATATCCTTTGCATCGGGATGGATATACCTGAATGTATCTACAAATCCTTCTTTGAGGAGCATGGAGAAATCCTCGCGCTCTTCTTGCGAGTATCCTGCATGCCCTTCATTTGCTCCAGGATTCTTCAAGTCGATAGGTTGGTGTGCCACATTGAGGTCTCCGCAAATCAGAACCGGCTTAGTCTGGTCAAGATGCTTGCAATGTGCACGGAACGCATCGTCCCAGACTTTTCTTTTGGCAATTCTGGCCAGCCCTTCCTGACTGTTGGGGGTGTAGCAGCAAACAAGAGAGAACGAAGGGAAGGAACAAGTGATGCACCTTCCCTCTGTGTCAAGTTCGCATCCTATGCCGTAGGTGACACTGAGCGGTTCTTTTTTGGATAGGACAGCAGTTCCCGAATACCCCTTCTTCTGCGCATAATTGAAGTAGGGGTGATACTCGGTGTCCGGCAGGAGGAGTTGCTCTTCCTGTAGCTTGGTCTCCTGAAGGCAGACAATGTCATATCCTGTTCCCGTAAGCCACTGATCGAAACCCTTTTTCTGGACTGCCCTGAGCCCGTTCACATTCCAACTTGCAAGTTTCAATAGATGTGCACTCCTTCCTTCCGCGCTGCTTCATAGAGCTCGTCGGGCCATACTGATGCCTGCACTTCAGCGATATGGGCTTTGTGGAGAAGGAACATGCAAAGCCTGCTTTGTCCGATGCCGCCGCCAATTGTCTGCGGGAAATCCCCTGAAAGAAGCCGTTTGTGCCAATAGAGCTCCTTCCTTTTTTCCTGATGGGTAATCTCCAGTTGCTTCAACAGTGATTCCTTGTTGACACGGATCCCCATGCTGGATAGTTCAAGGGATTTGTCTCTGATGGTGTCATATACGATAAGGTCACCATTGAGCCCTGAAAATCCTTCTTCAGTCATGGTCGACCAATCGTCATAATCGGGTGCTCTTCCTCCATGGGTTTTACCGTCAGAAAGCTTACCTCCTATGCCTATGAGAAAAATGGCCCCATGCTTTTTTGCAAGCTCATACTCTCTCTCTTCGGGGGATAACGTAGAATGCATTGCAAGAGCGGTCTCAGTTTGAATGAAGGTCACTTCCTCGGGAAGGGAAGGAACAATGGCCGGGTACTGCTCGTGGACAAGGAACTCGGTACGTTTGATTGCCTGGTAAATCCGCTTGACTGTATCCTGCAAAAAGCTGAGATTCCTCTCTGTATCGTCCATCACTTTCTCCCAATCCCATTGGTCAACGTAGATTGAGTGGATGGGGTCGATGTCGTCATCGGGCCTAATGGCGTTCATGTCGGTGTAGATTCCCGTGCCAGCTTTGAAATGCAGATCGGCCAATTGCATCCTTTTCCATTTAGCAAGGCTCTGCAC
>CAVESN010000026.1:0-399 GCA_963618365.1 Bacteroides uniformis
GTGATGATGACCGCATAGAGGGATTAGCCTTGACGGATTGTGTTGATTCCATATTGAAGAAAATCCAATTTCAGGTAGGCGGTTGGTTGTGTATCTCGACTCTCTTGATAATGAGCACCCCGTTCATTTCTACTCCGATGTCTGCGGTTGTAGGAAAATCAGTGAGCGTGTCTCCGACACCAACGAAACAAAGCATCTGCAGTATTTGAAGTTCATCTGTTAGCCACAAATCATTAAGATAGTTTTCAAAGCACTCCAGGCAGGGTGCTTTTTTTCATGTCCGAAGAGGCATAAATCAAGAAGTGAATGAGCGCTTCGCATATAGATGACGGCGGTCCATGCGTAGGTGCGAATTCTCTCCGGGGCAATTGCTGACCTTCCCCTCTACCGCCAAAGGAA
>CAVESN010000026.1:505-6690 GCA_963618365.1 Bacteroides uniformis
TTGCGGGTCTCCTACAGCGGCATGTTCCCGTGGAATGGTCCACGCTTTTTGTGCTCAAGGAGCGCAAAGCTCCGGGAGACCGCGCTTCGTGTCTCCTCGGGCATGATCACTTCATCCACAAACCCGTATTCGGCTGCGATGTAGGGGGTGCAGAAAGTCTGCTCGTAGGATGCGATGAACGGCTTCTCATCCTTTCCCTCCTCGATCTCCTTGCGAAAGAGGATGCGGGCGGCTCCCGCTGCGCCGAGGACGGCAATCTCCGAGCCCGGCCATGCGTAGACCAGATCGCTTCCTATGCTTTTGCTTCCCAAAGCGATATAGGCTCCCCCGTAGGCCTTGCGGAGAATGACGGTCACTTTGGGGATGGTGGAGGAGCTATAGGCGTAGAGCACTTTGGCGCCATGGCGGATGATTCCCTTCCTCTCCATGTCGGGACCGGGAAGAAAAGCGCTGACATCCACCAAGGTAAGCAGGGGAATGCCGAAGCAATCACAGCTTTGCACGAAGCGGGCAATCTTCATGCTCGCCTTGTCGTCGATCGCACCCCCGAGCACTTCGGTCTGGCTTGCGACGATACCGATCGAGCGCCCTTCCAGGCGAGCAAAACCGACAAGGATGTTCCTCGCCCAATCTTTCTGCACTTCCATGAAGCTCCTTGCATCGGCAAGAAGGTCAATGACCTTGTGCATGTCATAGGCCTTCTTCCCGTTCTCCGGAACCTCTTGCGAGATTACTCCCTTAAGTGGCGCCTTAGGGGGAAGGAGGGGAACTCCCTCCTCCCATGAGGAGGGAAGATAGGAGAGAAAACGACGCACCTCCCCCAGGCAGCTCTTCTCATCATCGCATACGAAGTGGGCGACTCCGCTCTCGCTTCCATGGATCTCGCTTCCTCCCAATTGCTCTGGCGAGACATCCTCGAAGAGCACGGACTTCACCACCTTGGGGCCAGTGAGGAACATGCGCGAGGCGCCCTTCACCATGAAGAGGAAGTCGCATAGCGCGGGACTGTAGCATGCACCGCCCGCGCAGGAGCCAAGAATCACCGCTATCTGGGGAATCTTGCCGCTTGCCTCCACATTGGCCCGAAAGATATCTCCATAACCCGAAAGGCCGACAATTCCCTCCCCGATGCGGGCTCCTCCGCTCTCGTTGAGCGCGATGTAGGGGGCCCTCGCTTCCAAGGCGAGATGGATGATATGGGCGATGCGGGAAGCATGTACCTCTCCCACCGAGCCGCCGGAGACGGAGAAATCCTCGCTGGAGACAAAGACCCTCCTTCCGTCAATCGTCCCGTATCCGGTCACCACTCCGTCACCCGCCGGGGTGTCGGAGAGATGGGAAGAGCATAGCATCCCCACTTCATGGAATGAGCCCGCATCCAGCAGCATCTCCAGCCTCCCATATGCGGTAGGCTTTCCCTTCCTTGCTTCCTGCATGCGCTGGCGAACAAGCGTGCGCTTCTCTTCCAGCTTCGCTTTGGGCTCCTTCCAATTCTCCATTGCTAGCCCCTCTTCAGAATCAGGGATGTGTTGATGCCGCCGAATGCAAAGTTGTTGCTCATGGCGTACTCGGTGGAGAGACAGAGCCCCTCTCCGGTGATGAAGCCGAGCTTTCCGCACTGGGGATCCACCTCATCCAGGTTCAAGTTGGGAGCGAACCAGCCACAGTTGAGCATCACAAGCGTAACCCAGGCCTCGATGGCGCCACAGGCTCCGAGAGTATGCCCGATATACCCCTTGACCGTGCTTGCGGGAACCGGCCTTTGGAACACATCATAGGTGGCGTTGCTCTCCGCGATATCCCCCTCAAGAGTAGCTGTGCCATGGGTGTTCACATACCCGATGGCATCCGAGCCAACTTTGGCATCCTCAAGGGCTAGGCGCATGACACTGGCCATGGTCTCCCGGTTGGGATGGGTGATATGCACTCCATCCGTGTTGGTTGCGAAACCCGCAATCTCCCCATAGATACGGGCACCCCGGGAGAGCGCATGCTCCCTCTCCTCAAGGATCAACGTCCCGGCCCCTTCTCCAATGACAAGCCCGTCGCGATGCGCATCATAAGCCCTTGGCGTCCGTGACGGCTCGTCATTGGCCGTACTGGCCGCAAACATCGAGTCAAAGACACCGATGTCGGCAGGGGAGAGCTCCTCCGCACCGCCCGCTATCATCATATCCTGCTTTCCGCTTGCAATCGCCTCATAGGCGTATCCAATCGACTGGCTGCCACTGGTGCATGCGGTATTGGTGGTAATCAATCTTCCCGTCAAGCCGTAGAAGACGGAGAGGTTCGCGGCGCACGTCTGCGGCATCTCCTTGATGTAGGTGGTCGGATTCATCCTCTTCGCGTCTTTGGTTACCAGAAGCCCGTAGAAGTCAAGCATGGCATCCACGTCCCCCGCGGAGGAGCCATAGGCTATGCCGGTTTTCCCGTTATGGAGCATCGGATCGTCGCTTGCGATGCCAGCCATGCGTAGCGCCCGCTCGGTGGCAGTCAGCGCAAGAAGCGCAACTCTCCCCATACCACGGACCTTCTTGCGCGGATACTCGGGAAGGGGCTCGGAAAAAGGTGCGCACAAATGGCAGCGAAGGTTCTTGTACTCTTCAAGGGAGGGATCATTGACCACGAAGTTTTTCCGGGCGCGAAGATTCATAAGTATGGTTTCGGGACTCTCCCCAAGCGGAGTCACCACCCCTCCGCCAGTGACTACTACGGTACGTTTCATGCCATTCCTCCATTCACGCTGATTACTTGGCGGGTGATATATCCCGCCCCCTCTCCCATGAGGAAAGTGGTCAAAGCGGCAATCTCCTCGGGTTTCCCAAGCCGCTTCATGGGAATCATCCTCACCATCTCCTCCACGGGCAGTCCCTCGATCATCTCGGTGTCAATGATGCCGGGTGCGATGCAATTGACGGTGATAAAGCGGCTCGCAAGCTCCGTTGCAAGGGCCTTCGCCGCTCCGATGAGCCCGGCCTTTGAGGCGCTGTAGTTGACTTGGCCGCGGTTGCCGACAAGGCCGCTGATCGAGCTCATCACCACAATCCTTCCCTCCCTTTTCCGGCACATCGCCATGACTAGGGGATGGATGACGTTGTAAAAGCCGTCAAGGTTGGTATGGATCACCTTGTCCCAGTCATCCCCCTCCATGGCGGGAAAGACATTGTCCCTGCAAAGGCCTGCATTGCACACCACACCCCAGGGAGCACCATGCTCGGCAAGATAGCGTGACAACACATCCTGTGTCTCTTCCCTGCTTGAGATGTCGAACCTCAGCAAGTCACAAGCACCACCTTCTCCCTTGATCTCCTTTTGCAAGGCTTTGGCCCGCTCCTCGTTTCTATGGTAGCAGGCAACAACCTGGTATCCCGCTTTGGCCAGAGCTTTGGCGATGGCGCTTCCAATACCGCCGCTACTTCCCGTCACTATCACTCTCTTTTCCATCACTCACCTCAAGAACATATGGGGATCCAAGACCGAGAATACCATCAAATTGGCAGATGCAACCACCTTTCCATCCACTCTCGACTCGCCCAGGAAGGAGAACATGGAATCCCCGATGGCGCAATCCTGGATAATGGCGGTCTCAATGCGGCTGCCGAGGGAAATCACCGGACGGTCCATGCGCATCTTGTTGACACCGAGGATGAAGCCGACTTTCGGCTTTCCCCCATCCCTGTCCCCCGCCAGGTAATCATAGGCGCTGATACTTTGCGCCATCAGTTCAAAGCAAATATACCCGGGAACTCCCCCAAGTCCCTCATCGAAGAAGATGTTGGACCTCTCGACCAAGGAGAAGCTGGTGGCGCTTCTTCCTTCCCTGTCAAACGTTGTCAAGCCATCAAGCAGCAGCATGCTCCTCTTGTGGGGCACGATGGCGCCCACCGCATCCTTTCCCATCAGAGGCAGATTCACCTTGCCACCCCCACAACCACACTCACGTTGTTCCCTCCGAATGCAAAGGAGTTGCTCATGCAATACCGGGGTGCTGGATACTCCCTTCCCTTCTCAACAAACGAAAGAGAAGGAATCTCAGGATCCCTCTCCCCATCCCACACATGCGGTGGGAGCACTCCATGTGAAAGTGTCTCGAGGCAAAGAATCGTCTCGATGATTCCGCTTGCACCAAGCGTATGCCCCGTGAGGCTTTTGGTGGAGCTTACCGGAACACGAGTGCCGAAGACACGCGCTATGGCACGGGCCTCCATGAGGTCATTGGCGCGGGTTCCCGTGCCATGGAGGTTGACGTACCCAATCTCACCCGGCTTCAGATTGGCATCATCCAATGCAAGCCGCATGCACATCTCCGCCCCTTTCCCCTCGGGATCCGGACCGGTGATATGGTAGGCGTCATTGGACTCTCCGCATCCCAGCAGCACATAATCCCCCTTTTGGGGATGGGATGTGACCACCAATGCGCCGAGAGCGGTTCCAAGAGTCACTCCCTTACGATTCACGCTGGAAGGGTTGGTGATTTCCGGGGAATAGACACCGAGGCTGTCGAAACCCATGCAAACCATAGGGTAGGCAAGGTCGAATCCCACGGCAATCACCGCATCGGCCAATCCCCCCTCAACTAGGTCCCTGGCCCTCGCCAGTATCCCCGCTCCCGTGGAGCATGCAGTGGAAAGTGTCAAGCGAATCCCTTTGAGTCCCCACCCTTGGCAAAGATACTCTGCCGCCCAGGAAGGACTTTGGCAGGAAAGAGTGTACCCTGAAGGGAAAAGGGCATGGTCGAAGAAGTATTTGGTCGCAGGAGTAGACCACTCGCTCTGATAGTTGCAGGTGGCAACGAGGAGCGCAACACGCTCCTTTCCATAGCGCCTTGCCATTTCTTCCACTATGGCGCCATATCCGTCAAGCAATGCATGGTAGATTCCTTTATGGAAGCTCTTGTCCTCCCTGTCACGGTATTTCTCCGGCACATCTGCAAACAAATATTCCTTGTCGTAGACCCTGAGTTTAGAGAAGCATTGCCTCCCCTCAAGGACCGCCTGATACAGCGACTTTGAATCCTGGGCGAGGTTGGTGACAAGAAATGGATAAGAGAGTGCGACGGGATTAGGCATCGCCACCATCCTCAATCTGGTAGGAATATCCCCGAAGAAGATTCACTAGGCGCACGAATCCCTCACCCTTCTCAATGCGGGTGATCACCTTCTCCCCCTGCCTAAGGGTACGCACCACACCTCCCTCCCCCTTCTCCTCTTCAAAGGAGAGCCCTTTCCTTTTGAGCATCTCCTCCAATGATTCGGCACGGTAGAAGCAAAGCTGGAAATCGAAGAAGAGATACTCGGCAGGAAAAGGAACCCCAGTGAGGGTGCTGGAAGCCTGGGTGATGGCATTACCCTCGTAGGTGAGGTTGGCGATGGTGTTTCCCATGGGAGTCATGATGGTCAATGCAATCTGGTCCTGGTTGGCATAGGAGTAGGTGAGCATGCTGAAAGTCCTCTCCCCGTAGGATCCAGAGAACTGGCAAAGCGCATCATAGCTATCCTCCATGCAGGAAGTGGGAAGAAGCTCGACCTGCACTGTGTCCGTCACATACAGTCCCCCCGCCGCTCTTGTGGAGACACAGGAACCAAGAAGGAGTATCATGAGAGCGCAAAGAGCCGGAAAAAGACGATGACCCACAAACAAACCTCTTCAGAAGACCAAGTAGCAAAATACTATCTGTATCATACGCAGTTGTCAAACAACATCTCCTCTTCCCGTAAGGGAAAAGGAAAAGAACAGCACAAGGAGGGCGCACGGCTGGCCAGAGAGGCGATAGCTGATGCGACCGGCCTTGATTTTGCAACCCTCACCATCGCCCACACGCAGGAAGGGAAACCGTTCTGCCCGCAAGCGGAGAACGCAATCTCAATCTCCCACTCGAAGGGGGAAGTCGTCGTGCTTGTCGGTCCGAAAGATGCATCTCTAGGCATCGACGTGCAGCACGTGGATGAGCTGCGTCCCTACAAGGAGCTCGCTTCCCGCTTCATCGACCCAAAGCGCGCCAGTTGGATCATAGAGAAGGATACCCCCTTGCGCTTCTGCTACGTCTGGTCGCGGATGGAGGCGATGATGAAGGGAAGCGGAACCAATCTCCTCACGCTGCTCTCAAGGGGAGAGGAGGAAAAATCCCCACTCTCCTCCTTCTCCTACGAGACAGAGGAGGGGCTCTTTCTCCTGAGCATCTACGG
>CAVESN010000026.1:6700-20243 GCA_963618365.1 Bacteroides uniformis
ATCTACGGCTGCCACTTCACTCCTCTTTTCGCCCATCCACTTTTCGCATGAGAAGAGCGAAAGCATAGGCAGAGGAAAGCCCGATGGAGACGGCGAGGCCGAAAAGGTGCACCGGGCGGAAGGATGAGAAGACAAGCGTCCCGAAGGAGAGGAGGCTGGTAACGAACGAGACGGCGACAGCGATGAAGCTGATTGCCTTCTGCCTCCTATCCAACCGCTTCATCTCCATCATGAAGACCACATAGTCCAGTCCGAGACCGATGGAAAGGACCAATGCGACCACGGTGAAGAAGTCAACCACCCCCTCGAAAAGCACCATCGGGCAGATTGTGACAAGCAGGATAACCAGGGGCGAGAGATGGTAGCCAAGCGAACGACGCCATCCATAGGTGCTTCCAAGCAGCAGCACCATCAGCACGAAAGAGAAGAGCAATATCCCCAAAATGGTGCGTGTCAACGCGTCAAGCTGAAGCGAGATGTCCCGCACCGTGTTGAAATACCAGACCCCTTCATGGCGCTGGGCTACCTCCTCCACCAAAAGGAGGTCCGCATCCATGACCATGACCGCGCTAAAGCAACGGCCTTCCCTCTCTCCTATCCAGAGCCTGTCGGTCAATTGGCTCGCAAGGGAGTAATCCTTCACATCCTCCACACGCACCGCTTTTTCCGTCAGCAGGGAAAATTCTCCAAGGGCCTCTTCCCTGCTAGTTCCCAGTATTTCGCATTGCTTTGCGAGATATGCATCATACAACCCTTTGACCAGGCCATAGCGCTTCTGCTGTACGCCGGAGGATGGGAGGAACATACTTGTGGCAAGCACGCTTTTCACCCCCTTTTTTCCAAGCTCCGCCACGAATGCCTCCTCCCGGGAGAGCACTTCTTCTTCGTTCTCTCCCGAGACAATCAGATAGGTCGTGGAGGCATAGGGCATCGCTTTCATGGCAAGACTCTCGTTACGACGCATCTTCTCGCTGATGGAATAGAGGCTTGCAAGGTCATTATGCACCCGTAATCCCGGCAGACTGGAGAGCGCGAGGACCAAAGCGGATGCGGTTGCGAGAGCAACCAAAAGATGGCGAGACCTCCGTGAAGGAAGTGGGGATGGCACCCCGAAGCTCCCCACATCCACACCTCTTCTCGCAAACAAGGGAAAACCGAAGAGCACCGGATAGAGGAACATGCTGGTAACGAACGAGCTAGTCAACCCCGTCATGGAGAAAAGCGCCACCTCCTTGAGCAGCCGGTAGGGAGCAAACAGCAAGAGTCCGTAGCAAACGAAAGTGGAAAGGAAGCTGGTGCCTATTCCCTTGAAAAGCCCATCCCTGGTGCTTAACGGGGAAGCACCATCTCCATCCCACCATGCATGCAGCGCATAGTGGACCGAGTAGTCCACGCAGGTGCCGATAAGCGTGGTCCCGAAGACAAGCGTCAGCACATTCAAGGAGCCGAACACAGAGAACACACAGCCGATTGCGCTCAACGCCGAGAGGGCGATATCGCCGAAGAGCAAGAGAAGCACAACTGGGCTTTGAAAGAGCCAGCCAAAGAGAAGGAGCACCAGGGCCAAGGAGACGGTGGTGATGACGAAAAGCTCCTTCTGAGCACTCATCGAGCTCTCCCAGCTATGAAAAGGAATACCGGAATAGGCGACGGTAAGACCGCTCTCCCTCTCAAGATCCTCGCAGGTCTGCATGATGCGGGCAATATCACGCTTGTTGTCCATCGCTACCGCATCGGCGGTCAAATCCCCCCTGAGCATCACATACCAAAGCCCATCGACCTTTCGGGAAAGGACACCCTCCTTGGGACTCATGCCCATAAGGGAGGAGAGAGATGTGAGAAGATTCCTTCCCTCCCTCTCGGAGAGCAGGAAGGGATCTTTTCCCAAGTTTCCCAGCCCTTGGAAACTGAAAGGGGAGTAGATGAGCGCAAGTGCGGATTCTGATATCTCCTGGTAGCGCTTTTCCTCCAGGAGGGTTTCCGTCCCACTGTCAAGCAATGCGAATTTCATCCGTCCAAGCTCATTTCGGATCTCCTCCATCGAGTAGCTTGCATCACTTTCCGCCTGCAGGAAAGAGAAAGCCCCACTCTCCCAGAGCCGGTCATGCAAGACAAGCGCTTGCTCTTTGGCATCCTGGAAATCTGCAGCGATGACAAAGAACAGGACCGTCTTGGAGTTCTTTGCGGAAAATGACCTTTCCGCCTCAAAGACGCTCTTCATCTCCCGCGAGGAGGGGATCAAGTCAAAGAGGTTGCCACTCACCTCACCCCTCCCGCGCACAAGGAAGAGCAGCAAGATCAGAAGATGAAAGGAGAGCCAGATTGCAAGGGAACGCTTTTTGTCACATCGAGAAAGCAGCATGTTCTTCCTCTCTCAAGGGTCTCCTCTTTAGGCAGGAGAAGTCATAGCGCACCGAGTCTCCGCTTTTCTCGTACATCAGCACCGTATTCAGCTCCTCTCTTCCGCCAAGGACAAAACTCCCGACAAAAGAAGCGACATCCTTCTGCTTGGGCTTTAGTGCGAGAACCCACTCTTCCCCTTCTTTCATGAACGAGAGGAAAAATGATTCCTCAAGAGTGGAAAGAGAGCCGGACAGCACCATCTCGATGGTACGGGAGATATGGGTGAACACAGGGTTGTCTCCGAACTCAAGGCGAATCGGTTCTTTTCCCGGGAGCTTCTGGGTAAGGGAGGAGGAACTCACCACCATCAAGGAGGGATAGGGCTTCTGGATGTTCCAGGCAATCCCGAACCCAGGCTCAAGGTACATGGTCCCGGTGGACCGAAAGCTTCGATTGATTCCCCCAATGTGCTTCGTCTGCGCGAAATCGGCCACCCAGGAACCCCCATAGGCCACCTTCTGGTAGGTGGAGACAAACGTAGCGTCACCGGTGGTCACCGGATGGTCGAACACACCCTCAGACTCGACATCCAACCCCCACAAGGGAGAGAGCGCGGCCACCAGAAAGAAAAGAAGAGCACCCCTCATTAATTCTCCCCCAGATGGTTCTTGATTGTCTCAAGATACTTTTCAGGAAGTCCTATAAGCGCCTTGCCGTCGCTGGTTCTGGCAATCATCTGCTCGCTCATTCCCTTTGTGCAGACCTCGTTCGTTTTCTGGCTACGTATCACGTATTCGATGCGAAGGAGATACTCCCTCTCCCTGAGATTTGCCTGAATCAGCATACGCTCATGCAAGCGAAGCGGGCGGATATACTTTGCCTCGTTGCGCACCACATAGAGCATGTAGCCATCCTCCGCCAATCTCTCGTATGGGATGGAGAGTTCCGCAAGCAGCTTCGACCGGGCACACTCGAAATAGTCGAAATAGGTCCCGTTCCATACCACCCGCATCGGATCCACATCGAAGAACTCGACCTCTCTCTCCACAGTCACTGAAAAAGGGTTCATACCTCTCTTTCCTCCCAGAAATCAAAGAAATTTCCCCATTGGAAGGGGTGCCTTCTGCACTGTGCCTCAAGGTGGGAGACAAAGTTGGCGCAAAGCTTGCGGGCGCTTTCTGTCCTCTCCTTCCTCGAAGAAACGCTCACCCCGGGATTCTTCCAGACATGCATCTCAAAGTGGTGCTTCCATCCAAGATCCTTCACACGCTCAAAGCATACACAATAGGATGGTACTCCCACCAGCGTGGCAAGGTAGAAGGCGCCGAAGGGGAACTTCGCCTCTTTTCCCAGAAAGGGAAACGAGAAGCAGCGCTGGGCATGATGCATGCTCGTCCTGTCTCCCGCGATGACGACAAGGCCGCCATGCTCCACGGTGCGGGAGACCTCCTCCACCACTTCAACCGTAATATTTCCCGCATCCACCAGATGGACCATGCTCTTGGGATTGATACGCTCCAACATCTTGTTGAATCCCTTTGTTCCCCGGAAGTAGACGAAAGAGAGAATCTCGACCTCTTTTTGCAATCCTGTCTTTCCCTCGCTGGCAAGGCCGCGCATCAATTCGGCGTTTCCCTGGTGGGAGACGAAGAGCATGGCACCTTTTCCCTCTCGCAGCCTCCTGCGCAACCGGGGAAGGTCGTCGTCGAAAAAGACCAGATCCTCGTAGGAACATTTTCCCGACCATCCCTCCACCTTCTCGATGAGCGTCAGGCTGAATGCATAGAAACAACGCCAGGAGCCATGCTTCCTCCCAAGGCGGGAGAGATACAAGGAGACAGCCCTCCTCTGCTTCGGAGCAAAAAGCCAATAGAAGAAGCTGACAGGAATGGCTATCAGGCAAAGCAGGAAGTGGGGGCACACCTTCAGGCACAAGCTCATCAGAGCCATGCCGCCGAGTTCCTTCTGCTCGCTCCACGACGCCATCACTTCCCCCTTCTTGCGAGAAGCCATGGAAGACGGAAAAAAGCCCCCACACAAAGCCGTGTGAAGACAAGACTGATCCGGATGTTGTCACGGACCATGTGGAAATGGGAGGAGCCCCCCTCGGGATAGGTGACACGCACACCCTCGTTCACTATCGGAACGCCAAGCCAGGAGAGCTTGACCACCACCTCGCAATCGAATCCCATGCGCATGTCCCAGAGGCCTCTTCTCGTCACCCGAAAGGCCGGCTCGACAGGATAGACGCGAAATCCACACAGCACATCCCGGATATTGGGGTTGAGGCTCGTAATGCGTGCGAACACATTGGAGACCTCCCTGCCCTTTCTCCTCGAAGAGGGAACGCTTGCGTCATACATCGGATATCCCAGAACCAGAAATCCCTCATTGGCCTCGGAGAGGGAGAGGAAACGGGGTATGGCGGTGATGTCATGCTGCCTGTCCGCATCCACTTGCAACACATACTCCAGTCCCATCTCATGGGCAACCTTAAATCCTAGGGAGACGGCGCTCCCTTTTCCTCCGTTGGTTGCCTTGGTCTCCACATGCACCAAAGGGGAAAGAGTGGCACATTTCGCAAGAAGCTTCTTGTTCTCCCTATCGCTGCCATCATCCACCACGATCACAGGAAGCTGGTAGGGAAGGAG
Organism: Bacteroides uniformis; assembly: GCA_963618365.1. Lineage (GTDB taxonomy): Bacteria > Spirochaetota > Spirochaetia > Sphaerochaetales > Sphaerochaetaceae > RUG023. Next base: position 11,695 of record CAVESN010000026.1, read on the forward strand.
AAGCTCTACCGTCTCAAGGCAGGAAGCTCCATGGTTGTAGACAGGAATCAGAAACCCATACTTAGCCACGGCTCACCTTCCCTTTGGCGTAGAGCGCACCCTTCTCACCCTCATATTGGAACTGGTAGCTTCCCTCGCCCCCCCACACACAGAGCCTTAGCTTGCTCTCAGGCACGATGGGGGAGGAGAACTTGGTCTTGGGGATGGAAAGGGGGAGGAAATCCTTTTCGAGATAGGTGCGGATCACATGGACCACGATATCAATCTGGGCTAAGGCGGGAAGCAATTTGATCCCCTCGTCGAAATGGCCGTCGAAGAAGGGAGAATCCTTGGAAAAAGACAAGCAAAGCACCACCTTCCCTTCCTCTTGGCTCTCCAGATGCATGCCCACTCCCTTGTAGTGCTCATCAAAAAACGCCATAATCTCCTCCCTCTTTTGTTTTCCCATGGTAGTGAGCGGGATAGCCGAGGTAAAGCGCCTCTTGCGTGGAATCGCAATCGGATCGAGCCAGGTGGCAAGGGAGCTTCGAAGCAGCGTAAGTCTTTCTAATGGAGCAAGAGAAGCCAAAGCAGACCTCCCTTTTTCATTCAGGACGCAAAGCGCACCGATAGTCGGCCTCTTTCCAGGAAGCAGTACGACTACCGCATCCCTAAACCAAGGGAGCGAGAGAATCCTGTTCTCCACTTCAAGCAAGGAAATACGCTTCTCACCAATCTTGACCACCGAATCGCTCCTACCCACAAGCAAAAAGCGCTTATCGTCCACAGGGCGGATGATATCGTCATGTACATAGGCTTTTCCTCCTAGGACAAGAGGCGAATGTAGCACAAGGCGACCTCCCTCTCCCATCTCCCATCCGATGCCCGGAAACGGGAGCCACGCTTCATCCTTCTTGCTTTGGCGCCATGCGATGGAGCCGGTCTCCGTCGACCCGTAAATCTCATAGGGCCAAGAGCCGAACCGCTTCTCGCACAAGGATGCGACATCCTTGGAAAGCACGCCACCGCTAGTGACAATCATTCCCTGGGAGAAATCGACCTCTTTGCCTGCAGGATCAGAAAGCACACTTTTCAAAAACGAGGGGGTGGTCATGAAAGTGACATCTCCCACCCCGGCTAGCTGGTTTGTACTACTGATCCTCGAACTCTGCAGCACCACCCCTCCCATCAAGGCACGGACCATGACCGAAAGAAGCCCGTAGATATGATACGGTGGCGCACTGGTGAGAAAAGGACGATTCCCCAATTGCTCTTCCCACACCCGCCACGCCATGGAGGCCCCATTTTCTATGTCGGAGAGCGTATGGACCACCATCTGTGGTTGTCCGGTGGAACCGGAAGTGTAGAGAATCACTTTCGCATCACCTCCAACAGCAAGTTCCCCTTTTGCACAAGGAGACTGGCTGAGACGCCTGAGAGAAGAGCTATGCTCCCCATCCTCATCCCCCAGCAGCCATCCATCCTCCCCGGAAATCTCATCCAGATAGCCACGTGCAAGGAATCCGACAAGAGATGGTGTCTCCCCTGCCTCCCAAAGGGCAAAGAGCGCAAGTAGCGTATCCCAATACTCCTCGCTATGGACCAGCCAGGTGCGATGGGGATGGGATTGGATAAAGGAGAGCACCCCACCACTCTCCTTAACCAAATCCGATACACGTTTCTTCTCTCCCCGACAGTCCATCAGCACATGGTCCGCCCCCCAAAAGGAGAGACTAGAAAGGGAAACCAATGGCCTCATGAAAACAACCCGACAATCTCAAGCCGTTTCTTCTTTCCCATCGAGTCTTGGGGAATCTGTTCGACAAAGCGCCATTTGCGGGGGATCACAATCGGCTCAAACCACTTGGCAAGGGAGGAGCGAAGCCATTTCAGGCGCTCTGCGGGAGTAAAGGGGCCCAGCTGCTTTTTTCCTTGCTCATTCAAGACGACCACCGCAGCCAGGTACTGGCGCTTGTCGGAAAGCATAACCACCGTGCAATCGGAAAAGAGACCGAGCTCCATGATCCGCCTCTCCACCTCAGGAAGGGAGATGCGCTTCTCCTCGATCTTGACCACCGAGTCCTTGCGTCCCAAGAGGAGGAACTTCCCTCCGGGTCGAATCTCCACAAGGTCGCTGGTGACAAAGTCCGCCTTGTGCTCGATGAAGGGAGAGTTCAGGATGAGACATCCATCATCCCCCTTACGGAAATCCACATTATCAAACGGAGCCCACTCAAGGCTCTTGTTGGTCTGCCTCCATGCGATGCCGCTTGTTTCTGTCGAACCATAGAGCTCGATGGGCCAATAGCCAAGCACCTTCTCGGTCGATGACGCCTCTTCTGGCAGCAATGCTCCTCCGCTGACGATGATCATCGGATCCTTCAACCCTGCCCCATTTGAAAGGTCGGGGTCCTCGATGCACCGCTTGAGGAAGGCGGGAGTGGAGATAAGCATGAGGGGAGCGTCATTCTGCTCTTTCAGCTCCTCGGGTTGGACAATGCGCTCCCTGCGGAAGGGAACGCCGATAGTGACGGGCCGAAGCCCCGCGAAAAGGAACCCGAAGATATGGTGGGGGTTCACGCTGCTTGCAAGGATCCTCTTATGGAAACCATCCCCCCACATGGACATGACAAACCCGTAGTCCAGCTCCATCTCATAGAGCGTATGGCGCACCGCCTTCGGCTTCCCAGTGGAACCGGATGTGTACAAATAGAGGTATGTCTCCTTCGGGTTGATTTTGCTCCAAGACAAATCGGAGGGAACAGGAGAGGAGAGGATCGTCGAAATAAGGGTACTCCGATTGAGAGGCGTATCACTAAGCATGGCTGTATCCCCATCGAAGATCTCATCCAGGTACCCCGGTGCGACATTCGCGCTCAGACAAATGGTCTTGTGGCATTGGCAAAGGGCCGCAAATGCGACTGCGAAGCACCAGAAGTCGTCGCTATGGAGGATCCACCTGCTCTTGCCGCTTTGCGCGACATAGGCCTTAATCTTCGCCACATCCTCCACATAGTCCTTCCAATAGAGGAACTTGTGGTCGCTCCACCGTCCCGAATAACAGACAATCGTGTCGTCCGGCCTGCTCTCGCGTGTCGTCTCAGAAAGCAACACGGTTTTTTCCAATCGCGCATTTGTCATTTTTCGCACCACCCATTCACCGAGGAAAAGCACTCCCATAAGCACATAGGAGAGTGCCCCATTATACACTGCCCACCACCACTTGTTGTCAAAAACAATGGTGAAAAGCGAAAGAGAGAAATTCAGGACAAAGAAACCTATCCAGAGAAAAGTCACCCGCCTGCAATAACGCATAATCGCATGCACGCTTCCCCGAAAGGGAATTGACCGGTCGGCAAGGAGGGCGAACCGGTAGATGAGGGATGATTCACCCGAGAGGGAAGAGGCAAACGAGCAAAAGAAAAAGAAGGTGACAAGAAGCGGATAGAGACGAAGCACCAAATCGCTCTTCAGCAAAAGAAGAGAGATTCCCGCCACAAGGAGGAACGAAGGGAAAAGCAGGGAAGGCACATCCTTCCCCCCACGGGCGAAAAAGAGCGCGCCTGCGAAGAAAAGAAGACAAAGGGAGAAAACCCGTAGCGGGACCTGATAGACGACCAGGCACAAAAAGACGAAAAAGGGATAGAGGATGGCCGCCACAGAGGTGGCTATCCTAGCCATCCGCTTCATCGCATCTATTGTTTTTCGGGACAAAGCAGATCCAAAACGTCGCGCACCGTGCGGATGTTGCGGAACATGCTGGCATCCACCTTGGCAGGCAGATACTCCTTGTATTTGACAATCAAGTCAGCAGCATCAATCGAATCAAGGTCGAAATCCTCGACAAGGTTGGAGTCAAGGCTAATCTTCTCTTTGTCGATATCGAAATCCTCGCTCAAGGCATTCTTCAGCGAATCGTACAGCTCATCCCGCGTCATCATTTCGCTTCCCCTCTCTTACTGGAGATATACTCGGCAAGCGTATTGACGCTCTTGAAATACTTCTTGTTCTCCTCGTTCTCACCGGAGAAAGCCACCCCATACTTTTTCTTGATGGCTATCCCAAGCTCCAAGGCATCGATGGAGTCAAGCTCCAAACCCTCGCCGAAGAGCGCCTCGTCATCAGCGATATCCTCGCCCTTCACATCTTCCAAATCCAGGGAAGAGACAATCAATTGCTTCAATTCCTGTTTCAAAGTATCCATAGCAGTGGGAATTATACGGGGCAAGAGCCTTGCTAATCAATGGAAAGAGACGAGGTACGTGGCACCAAGGCAGAGAGCCATGTCAAAACCTGTCTTGGGAACGACATCCACACCGGGTGCGAACTCAAGGTACACCGTCCAAGGAGCAGAGGGGAAAGTGTAGCAGAGCCGGGAGGGTGCGAAAGCTCCGAAAAAGAACCCGGCATCCCCGAAGTGGTAACCGAAATCGCTAACCGCACCGAGCCTCCACTCCCACGTCCCGGGACTCCAGTCGAACTCAAGCACCTGGAAGTTGACTCCCGCCTCGAATGCGCTCCATCCCCCATCCAGGAGGCCATAGTTGCAAGCGGCGATGAAGTCGAATTGCTCGAAGCGAAATTGCATTGTGATGCCATTCACCGATCCAGCCCTCGCTCCAAAGCCCCATGAGGAAAAAAGGGGAGAAGAGAGCGCCACACACAAAAAGAGCGCGCAAACGAATTTCTTCATAGCACCACATTAGCACCACTTTCCCTCCCTATCCAGTCTTGTACTTCTCACAAGGAGAGGAGTAAGCTGTGTCACATGAAGCAACTAACCCCAAGAGCTCTTTTGGTTGGGATTTGCGGATTGATTGTCATCACCGCAAGCAGCATGTACGTGGCACTGCGCATGGGTGCGCTTCCCTGGCCCACCATCTTCGTCACCGTAGTGAGCATGGCGGCGCTGAAGCACTGCAAGCACAGCACCATCGGGGAGATCAATTGCACCCATACCATCATGAGCGCGGGGGCGATGGTCGCAGGAGGACTTGCCTTCACGCTTCCCGGGTTATGGATGATTTCCCCCGAGAGCCAATTTCCCATTGTCTCCATGATTGCGCTCACCATCGTCGGTGTCCTGCTGGGAACACTCTTCACCACACTCCTGCGCAAGCAATTGATTGAGGACGACCCCCTTCCCTATCCCATGGGAGTGGCCGCCTGCGAGACATTGAAAGCGGGAATGGCGGGTGGAAAAGCCGCATTCGTGCTCTTCCTTTCCCTGGCCATCGCCGCGCTCTACACCGCGGGAAGGGATGCTCTGCACATACTCCCGCAAGCATTCGTGCTCTACTCTGGAAGTGCGACACTGGCACCACTACTTGTCTACAACAGCCCGATGGCACTGGGCATCGGCGCCATCATCGGACCGGTGCTTGCTGGCGTCTGGCTCCTGGGAATGGTGCTCGGCCACTACCTGATTGTCCCCCTCGGCATCCATCTCGGCCTCTTTGCCGACATGGCAAGGGCCACGGATTTCCGCACCAACCTGGGAATCGGGCTCATGATTGGAACCGGGCTCGGAGTGCTCGCCAAGGCAGGACTGGACATCTACAAAAGAACAAGGCAGGCAAAACTGCAAAAGAACAAGATTTCGAGGAAGAGCATCCTTTGCACCATCGCCATCATCCTCATGTGCGTGCTTACCCTCTCCCTCTTTTCCGAGGTGAGCGTGCCCCAGGGGCTTGTGCTGGTAGTCGGAGTCTTCTTCGCCACCTACCTCTCCAGCATGCTCACCGGACAAACGGGAGTGAACCCCATGGAAATCTTCGGCATGCTGGTGCTCCTAGTCATCCACCTCTTCTTCAAGAACACGTTAAGCGCCTCCTTCACCATCGCGGCTGTCACCGCAGTCGCATGCGGACTTGCAGGGGACGTGATGAACGACCTCAAGAGCGGATACCTGCTCAAGACCGATCCCCGCCAGCAGATCATCGGGGAGGCAATCGGAGGAATCGTAGGCGCACTTGTCTCGGTCTTCACGCTGCTTGCCATGAAGAGGGCCTTCGGAAGTTTTGGCACTCCCGCCCTTCCCGCGCCACAGGCGGCAGCTGTCAGCGCCATGGTGGGGGGAATGAAGGATGCGCCAGCATTTACTATCGGAGTGGCCATCGGCATGGTGCTCTTTCTTGCCAAGGTCCCCACCGCCACGCTGGGACTGGGTGTCTATCTGGACACTCCCATCAGTGCGGTCATGGGTTTTGGTGCCATCATCTCCTTTCTCATACAAAAAACCGCCGGAAAGCGGATGGACCAGAAGATCGCATTGGTTTCCAGCGGATTCCTTGGAGGCGAAGGAGTGACAGGAGTCCTCATCGCCATCATCAGCATGGTCCGGTAATCAATAGTACCGAACCATCTCCTTCTCGAGAGTCGCAATCCACCGGCGGTAGTTGCGGTGGATGCGGTCACGCTTTGGATTTGCATCGAGATTCCGACTATCGAGGTACTCGTACCAATACTCGCTGGGCGTGTAGCAAATGCGGAGAGTCACCCACCACGAGGGTTCCTTTGCCAGCCGGACAAAAATCTCGCCGGGCCTTTCCTGCCACACCACCCACCTATGCCGGGAGAGCGCTTTCAGCATCGCCTCCCGGAAGCGGTTCATCCCAATCATGGAACCTGCGGAAACTCCATTGATAACCTCGAAGTTACCTTTCTTGGCCACCTCCTTGGGCTGAGGCATGGCAAAGTCAGCAAAAAGCGTCACATCACCCTTTGCGAAACTCCGTTCCACTCCCTCCTCGTCGAGAAGGGTAACAGCATCACCCGTCTCGCTTGCTTTTCCGTAGAGCACATTCCCCATTCGGGTCACCACCGCATCCAATGCGGAGACTTGGCCACCCAATGCCACCAATAACACCATAATCACAATATTTTTCATAGATGATTGCCTTTGCACAAAATATGCCACAAGAGAGCTTGCTTGTGAATCACCTTTCTTCGTCAAAAAGGTCAAGAATCACACTTCAGATCATGATTCTCCGAAGGATAATCCTGTCGGAAAAGAAAGGGCAGTTTCCTATAATTGAACTTGGAAAACTTCATTTACGAGGAAACGCCCACATGGATAATAACACACCATCGCTGTTTGTTGACAGTGCTGTGGCCGAATCTTTGGCACCCCCAGAGACGAAGATGGCCGCGAAGCACAGGACCATCACCTACGACTACCACCTCAAGGGCAGGATTGGGAAATGCCCTCACTGCGGGCACGATGGGTTGCACATCCACAAGAACAAGACGATGCTCCTCAAGCACGCCTCGACGGGGATTGACAGGATACAGGTCAGGGCCCACTACCACTCATACCGGTGCCCGAATGCGGAAGGCTTGCCATCGACACCATGCCGATTCGCTGCGGGGGCACCTACTACACCCTGTACTTCAAGGCGCAGGTCGAAGACTTCATGAGGTTCGTGGGGGAAGACTTCATGAACCATGTGGAGGCGGTTGTCATGGACATGAACAACACCTACTACCCGGCCATAAGCAAATCCTATCCCCACATAGCCTTGAACTACGATCCGTTCCACCTTGTCCAGCGGTATCAGGACAAGGTCATGAACCCTCTCAGGAAGGCGGAATACAGGAGGCTGAGGGCCGAGGCGGACAAGGCGAGCGGAGAGGGCCGTAGGAAGATGGCGCCGACCTGATGGCGCAGGCCAGGAAGATGTTTGACTCAAGATTCTTCCTGATGACCAGCCGCACAGCCCTCGAGGCCAAGGACAAGGCCAACAGGGAGCTCAACAAGGAATACGGGAAACGCTGCGACGAACTGGGGATCAAGCCTCCCGAGGGGCACAAGGACAGAAGGGAAAACCATGTCGAGGCCCTGGATTCCGTGCTGAGGGCCGATGAGGAAATAGCTACCGCCTACACCCTTGGTGGCGAGCTGCGTGACATAATCCACATCAGGGACGTGGACGTGATGGCAAGCAGGCTCAACGAGTGGGTGAAGACCGCCAACAACCAGCTCACACTCTTCTCCAAGACAATCCTCAGCCACTGGGACGGCATCCTGAACATGGCAAGGTTCGGGCTGTCGACAGGAATCCTCGAGGGGGCCAACTGCTACATCAAGAACATGCGCAGAAGCGCCTTCGGCTACTCGGATTTCGACTTCTTCGGCCTCCTGGTCTGGGAGCACGCCCATAACAGCGCTATCCCTAAAAGCTATGAATCCCACCGAACGAAGAAGGTTTACAAGCCAAGGACAAGAAGAAATGAAAAACCAGGCCCAAGGCAGACCATCTATATCAAGGAAAGGGACCTCCTCGGCAATGTCATCGCTTCCTAATACCACCAGCTATGATTCTGACCCGATTTTTCCGGCTATTCGCTATTTGTATTGGGGACCCCTCTGCATACTTATATTTGCCTGACGTAAAAGGTGTTTCTCCCGGAACCTTTCCTGGTTATGAGACCTTCATCTGAGAGTCTCTTCAATTGAAAAAGAACAGAAGATCTGCTGAATTTCGGACAGCCCGCTACTACATCAGACCCTGTAAATTTACCGACTTTCCCTTCAACATATCTTTTTACGATGTCATATGCGGTGCTGC
>CAVESN010000027.1:0-4296 GCA_963618365.1 Bacteroides uniformis
TCGGTATCGTCCTCGGTGCGGTTTTTGGGGAGAAAATTACCGTCATCAAGCCGTTTGGCACGGTCTTCCTGAATTTGCTCAAGATGGCGGCGCTTCCGCTCATCATCGTCAACCTCATTGCGGGTATCTCGTCGTTGAACGACCCGAAGATTTTCGGACGTGTCGGTGTCAAGATCATGGTCTACTACACCTTGACCACTGTCCTTGCCATCATCGTCGGCATCGCTACCGGTTTCCTCTTCCGCCCGGGTGTAGGATTCACCTTGCAGGGGGAGTACAGCGGTGCCATCGAGAAGATTCCTTCCCTGGGGGACACCATCATCGGTCTTCTTCCCAGCAACATCTTCGCTGCGCTCACCAGTGGCAGGTTTGACCAGATCATCGTTTTCAGCGCCTTTGTCGGTGTCGCGATTCTTTTCCTTCCCGAAAACGAGAAGCTTCCTCTCGCGAAGGGTTTCGCCATGCTTGCGGACCTGTTCAACAAGATGGTCGGCATCATCATGCTTTATGCGCCTATCGGTATCTGCGCCTTGATGGCATGCACGGTCGGTGTCTATGGCAAGCAGCTTGCAGGTTTCCTTGCCAAGTATCTAGGGGCCTCCTATCTCTCTGTCATCATCCAGATCTGCTTCTACGAGCTGATTGTCTTTTTGGTTACCAGGCGCAACCCGTTCCATGTCCTGAAGAAGGGCGTGCCGACTATTGTCACTGGAATCTCCACCAGCAGCTCGCTTGCGTGTGTGCCGGTGAACCTCGGTTGTGCGGATAGCCTTCACATCCCCCGCTCAATCTCCAGCTTCACGATTCCTCTTGGAAGCCAGGTCAACAAGGATGGCAACGGCATCATGCTTTCGCTGACCTTCATCTTCGCCGCACAGGCCATCGGAACACCGATTTCGATGGGGCTTCTGCTCAAGGTGATCTTCCTTGCATTGATTCTGACTACCGGAGCGGGTGGTGTTCCCGGTGGCGGCATTGTCACCATCGCCATCATCATTGACGCCTTCGGACTTCCGCTTGAGATTGTCGGTATCATCGCAGGGATTTTCGCCTTGATTGACATGGTCTTCACCATGCTTAACTGTCTTGGCGACCTGTTCGGCACCTATATCGTCGCCTGGAGCGAGGAGAAGCGTGCAAAGGCTCATGGAGAAGCCATCGAGGTCCCCCTCGACTGAGCGTTTCTCTCAGTGCTTGTGTGTACTGGCCACCCGAAAGGTGGCCAGTTCGTTCATCCAAAGAGCATCAATTTTTATCAAGAACATACTAAATTCATTCAATTCAAATAAAAAAGTTGACATAATCCATGCGTTCCCCTACCCTACGACTAGGGAGGAATCCATGGAAAAAAGGTCGCGGGAGACCCGCTCGTATGAAGCGTACCAGAAATTGCTGGATGGAATTCTTTCCTGTGCGTATGCTCCTGGCGCTTCGCTTTCGGACCATGCGCTTTCGCTCAAGATTGGGATCAGCCGTACTCCAATACGGGAAGCGCTCTTTCTGCTTGCCATGGATGGACTTGTCAAGAGGAGCGTAGCGGGTGGCTTTGAGGTGGCGAAAATCACAAGCGAGGATGTGCTAGACCTGTATGATGCGAGAATTTCCCTTGAGGGATCGATGCTCCGTCTGACTTTCCAAAAGGGGATATCGCTAAGCCTTGTGGATACTTTGCGTTACCTGAACGGCAATATGGTCTCTTCGCTGAAGAGGGGGAAGCTGCTTTCGGCGTTTGCGTTTGACGAACGCTTTCACCATGCCCTTGCATTGGCCTCTGGCAACAGCAGGATGCTGGCTTTCTTCGCACGCATCGAAAAAGAGGTCAAAAGGATAAGGCTTCTTTCCTTGGAAGAGAAGGCATTGGAGGGTTCAGATGAGCACGATTTGGTTGTCGATGCATTGGAGAGGGGGGACCTTCATGCATGCCATGATGCGCTTCTGAAAAACCTTGAAGAAGAGAAGGCTCTCTGCTTGTCAATTCTCAGGAGAAATGCGAAGGAGGCACTTTCCCGTATTTGACTCACATGGCGGGGAGTGTGTAGTGTGTGCATGGAGTATATGGCATGGTGGGTCAAACAACTGTTCATGTGGCTGGTTTCCCTGATCGAAGGATCCTTCTTACCGATTTGGAACATGTGGGGGATCAGTTTTCCTGTGAAGCGGGAATGGTCAACGGTCATTCCATTCAGAAAGGCATCGACCTTCTCTCTTCCCAGGGGGGAGGGGTGTTCGTCATTCCTTGTGGCTTTTGGGCTTCCTGTCCGATTGTGCTGAAATCGGATGTCGAGCTGCACCTAAAGAGGGGGGCAATGCTCAAATTCATCAAGAGCAAGGAGGCCTATCCCCTGATTGTCACCGACTACGAGGGGCAGAGCGCCATTCGGACCATCTCCCCGATTTCCAGCGACCATGCCCATCATGTCGCCATAACCGGAGAGGGAATGATTGACGGCAGCGGAGAACTATGGCGGCCGATAAAGCATTTCAAGCTTCCCGAGCGGCAATGGGAAGGGCTTCTGAAAAAAGGAGGAAAGATCTATCAGGGAAAGGATGAGGCGTGGTTTCCTACCGAGACAAGTTACCAAGGTGCCTTGCATCCTGTCGACGAAACGGACAGCCAGTCGCTTCTCTTGGCTTCTGATTGCTGGGATTACTACCGGCCGGTCATGATTGACCTCAAGCATTCCAAGGATGTGCTGCTGAAGGGAGTGACAATCGCGAATTCTCCTGCTTGGTGCATCCATCCCTTCTTTTGCGAGCAAGTGAGGGTGGACGGCATTACCGTGCGCAACGCCTACTGGGCGCAAAACGGTGACGGCATCGACGTGGAGTCATGCCGGAACGTGGAGATTTCCAACAGCGTCTTTGAGACGGGGGATGATGCGATTTGCATCAAGAGCGGGAAAGGGGCCGTCGCCCGCAAGACCAAGGGGCCTTGCGAGAACCTCTGGATCCATGATTGCACGGTCTACAAGGGTCACGGTGGCTTCGTGGTGGGAAGCGAGATGTCGCGTGGGGTAAGGAACATCCTTGTCGAGCGCTGCTTGTTCGTGGAGACAGATGTCGGCATCCGTTTCAAAAGCGCGCTTGGACGGGGAGGCGTGGTGGAGGATATAGCCATACGCGATATCCGCATGGTCGACATCAGGAACGAAGGGGTCATCCTGACTATGGGATATAGTCTCAACCTGGTCACCCGTGACGAGAAGCCTGCCATGGAAAGCGAGGAGGATGTCCCCTATTTCCGGAGCATCACCATGGAAGGCATTCACTTCCTTGGGCAGGGGTGCAAGCTCAGGATGATTCCCGTCAAGGGTCGTCCTGAGACAATACGTGGCATCACGCTCAATGGGACCATGTATGAGGGGGAAGTGGAAATCTCCTAATAGGTGGTTGTCCCATATCCGTTAGGATAGGAGTGATGCCCAGAGGAAACGTATCCTCCCATTCCGTCGCCATAGCTTGTCTTCTTCGTGCCATCAGGATAGTAGGTGACGTAGCAATAGCCGTCAAAGTAGGTTCTTGCCTTTGTCCCGTCTGAAAAGTAGGTGACGTACGCACCCTCTCCATCCTCGTAGGTTTTGCTTTTCGTATCGGAATACCCGCCATGGTCGTTCTTGTAGGAGATGGCGGGTTTTGCGGACAAGGAGAAGCTGAACGCAACGAAACCCATTAAAACCAAGTATCGCCTCATGATGTCATGATAGGCCTTGCCAGACAGTTTGTGAACAGGGGTTTTCTGAGGAATTGTACCCTGCAACAGGGTGTCCCTTGCGTCAGTTCATGGTCAAGTTACACTGACCATAAGCGGTAATTTTCTCAAAACTCTCTTGACGCTTTCAAAGTAAAACATGTAATGTTTATGTGGTTAGGAAATCCTAACCAAAGAAAAAGCGATTCCAGCCAAGCATGTGGTAAGATAATGTGCACCGACCCTGGCGGGGATGAAGACGGGAAGCTTGTTTCCGTGTAACGATGGTTTGGACAAGAAAGATATATGGCGTTTGGACCGGATGGTAGTTCCCATGGGGCTTCGTGCGATTCCTATCCCATCATGTTGGAATCCTCTTGTCTGCTTGTATTGGCCTTGCCTTCTTGCAGGGGATTTGCAATCTCCTGTGGCAAAGCAGATTCGTGTGCAAAGAGGGTATTCTTTGGGCGGGGGGATTTGATGGTGGCGTAGTTTGTCAGACGTTTTTGCCAGGGTGGTTCGTTTCCCCATGAGGCGGGGCTATTCCTCGGATAACCTGCTTCTGGTCGCACGCAAGGGGGATGCGCTTTGCACGGGTTGCTGGAAGG
>CAVESN010000027.1:4382-20237 GCA_963618365.1 Bacteroides uniformis
GCTGGAAGGTTTGCGAAAATGTGGAGCAGGCAAAACTCAGGTTTACCATGTTTAGGAGAAGCACGCAGAGATACTGCAGGCTTTTCGCAAAGGGAATGCCAGTTGTGAAGCTTGCAGTGAAGGAGAGAGACATGAGAGTAGCGGTTGTGTATTGGAGCGGAACCGGTAACACCCGGGCGATGGCGATGCTGGTCACTGAGGCGGCAAAGGCCTCTGGCGCCGAGGTGGAAGAACTAACGGCGTCCCAGTTCGGGGCCGACGATGTGGCAAAGTATGATGCCATCGCCTTCGGTTGTCCTGCGATGGGGGACGAGGTGCTTGAGGAGGGCGAGTTCGAGCCGATGTTCGCTTGCGTGGAGGGGCTTTTGAAGGGAAAGAGAGTCTCCTTGTTCGGTTCCTATGGATGGGGAGCGGGTGCATACATGGACGGCTGGAAGGAAAGAGTCGAGAAGGATGGTGCTACCTTGGTGGACACGGTTGTTTGCGAGAATGAGCCTGATGAAGAGGCGCGAAGCGCATGTATCGCACTCGGCACACATTTGGTTGGTTAAACTTCGGACCTGTTGGATAGTAGTTTGTCTCGAAGGATTTCCGATATGGGCTCCGCCTTTCACACTCCGGGCGGAGTCCTTTCTTTCGTGTGAGGGGATGGAACAATCCCCCTTTTCTCGCTTATCGTAGGGAAAAGGGGGGAATAGTGTTGGATCGGAGTAGGATCAAGGGATTTCTTTGCGATATGGATGGAGTCATCTACCATGGCAACAGAATCCTTCCCGGAGTCGAACGTTTCATCGCATGGCTCAAGGAGAGTGACAAGCAATATCTGTTCTTGACCAACAACAGCAGCTACACGCCGCGCGAGCTCAAGCAAAAGCTTGCCCGCATGGGTCTGGATGTGGGGGAGGAGCATTTTTATACCAGTGCGCTTGCCACTTCTGCTTTTCTCAAGGAGCAGGCTCCCGGATGCTCCGTCTATGTCATAGGGGAGGCCGGACTGGTCAATGCGCTCTACGATGCGGGGATGACGATGAACGACGTCAATCCGGATTACGTGGTGGTGGGGGAGAGCAAAAGCTACTCGCTGGAGACCATCACCAAGGCAACCAACCTGGTGCTCCATGGAGCGAAGTTAATTGGCGCCAACAGCGATGTGTCCGGTCCGATTGAGGAGGGAATCGCTCCCGCCTGCAGGGCGCTTGTCGCACCGATTGAGATGGCAACCGGAGTGAAAGCCTATTTTTGCGGAAAGCCAAATCCGCTTATGATGCGTACCGGGCTGAGGATTCTCGCCTGCCACAGCGAGGAGGCTGTCATGGTGGGGGACCGGATGGACACGGATGTGGTCTCCGGCCTGGAGAGTGGCATGTCCACCATCCTGGTGTTGAGCGGCATCTCCACAAGGAAGACGCTGGAATTGTATGCCTATCGCCCGAGCCTGGTGCTGGATGGCGTGGGTGATATCGTCACTGCGTTTTGCGATAACACATGACCATCCCCCGCTTGGTGCATGTCTGGCCGGTAAAAGGATACCTCCTCCTTTTGGAGTACGAGGGGAAGAAGAGGCGTTTGTATGATGCGGCATATCTGATTCGTGGTTATTGGCATAACGAACGCAAGGAGCTTGAATATTTTGAGACAGTCCATCTCTCCGGGGACGGAATCGCATGGATCGACGGGCAGAATCTGGATGAGTGGGAGCTCTGGAAGGACAGCAAGGAGGTGTGAATGCGTATTGGTATCATAGGACTGGGACATATCGCGGAAAAGATGGCGAGGACCGTGCACCTGAGCGGGCATACGCTCTATGGTGTCGCTTCAAGGGATTTGGAGAAGGCGAAACGGTTCGCAAGGGAGTTTTCCGCGGAAAAACCGTATGGTTCCTATCGGGAGCTTAGCGAGGATCCCCTTGTTGATCTGATCTATATCGCAGTTCCCCACAGCCTGCATGCCGAGGTTGCCACCATGTGCGTGGAGAACGGAAGAAACGTGCTTGTCGAGAAGGCGTTCACCTCCAATGCGAAGGAGGCAAGGAAGTTGCTCCGAAGGGGAAAGGAGCGGAAGGTGCTGGTAAGCGAAGCAATCTGGACACGGTATGAGCCGATACGCACCTTGATCAACCAAGCGATCCTCGCGGGAGAGATAGGTGAGGTAAAGCATGTTTGTGCCACATATTTCGCCCCATTGACTCACAAGAGAAGGGTTGTGGAACCTTCCCTCGCAGGAGGAGCGCTTTTGGACATCGGTGTCTATGCGCTCAATTTCATTTTGATGCACACCCCGGGTGAAGTGACGCAGATCCAAAGCATGGCGACCCTCTCTGACAAAGGTGTTGACGAGATTTCGAGCACCTCGCTACGCTTTTCAAGCGGAGCAATAGGGTCCATGCAGTCGGGATTCACTGCTATTGATGACAGGATTTGTCAGATTGCGGGCACGGATGGATGGATTTGGGTCGACAACGTCAACAATCCCCAGAGCGTCAAGGTCTATGACAAGGAGCGCCACTTTGTTCGGGATATTGGCGTCCCTCTCCAGCTGACTGGTTTCGAGTATGAGCTGCAATCCTGTTGCAAGGCAATCCAGGAGGGAAGGGTTGAATGCCCGGAGATGCCGCATTCGGAAATTATTCGGTGCATGGAGATTATGGATGAAATCCGCTCCCAATGGGGCATGGCCTATCCGTGGGAGAATGTCAGAGCGTAATAGAGAGATCCTCTTTTACCGTGAGATGGAAGACCGCTTCATCGAGAGCCATCTCCTTCGGCTCCCATGGCCTTGCTTGCTGGAAGGAGAGTGTCACTTTTCCCGCTTTGACTCCCTTGAAGGCGAAGGAGTGCTTTCCCCCTCTTCCGACCATCATCACCTCACCGGAATCTTGGACGTACCTCTCTTTCACAAGTGCTACTACACCATCCCCTTCCTGTTGCCAGACTAGAGAGTAGCCGGTGGTCGGGTTCTCCTCAAGCTGAATGGAGAAGTGCTTTGAGGTTGCGCAGCCGAGAAAGAGGCAAGAAGCGAAAAGGAGGAATAATTTCTTCATGCCACCACTATAGCATGGTGTGCTATATTTGTCATGATGCGCATGCTCTATCCCTCAATGTTCACCGGTTTCTCCTGTCTGGCGGGAAAGTGCCCGCTTACGTGCTGCGAGCTCTGGTCGGTTGACATCGATGAGCAAGCCATGAATCGTTATCGCTTGCTTCCATTGAAAGAGCGGACAGTGGTGTTGGATCATCTGGTCAAAGAGGGAGACGCATACTCCTTCGAGGTCACCAAGGGGGGACGATGCTGGTTTTTGGATGCGGACGGCCTTTGCCGGATGCAGCGCCAATATGGGGAGGAGATGCTCTGTGAGACCTGCAGGCACTTCCCCCGGCTTTCCTGGAACAGTGGAGATTACTTGCAATTTTCCATGGACCTTGCATGCCCTCTTGCCAGCGAGATGGCTTATTCCCGCCCTTTTGCCATCCTTGAGGAGCAAGTAGGGGAGGAGCCATCCCTGGATTTGAGGGATGCTGCTGGGTTGGATGCGCTTCTTCACCGAAGGGAAAAGCTTATTGCTTCTTTACAGGACGGTGAGGTTGTCCGGAAAATTGTGCTGGATTCGCAAGGCGACCATGTGCTTGCCAGGGTCGTCGCCTTATGTACGAAGGCAAGCAAGGTGGGCTTTCTGACGCCTTCACGTATCCGCCATCTGCGACAACTCTCCTTTGCGTATTGGGAGAAACATGCAAGCACCCTCGTTCCTTGGTTCTCCACATTCGGTTCCTTGCTTCTTTTCCGGTATGGGCCCATGGCAAGCTATGGCATGCTTTGGGCGAGAATCGTCCGATTCGTGCGTCGCAGCATGCGGCTGACGTATCTCCTTTTGCTTCATCAGGAGAGGGACGGCGATGAGCTTGATGTGGAGGCAATGGTGGCCGCCTCGGTGCTGTTTTCCCGGAGAATCGAGCATGTCGAAAGGAATTTGCACACCCTGATCATGGTTTGAAGCTTTCTTGGCAAAAAAGGTTCTGATACCTCGCGGGGCGCGAGAGCAAGCCGCTTCTCTCCTTGATGTGCATGACGGCAAGGAAGGGAAGTGTCATTTGCACCAATACGAGTGCTGGCGTGTAAAGCCGGTCAAGCAGCCAGGAGAGGGAATCAAGGAAGGTGCCGTGCATGGGTTGGGATATGAACATCATGTTCAACCCGAACATGTGATTGAAGATGAGTGCGAGAAGGCAAAAGAACCCGGTGTAGGCCATGTAGTACTTGTAGTCTGACCGAACAAGGTTCACCGTGCCGCTACGAGAGAGAAGAATCCCGAGGTACACCATCGTTCCATGGTAGAGAAAACTGTGGATGGAGAGATAATGGAGCGTGGGAAAGAGAAGCAGGGAGGAGGATGGGTAGAAGAGGAAGCAGATGCCTCCGCACAGCCCTCCTGTGGTGATGAAGACATCACCGATGTGCCGTAGCAGCGGGTTTTTCGAGCAGCTTGCCACCACTGCATAGAGGGTGATGGAGCAAAAATAGAGGGGGAGCCAGGTGTTGAGGTTCATGGCGAATCCTGTGAGAAACCGATAGATGATCTTGATTATCTCGAGGATCCAGAGCATCCAGGCGTCCCTCTTCACGACGGAACGCACCTCTTCCTCCTTGAGCCGCACTGTCCGTTTCAGTCCATGGTAGACGGAGGCAAGGGTGGTCACCATCAAAAGAAACCACCCCATGGAGGGGAGCCCTGCGGGAGGATAGACACCTTCTTTTGCGAAAAAGAAGCGTAGGAACCGTTTCATATCCGCATGGTATCTTTTTTCCCGAAAAAGGCAAATGGGCAAGGTGGTTGATTTTTACCTTCCTCGGCGGGAACAATACAGCAAGAGAGGAGGATCATGCCCCAATTGAGTAGACGAGTCGGCTCTTTCACCGACAGTGTAATCAGACGGATGACCCGCCTCAGCGACAGTGTGGGAGCCATCAACCTTTCCTAGGGATTCCCTGATTTCGATCCTCCCGGAAAGTTGCTGGACGCACTAGAGGTGGTGGCTTCCCAAGGCCCCCACCAATACTCTGTCACCTATGGGGCTCAGAACCTCAGGGAGGCGATTTGCCGTAAGGCGTCGAAGAGTGTGGGATGGTGTCCCGATCCGGAGAAGGAGATCGTGATTACGTGCGGAAGCACGGAGGCGATGATGACCATCTGCAACCCGATGGACAGGTGATGCTCTTTTCCCCATTCTATGAGAAATATGGGGCGGACGCATATTTTGCGGAGCCTGTCCCATCTATATTCCTCTCGTGCCTCCCTCCTGCACATTCGGCCTTTCCCTGATAGAGAAAGGGTTTCAGGAAGGAGCCAAGGCTTTGATTTTGTGCAACCCTTCCAACCCTTGCGGAAAAGTCTTCACGCTTGACGAGCTTAAGGCAATCGCCCACATTGCCATCAAATATAATGCATTTGTGGTCACCGACGAGGTCTACGAGCATATCGTCTACAAACCCTATCGCCACGTCAGCCTTGCATCCCTTCCTGGAATGAGAGAGCATACGGTTTTGTAACTCTCTTTCCAAGACCTATTCGATCACGGGTGGCGGCAATGGCGGGGCTTTCGCTTTCCGATTCCTATTATGAGGAACTTGGCGCAATGTATGAAAAAAGAGGAATCTCTTCCTAGGTGGTCTGGATGAGGCGGGACTGGAACACAATGTTCCCCATGGCACCTGTTTTGTCTTGGTTGACATCCGGCAATTTCTTGGTCATCCCCCCCTTCCATGGGTGGACTGACTTGCAGTTCTGCGAATGGATGACAAGGGAGATTGGCGTTGCCGCAGTGCCCGGCTCAAGCTTCTTTCGCGAACCGGTGAACCATCTGATCCGGCTTCACTTTGCGCTAAGCGAAGAGACTCTCCGGGAGGCTGAAAGGGCTGCTTTCCTAGAGGTCGTACCTCTCGAGGAAGCTGTGTTTCCCTTGTTTGTCCTTGTAGGCGGGGAAGGTGCCGACCACCACGTTGTGCACCGCATTGAACAGGGATTGCTCGATGGTGGGGTTCTCCTTTTTCAGGTGCTTGATGAGCGTTTTGACCTCCTGTCGCTTGCTTTGTGCTATGCCACCGTCCATAAGGCGGTGCTCGGTGACGCGGCAGGCGCATTGGATGAACTCGAGATTGTTGTACTGCTTCCAAGCGATGATGTCATGCTCCCTGATAGCATACATCGGCCTGATGAGTTCCATGCCGGGATAGTTTTTGCTGTGCAGCTTCGGGGGCATGGTCTTCAGTTCGCTTGAGTAGCACATGCCCATAAGCACCGTCTCGATTACATCGTTGAGATGGTGCCCGAGCGCAATCTTGTTGCATCCCAGCTCTTTTGCCTTCTTGTAAAGATGACCGCGCCGCATCCTGGCGCAGAAGTAGCAGGGATACTTCTCGGCATTGTTCACCACTTGGAAGATGTCGGTCTCGAAAAGGGTGATGGGGATGCCGAGTAATTTGGCGTTCGCTTCAATCTTGCTCCGATTGGTTTCATTGTAGCCCGGGTCCATCACCAAATAGACCACATCAAAGGGGAAGATGGAGAACCTTTGGAGCAGCTGCATCAGTTTTGCCATAAGCATGGAGTCCTTTCCTCCCGAGATGCAGACGGCAATCTTGTCGCCAGGCTGGATCAGCCGATATTCCTTTATGGCATGGATGAAAGGACCCCAGAGCCGTGAACGGTACGGCCCTATGATGCTGTTTTCGATTTTCTGGGGAGGTGTAAGATTCCGTGGGTGGTCAGCCATGTGTGCGCTCCTGAATGATGTGCGTTAAAGCTTGCATGAAAGCTCAGGCGCCGAGGATTGTGCCGACAATCACCCCGAGATAGGTTCCAATCACATAGCCGAATGTGCCGATGAGCATGCAGGGGGAAATCAGTTTCGTCCACCCTTGGCTGATTGCCATGCCGGCTGCGGTCGTGGGACCTCCGATGTTGGCGTTGGAGGCGAGAAGGATTTCTTCCAGAGTGGAATGAATCAGTTTTCCTCCAATCAGGCAGAAAAGCATGTTGACTATGACGATGACCAGACAGAAAAGCAGCATCATGGGGGCACTTCTGACAACTACGCCGATGGAGGCGGGAACTCCTATGGCAAAGAAAAAGAGATAGATGAAGTAGGTGCCCAATTCCTCGGATCCATGCATTGCTTCCGCCTTTTGGGAGAAGCAGGTGGCGAAGAGAACGCTCAGGTTGGTGATCCACACATATTGGCTTCCGAAAAAGGTGCGGACCATATTCAGAAGCCACCCCCCTTCAGGAATCAGAAAAAGAAGCCAGGAGCCTATTAATCGGCTCATGGCAACTACGATGACGGTGAATGCGAGGTCGACTGCGATGTCACGGAGCGAAATCGGTTTTTGTTTCCAGTAGCTTGCCGCCATTGAGGTGTCCCCCTCCTTTTGAGCCATGTCGGTGTGGGGGTGGGGAAAGCGTTTTTGCATCCAACTATTTTTTGCGAAAGCAATCAGTACGAGGAAATATATGGCCATGTTCAGGTTGTCAGCAACCGTGGTGGCACTGACAAGGGAGCTTTCGGCGTGAAACGCATCCGCAAGGGCTGTGAAGTTGACTCCCCCTCCGATATAGGAACCTGTCATCATCGCCGCGGCTTTCGCAAGGTCGGGAACAAATCCCGCAAGCAGGAAATAGGCGATGAAAACCCCCGCTATCGTGCCGGCCGATCCGACGAGGAAGATGGCAAGAAGCCTGCCCGTCTCGCTCCAAATGCGCTTGAGGTTTGTCTTCAGCAGCAGGAGGGGAATCGCCATGGGTACGGCATACCCCCATACCAAATCGTCAAAGAGGGGTGCGGCTGGGGGGATTACTTTGAGATTCACCAAAAGGAGCGCGAAGGCAAGGACAATAATCGGGCCGGAGATGGTTGAGGCCCATCTCTTTGTCTGTTCGAGATACATTGCCAAAGCCACCGAGAGGCAGGTGACTGCAAGCAGCATCCAGGTGTCGTTAGGAGAAATCAGAGCGGACATGCTTAAACCTTCCTCACAAAGTGATGCAGGCGTAGACGCCCAGAGGGGATGCCGCCAGTTGGAACGAATTCTCTTCCTGCATTGCTTGCCTCTCTCCTTTCCCGTGAGGAGAATTGAGCGTGTGCAGGTACGGTACGAGCCATCCTGTGAGCGTGCCGAACGCCGCACCTACGAGGACGTCGCTTGTAAAATGGCTGCCACCTGTGATGCGCAGCGCACTGGTCGCCGTAGCCAACGCATAGCTTGTCGCAACAACCGGTAGCTTCCATTTGGAGTCGGGGAACTCCTTGCAGAACACATAGCTGGTGAAGGTCGCGGCGGCAAAGCTGGTAGTGGTATGGCCGCTGAAGAAGCTGTTGTGGTAATCACCGCTCTCTAGGTCCTTTTCGGGAGCTCCCCCATGGTACATGTATGGCCGATCCCGGTCGATGAAAGCCTTGGAGAACTCCTTGACTCCTTGGGAGAGAAAGATTGTCTCGGCATACATGGTGTAGATGGGAACCCAATCCTCCCTGGGGGCGGCAAGGAAGATGAGGGGGAGCGCGGATGTGGCATACATCCCGATGGTGCTGGTGACATCCATTGCCTTGCTGTATTTGCATACCGCCCAGCGGTCAAATACCCATGCGTCATCTTTATCTCTGACCGTGTAGCTTTGTATTCCGCCGTCCGTCTTTAGCACCTTGGTGTAAAGCAGGTCGAATCCCAAAAGTCCTGTTCCCGTGATTCCTAGCGACCAGTCGAGGGTCGGTGAGAGTCGAAAGGGGGATTGGCTCTCCGCATATGCGGGGGCTAAGGTCAAAAGGGTAGAGATGACAACCATGGCTGAAATATGTCTGTGCATGCCTTCATCATAGTTGCCGATGAAAACAGGTGCAATATCACTCAGTGCAGGAGATTTTCGCCACTTCCTCTATGGTGCTGTAAAGCTTTCTTGCAAGGTCGCTGTCGCAAGCGTGGTAGTAGACCTCCTTCCCTTTGCGGCGGGAAGTTATGAGCTTTACTGCTTTGAGAAGCCTGAGGTGGTGGCTGACAGCGGGGCTGGAGAATCCTATGGTCGAGGCAATTTCCGAGACGCATTTTTCCTGCTGGCACAGCAACCAAAAGATCTGGAGTCGGGTGGGGTCGCCAAGCTGCTTCATCGCAAGGCTGACTGAAATGAAGTTTTTCGGCATGTCCAGGCGTTTCTGCATGGAAAAGAATATAGTTGGCTTCTTTGCAAAAGACAAGGAGAGAGATTGACGCCTAAAGGAAAATGGATATAAGGTTTAGTTGATTAAATAAATGATTAATTGATTATATGAGGAGATTTGAATATGAACCATGAGGTCAGGCAAAAAAGTGTGCGTATTGTGCTTACCGCAATCTTGCTGGCTGTGCTCAAAGTGGTGGAGAAATGCTTAGATGTTCCTTTGTGGGGGATGCTTCTCCTCTATCTCATCCCTTATGTGGTTATCGGCTACGACGTGATAGAGGAGGCGTGGGAGGGTATTTCGGAGGGAGAGGTCTTTGATGAGGACCTTCTCATGGTAATTGCCACTTTCGGGGCCCTTTCTATCGGTTTCCTCCCGGGGGGGGAGGAGCAATTCGCCGAGGCTGTCTTTGTCATGCTCTTCTTCCAGGTGGGAGAGATGTTCGAGGAGATGGCCGAAACGAAGAGCAGGAAGTCCATCTCGCAATTGATGGATATCAGGCCAGATTCGGCCAATGTCGAAAGGAATGGGAAGGTGGAGGTCGTTTCTCCCGAGTCTGTTTCCTTGGGGGAAGTAATCGTCATCAAGCCAGGAGAGAAGGTTCCGATGGACGGAGTGGTCATCGAAGGAACATCCACGCTCGATACGGTTGCCTTGACCGGAGAGAGTGTTCCGCGCGATGTGACGGTAGGCGACCCGCTCTTCTCCGGCTGTGTGAACCAGAGCGGCGTGCTGCGCATGAAGGTGTTGAAGCCTTTTGGTGAATCAACCGTCTCGAAGATCCTGGACCTGGTCGAGCATGCCAGCGAGCAAAAGAGCAAGAGCGAGCATTTCATCACCCGTTTCGCCCATGTGTACACTCCCTTGGTGGTTTTTTCCGCCATTGCACTCGCATTTGTTCCCCCTCTGTTTTCCGGTGCTTTTGTGGCGAACCTCTCCACATGGCTGATTCGTGCCTTGATCTTTCTGGTTGTTTCCTGTCCTTGTGCGCTAGTCATCTCAGTCCCGCTTACCTTTTTCAGTGGAATCGGGTGCGCTTCAAAGCATGGTGTGCTGGTCAAGGGGTCCAACTACCTAGAGGCGCTCTCGCGGACCAAAATCGTGGTGTTTGACAAGACGGGAACCTTGACCCGGGGTGTGTTCGAGGTTGGCGCGGTGCATCCCTCGGGAATGGATGAGCGCTCCCTGCTCCATCTAGCAAGCCACGTTGAGCGGTATTCCACACACCCGATTGCGGCAACCCTTCGGGCGGCGTATCCCCATGAGGAGGATGACTGCCTTGTGGAGCATGTCGAGGAGATTTCCGGTCACGGGGTGCGTGCGTTGGTCAACGGCAAAGTGGTGTGTGTCGGCAACGAGAAAATGATGGAGTCTGTCGGAGCCAAATGGGAGCCGTGCGAGAAGCAGGGGACGATTATCCACGTCAGTGTTGATGGGACATATGCGGGTCATATTGTGATTTCCGATGCCATCAAGAGCGATTCCCTGAAAGCTATTTCTGATTTGAAGGCGCAAGGAGTTGAGAAATGTGTTATGCTGACGGGAGACCGGAAGGAGGTTGCACAGGCGGTTAGCGACACGTTGCATTTGGATGAGTGGCATGCCCAGTTGCTTCCCAAAGCGAAGGTGGAACAGGTCGAGAGGCTTCTCTCTCTCAAGAGGGATGGTTGGACTTTGGCTTTCGTGGGGGACGGCATAAACGATGCTCCTGTTCTTGCTCGGGCGGATGTCGGCATAGCGATGGGCGCCATGGGAAGTGATGCCGCAATCGAGGCGGCAGATGTGGTGCTGATGGATGACAAGCCGTCAAAAATCGGCAAGGCACTTTCCATTGCAAAGCGCACCGTCCTTATTGCCAAGGAGAATGTGGTTTTTGCCATTTCGGTTAAGGTCGTAGTGCTTTTGTTGGCCGCTTTGGGCTTGGCACCCATGTGGCTTGCAATCTTCGGCGACGTGGGCGTCATGGTCCTTGCAGTCCTGAACGCCACAAGAGCGCTAAGCGGAAAGGTGTGAAAGAAAAATGGGAACTTCTTTGAGTTGATGAGGGAAACAGTCAGGCTATAAGATTTGTTCATCAACCGATGGAGTTCCCTTACCTGTAAAGTGTATTTCCCCTGAGTGCAAATCGCCTTCACTTTCGCTAAATGAAGCAGATAACTGCTTGAATGAAAATAAGTTGTTCTCATATTTAAGGAGAGCAACATTGATGCTTCTTTCATGTTTTTTGCAAAAAATATGCACGAAAAGAGAAAATCGGGTAGGTTTGATTGTCCCTGTTGTGTACACTTTGCGCATGAATACCATCTCTTCTCTCTCAACGCTCGGCTATGATTTCATCCCTTCTCCCTTCCTCCCTGAAGGGAAAGATGAATGGTATCTGCGCTTTAGGCAGAATCCGAGAAGGTACCGTCATTTGACCGATGGGGAGATCAAGGCATTAAAGAAGGGTGGCAACTCATCAAGCAAATGGGAGAATGTGCTGGTTTCCGATCCGTTTGATCCCTCCCTGGTCCGCTCCTGCGCATTCTACGGGCTAGTTCGCATCGGCGCGCTAGAGGAGGGAGCCATCTCCTTTCATGATTTCAAATTTCCTTTGGGCTTGTACCAGAGCACCATCATCAGCTCTGACTTAGGGGACCATGTGTCGATTTCCCATTGCACCTATCTTTCCCATTACCTGGTGGGAGACCGTGTCATCATGCATGAGAACGGGGAGGTGCAATGCACCAACCATGCGAAGTTCGGCACCGGTATCGTCAAGGATGGGGAGGATGAGTCGGTCCGGGTAACCATCATGGTGATGAACGAGGCCGGAGGCAGGGAAGTGGTTCCTTTCCGAGGCATGACAACGGGCGATGCCTGGCTATGCGCGAAATATCGCGACGACAAGGAGTTGATGGCGTCGCTCTCTTTCTTAACCGAGAGGACGATGAGTCCTGTGCGTGGCTTTTATGGGAAGATTGGAAGCGATGCGGTCCTGAAGGGGAACCGGATTATCAAGGACGTGGAGGTGGGTCCCTCTTGCTATATCAAGGGAACCAATAAGCTGAAGAATCTCCACATTTCTTCCTGCGAGGAAGAGCCGACCCAGCTCGGGGAGGGAATCGAGCTGGTCAATGGCATCATCGGCTATGGATGCAGAATCTTTTATGGGGTCAAGGCTGTTCGATTTGCTCTTGGAGATCGGGTCAACCTGAAATACGGGGCGCGGGTCCTCAACTCCATTATTGGGGACAATTCCACTATCAGTTGCTGCGAAGTGCTCTCCAACTTGGTTTTCCCTGCCCATGAGCAGCACCACAACAACTCATTTCTCATTGCTTCCTGCATCAAGGGGCAGAGCAATATGGCAGCCGGTGCCAATATTGGAAGCAACCACAACTCCCGGGGTGCGGATGGGGAATTGGTGGCTGGGCGGGGTTTCTGGCCTGCCTTGTCCAGCACGTTGAAGCACAATTGTTCATTTGCCTCATATACGTTGATTGCCAAGGGGAATTATCCTTACGAAATGCATAATCCGCTTCCTTTTGCTTTAGTTTCGGGCGACAGCGGAAAAGGCAGGGTGGTGATGCCTTCCTATTGGTGGCTCTACAATTTGTATGCCCTTGAGCGAAACAGTTGGAAATTCCTCTCCAGGGATAAGCGAAAGCATCCCCGCCAAATCTATGAGACCGACTATCTTGCGCCGGATACGGTCGGGGAAATCCTGAAGGCCATGGAAATTTTGGAGCAATGGACGGAAAAGGCTTGGCTGAAACGATACGGACAATCCTGCGATGGGGCCTCTGTGCTGGAGAAGCAGCAAAACGGGAATCTGGCAATTGAGGCGGAAGGATTTGAGAATTCTTCGATTCCCGTGCAAGTTGTCAAGGCGAGCGAGGGGTATCGGGCTTACAAGGACATGCTCTGCTATTATGGCGAGAAAAGCGTGCTTTTGTACCTTGCATCCAGCGGGGAGTCGCTTTCAGCATTCGATGCCAGGGTGGAGCCCGAAATGCTTCCTTGGGTGAATGTGGGCGGTCAGCTTATCCGCAAAGACAAATTTGATTATCTCGTGAAACGCATAAAGAAGGGGGTTCTCTCCTCTTGGGACGAAGTGCATGCGGCTTATGGGGAGATTGCAAGGGAATATGAGAAGGAAAAGGCTGAGCTCGGCATCCAAATTCTGAGAAAGATGTGTGGTCATGCTCATCTTTCCTCCTCCGATTGGAATCGGGCCATGCAGCATTTGGCTGATGTCAGGGCCTATATCGAAGTGCAAGTCTACCATACGAGGAAGAAGGATTATGAGAATCCTTTTCGCATGGTTACCTATGACAGTCTCTCCGAGCGCGATGCGGTGCTGGGAAAAGCGGATGACAACCCATTTATCCAGCAAAGCAAGAAGGAGACAGAGCGGCTTCTCTCGCTGGGGGGACAAGTACGTTTTTAAGGACAGACAATGGATTGGGAAGCGCTTGAAGGGGATATCCGGGAATTCTTCAAGGATGATGCGTCCGGACATGATGACACGCATACGATGCGTGTGGCAGGGCTTGCCGTGCGCATAGCAAAAGAAGAGGGTGCGGATATTCCTTTATGTCGACTTGCCGCACTGCTGCACGACGTGGATGACTGGAAGTTTTCCGGGGCGATGGGGCTAAGCGGGAAAGCAAGGGAATTGATGGAGAAGCACCACGTTGAGAAGAGAATGCAAGAGAGGGTGGTGGAAATCATTGCTTCCGTCTCGTTCAAAGGTGTAGACAGTGTTATCCCGAAGAGCCTAGAGGGAAAGGTGGTGCAGGACGCCGACAGACTTGATGCGCTGGGCGCCATCGGCATAGCACGAGCTTTTGCCTTTGGAGGGGCCCACGGGAGAGTGATGCACGATCCTGCGCTAAAGCCGAAGCTGCATATGGACGAGAAAACCTATATGGCGAACAAGGGGACCACCATCAACCATTTCTACGAGAAGCTGCTCCTTCTTGAGAGTTGGATGCAAACTGCAACTGGACAAAAGCTTGCAAGAGGACGTAGCGCGTTTCTGTCCACTTTCCTTGAGGAGTTTTTGTCTGAATGGGAAGGAAAACGGTAGGAAAGAAAAGCGTTCCTTGTGTTTCCGTGGTATTGTGAAGTACATTTTTAACAAGAAAGAGGTGTAAGAATGGCAATTCATATTATGGAAGAGGCGAATCGCTGTTTGCAATGCAAGAACCCACGTTGTCGGACAGGTTGTCCTATCAATACCAATATTCCTGAGATGATTAGGTTGCTCCGGGAGAACAAGACAATGGATGCGGCCCAAATGCTTTTTGGGAACAATCCGCTTTCGGTCATTTGCTCGCTGGTGTGTGACCATGAGAAACAATGCGAAGGGCATTGCATCCGTGGCATCAAGAGCTCTCCCATCAGCATCGGCACTATTGAGAACTATATCAGCGATTCTTGCTTTGACCGGCTTGCCATCAAGAAGGCGCCTGACAACGGCATGAAGGTGGGAGTGATAGGAAGCGGTCCTGCGGGTATCACCATCGCCATCCTGCTGGCCAGCAAGGGCTACAAGGTCACTGTCTTTGAAATCAAGGACAAGATTGGCGGAATCCTGCGCTATGGAATCCCAGAGTTCCGTCTTCCCAAATCCATTCTGGACCGATACTACAAGAGAATGAGGGAGCTGGGCATCCTTTTCCGTCCCAACTTCGCAATCGGAGGCTCTCTTTCCATCCAGGATTTGCTGAATGACGGGTACAAGAGCGTGTTCGTGGGAACAGGTGCTTGGAAGCCGAGGCACTTGAACATTCCCGGAGAGTCCTTCGGCAATGTCCACTATGCCATCAACTACCTGAACAACCCGGATGTGTATGAGTTGGGGGATGATGTGGCGATTGTGGGAGCGGGAAACTCCGCCATGGACGTGGCGCGTACGGCAATCCGCCATGGCAGCCGAAATGTCACTGTCTATGTGCGGCGTGATACCTGTTCCGCATCAGGGGACGAGCTCCAATACGCTTTGCTCGACGGAGTACGGTTCGAATACCACAAGGCCCCGTTGAGAATCACTGATGACGGATTATACATCTGCGACACGCATCAGGATGAGAACGGTCATACTGTACTTGATGCATCGACATCTCGTTTCGTCAAGGCTTCCACAATTATTGTTTCGGTAAGTCAGGTGCCCCAGGATAGGCTTGTCAATCGCGACAAGGAGCTAAAGCTGAACGACAAAGGCACCTTGCAGGTGGACAAGAATGGGGAGACGACCATGCCAGGAGTCTTCGCCTCGGGTGATGTGGTCACCGGTGCGGCGACCGTGGTTGCAGCGGTAGCTTACTCCAAGCAGATTGCCGAGGATATGGATCGGTACATGCAATCCTTGCCCAAAGAAGGGAAAGTGTAAGCGAATCGTGCGCTTTGCTTTCCCCTGAAAATGTTGGTACCATGGAGCAAGGTGGAGGCAATGGGATGAAGCACATATCGACAAGCATCTACACGTTCGAGGAGATGATCCGCACGAATGCGTTGTATGTGGATAAGACAGCCTTGCTGTATGAGCTCATCACCCGGGACAAGGAGTACTTCTGCTCCCGGCCCCGCCGCTTCGGCAAGAGCCTTGCCCTGAGCACCCTTGAGGCGATTTTCCAGGGGAAGAGGGAACTCTTCAAGGGGCTAG
>CAVESN010000028.1:0-2883 GCA_963618365.1 Bacteroides uniformis
GTGGTATGCTGCATCTACTTCCTGGTTCGCAGGCAAAGGAGCATGGCGAAAGAAAGAAATGATTTGAATGCATGGAGAAAAGCATCAGCCATGGGAAGGGAAAAAGGGGAGGATTACCATGACAAAATTTCATGAAGGGGATTTGGTTGCTTTTGACGTGCCTGCGGGGAGGGGAATCGGATGGGTGATGAATCCCCAGAAGAAAGAGTGCGAGGTGGAGGTGGAGGCCTTGCATTGGACGGATGACCCTGAAATCTTGCAGGAGAAGGAGAAGCACTTCATTTTCACTGAAATCATGTATTGCTCCATCCATCATCTCCCCCAAGAGGATTGGAGTGATGCCTTGAGGCTAAAGTTCGTGAATCGTGCAATTCGGAGAAACCCCGAGATGGAAGGTCTTTCCCCAGAGGAGAAGGAGAGGCTCGTGCGCACTATAGACACGCTATGCGCCCATGGCGTCTGGTACGGCTTCCGCTGGAAAGGATTCTATTGCTATGGTGGATCCAACCTTTATGCGTGCGATTGGAATATGACGAGGCGGTGCTACGAGCGTTGCCTGGCACTCAAGGCGGACAACCGCGTAGCCAACAGCCTTGGTTACATCTACTACTATGGAAGGTGCAGCCAAGGAGTTCCCGATTATGAGAAAGCGTACTTCTATTTCTCCATGGCCGCAATGGATGGCAACCATGAGTCCCTTTACAAGGTGGGTGACATGTTCGTCAAAGGATTGGGGGTTCCTAAGAACGAGAAGTTTGTGGACCACCTGTATGAAAGGGTCTACGAAGAGACGCTGCGCAGCGTGATGTGCGGCAACAACCGGAACAATTATGCTGATGCGGCACTTCGCATGGCAGGCAGCTATGAGCGTCGCGCTTTTCCCAGGGAGACGATTTACAGGAAATATCTTGAGGCGGACCTCGGTCTCAAAATCCGTGCCAAGTTGGGTTTCTACGGGGATAAGACGGTGCAAAAGACAGTGGATGCCGGCCTGGAGAAATACAAGCCAGAAAAAGAGCTCTCCGTTTGCAATGTCGATACTCCTTCCTTTGTGAGCGAGTTGACCGAGGAAAACCTGATTGCAAACCGGATGCATGTCACCCTCACCAGACGGGGTGATGAGCTCGCCATAAGGTTCGAGGAACATGATCTGGTAACTCGGGAAATGAGTGACAATGCCTTTTTCCTGCTCACTATCCCCGAGTTGTCCTATTGCGGCTTTGTCCGTTCCTACTCCTTCTCTTGCAAGGGCACATGCGGCAACTTGAAGAAAGGGGAGAGCGTGACCTATGAAGGGGTCGGCTTGGAGTGCGAGAAAGGGAAGATGCGAATCCTCTTCTATAGAAAAGATCCCGTCACCGTAAATTCTGATTGCTGGACTTTGCAAAGACCCTCAAAGAGGATGAGTTTACCCCTCACTGGGAGGAGTGAGGGGCAATGCTTCATCAGAGGGAATTGTCCTCTTTTTCGAGTATCAGAAGAGCCTCTTTGTAGAGATGCTCCTTCTCTCTTCTTCCTTGAGGAACCGACAGCAGCCTAGTGGAATCAAGATTGTGGTGCAAATCTGCAATCTTCACTTTTCGGGCAGTTTCGTTGCCTCTCAAAGCCTTGACGTATTCCAGATAGGGAACGGTGCTTTCATGGGTCAGCGCCTTGACAGCATCGGTCACCTCTTTTGGAAAACCTGCCTTTTCCAAATCCTCAAGGGTGAGTGCGGTGTCTTCCACCACATCATGCAGCAAGGCAACACAGACCGAAATCTCATCCCCCATCTGCCTCGCTACCTCATACGGATGATACACATAGGGGATTCCTGCTTTGTCCACTTGGTCCTTGTGTGCCTCAAAGGAGATTTTGAGGGCTTTCTCCGTTAAGCTGGTGTAGATCATTGGGCTCCTCCTTAGATAGTGTGTTTCGGTAATTTTCTTAAATGGTTCACCATACACGGTGGTGTTCTTTTCATCCCAATCGATTTTGTTCTCTTTGAAAAATCCCAGCATCCTATTGAGGAAGCGGGTTCTGTTGTCTCTGTCGGCATGCGCATGGCTTGGAATCTCGTCTGTGGGGCAGAACCTGGCAATAAGGATCTTGCCGAGCTCTTCTTCACTTTCGGCAAGAAGAAGCTCCTGCACTTTCTTTGTTTCTTCCAGTGGGAAGATGTACTCATCGTAAAAACTGTCATCCCAGATATTGGTCTCGGTGGAAGAGATGACAATCTTGTTCTCCTTGAGTTCGAGATAGAGATGGACCTGTGCGGGATGGAGGGCGATTTTGGCTTGTTCGTCTTCGTATAAGAGCATGTTGTTTCTCCTTTCGTCTCCACAATAGGAGGAAACAAAGTTCTTGTGTGAGCCTGACAGGCTATTTTATCCGAGAAGTTCCAACCCCAGGCTATAGAGCGTCTCATTGATTTCCATGAGGTTCCCATTCTGGTTGATGATGAAGTACTCGATTACCAGGTCCGTCTTGTTCGCATGGGTGAAGGCAAGTCCTGCGGTTCTCATGAGATCCTTGGTCTCCTCGAGATTCAACCCTAAAGCGATGGCAAGGGAAACAACTGTGCCTTTCGTCGGCTGGTACTTCCTGTTGCTTCTGATTTTCGAGAAATGTTGTGGCGTGATGCCGGCAGCCTTGTAGACAGTGACTTCAGGAACATTTTTCTCTCTGATCAGTCTGAACAGCATCTCCGAGAAAGATTCCTTTTCCTGGAGCTTCATAAAGTCTTCCAGACTATTGGTCTTGGCGCAATCATGCAGAGGATGCGGCTCTTTGTTCCTGATGAATGCGAGAATTTCACTTTCTGTCATCTTATGGAGACTATAGCACAAACGGCAGAAGTTTTCCTTGATATGGCCTAGGTTCCACTGACTTCTGTATTGGTCA
>CAVESN010000028.1:2893-20150 GCA_963618365.1 Bacteroides uniformis
ATATCTTTCGGATTCGATGTGCAATAATGCTTGCATTTCCGCTTTGGATTTCGATTCTTGGCAGAAGGCAAGGATTCTAGCCTCGTCACTAGCTTCTGAGAGGTGCGTGTTTCTTATAATTGAGAGGGGAAGAGTGAGCACTGTGTGGTCTGGTTGGTTGTTTCCGATTTGCTCTTCGACTTCTGGTTCATTGAACCCTTCGGCTTCCCATACGCTGTAAATCTCTGGTACTCCGGAACCGGCATGTTCTCCCACGCCGATAAGGTTGTACATTTTCAACAGGTTCTTGTTCCTTGGTTGGGAGATGTCTCCCTGGAGCATTTGCTTTTCCCCCGGGATGATGGTGTCGGGGTTCGAGATGATGATGCGGTCCGGAAATTTCTCAATCACCACGCTCCATGCCTGGAAGAAATCGGCGTTGACCAGGCAGTTCGCAAAAGCTTCCCTGACAGCCAGGTGCTTACGTGTCTCCCCGACTCGGTATGGGCCTTTTGTCATGCATGGAATCGTGAAGTCCGAGACAAGCTTCTTGTACACAATCTGGAAGAGGGGGAAGATGTTTCCCGTCCAGCCACCGGATTGCGTTTGGACGCGGTCAGTCCACCGGAAGGATGAGACCCTCTTTCCCTGATAGTCAAGGAAGTGGTTTGGAAATTCGGAAGTGATGATTTGCTCTTTCCCGAACATCAGCAGTCCTGCTGCAGTGGGATGGGTTTTTCCGTCGCTTGTCTCTTTGCTTGCGGCGCCGATTACTTCGGGGAATGTTGCATTTCCCAGTTTTGTCCATACCGAGTCTTCGTGGCGTGTATTGTATCGGATGCGGTAAGGTGCTCCAGGAGCAATTCGAACTAAGGGAAATCTCTGTCGTGCACACAGGAGAAAATGGATGATAAGAGGATTGGCGATGGAATCATGCCTATGGTGTTGTGGACAGCTGTAGTGGGCTACCTGATTTGCCAAGGCGTTAGGGTATTTACTAAGGAATCCTTCATGGCTTGAAGGGAATTCTTGTGAAATAAAAAAGATTGGTCAGAGAGTATCTGACCAATCCATGCCTTATGCTTCGTCTCTTTTGCCTTGTAATCAGGCGAAGAGGTCCTCCAGGTAGGTGCAAAGGGCCTCGGAGAGCTTGTCGATGTCGGCCCCGGTGGTGTTCACCATGAGGTCGTAGTTCTCTTTGGCACCCCACTTTCTTTCACTGAAGAATTCGTAGTATTTCGCACGCCTCTTGTCGATTTCTGCGATTTGTTTCTTCATCTGGGCTTCGGTGAAGTGCTCCCCTTCTGGCTTGCGCTCCATGCACCGCTTGATCTTGCTTGCCATGTCCGCGTAGACGAAGATGCGGAACGGGTTGTCGTCCTTGAGGATGGTGTCCGCGCACCGTCCGACGATGACGCAATCTGACTTTTCCGCAAGCTCCTTGAGGAGCGTGTGCTGCTCGGTGTAGATGGAGATGCTTTGCTGGAACATCGGGTAGGGGAGGGGATAGAAGCTGTGTCCAACATGGATGGGGTAGGACATGACTGGCCTGCTCTCGGAAATCTGTTTCACGTAGGTCTCTGAGAGTGCTGTCCGTTTGGAAATCTCGGTGATAATCTCCTGGTCGTAGTAGGCGATTTTGAGCCGTTCGGATATCCGTTTGCCCAATTCCCTTCCTCCGCTTCCGAACTGTCGTCCGATGGTGACAATCTTTTTCATCGTGTTCCTCCTGTGGATAATGCTTTGGTGCAGCGTTGCATTGAATTCAATGCATAGATCACTACTCCCAACTCGGTGAGCGGCATGGCGAGCCAAATCGTCTCAGGCCCGGCAATCAGCGGGAGTGTGAGGATCAGCACTCCGCTTACCACAAGCCCTCTTGCCACCGAAATGACAAATGCAACTCTTGGTTTTGTTATAGCTTGAAAATAGTACGTTGAGAAGATGTTTGTGGGAAGAAACAGGAAAGAGAGCGCATACATGCGGATGATTCTGGGTGCCATGGCAAGAATTTTCTCACTGGGCGTCATGAAGATTCGGATATAGAGATTCGGGACGGCAAGGCTGAGGAGTGTCCAGAAGATCCCAAGAAATGCGGTTGTGCAAAGTGAAAGGAAGAGTGCCTGTTGGATTCTTTCCCCCCTTTGGGCACCATGATTCACGGAGATAATCGGCTGTGCTGCCTGTCCCACTGCATATGCGCAGCATTGCACGAATGTGCTGACCTGGATGACTGGCCCGTAGATGGCAAGGGCGCTGGAGTCTAGGTAGCGCATTATCTGCCTGTTGAACATGACAGTGAGGATTCCCATTGCGACATCAATGAAGAAGGTGGAGAATCCGGTGATGAAAATCTCCTTGAGCTTTGTGGCAAGCCTTGCAGTTCTTGTGAGCTTGAGTGTGTTTTCTCTTGATGCGAAATGGAGCAGCATGACACAAGTGGAGATTACAGCTCCGAGCGCGGTTGCTAGTCCCGCTCCATGGAGCCCCATGTCGCAGGCGAAGACGAAGAAGTAATCCCCGAATATGTTGAAGATCCCACCTGAGAGCACCGCCAGCGTGGCAAGCCTTGGGTCCTTGTCATTTCTCAAAAATGCGGCGAGCATCTGGCCGCAGAGGAAGAGCGGGAAGACAATGATGATGGGCCTCATGTACTCCTTGGCTAAGGGGAGCAGCGTTTTGTCTGCACCAAAGAAGGTCAAGATTTGCTCGTCAAAGAGGATCACCATGAGCCATGCAAGGATTGCAAGGAAAAGAGATCCGATGACCGATGCGGTGAAATATTGGTTCTCATCCTCCTCTTTTCCCCCTTGCACTCCCCGTTTCGTGCTGAAAATCACACTGCCCCCGATACCCATAAGGAGTCCGAGGGAATAGATGATGTTCCATAGTGGTGCGACCACTGCCAGTGCCGCGGTTCCCTCCGGTCCCTGGTACCATCCGACCATGGCCATGTCCACGATCGAGTAGATGGAGGTAATCATGGCGCTGCCGAATGCAGAGGCCAGATAGCTGAAATACATCGGTTTGATCCTGCCGTTCAGGAAATCCATACGGTATCCTCCTCAATGCAAAAAAGCCGGACAAGAAACAGACATTCCAGTCTGTCCCTTATCCGGCTGTTGCTTCCTTGAACAACTCGCCCTCCGAGCGAACAGGGGCGATTCTTGCATGTGTGGAAAGGAATGTCAACCAGCGAGAGGATGTGCCTTTGAGTGCAGGGGAATCTCGTGCATCCATCCTTCGGGTGCGGGGATCCTTCCACTCTGGATTCCAGTCAAAGTCTCGTGGAGCTTTGCGATGACGGGTCCTGTCTTCTCCATTCCCGTGGGGAAGAAGATATCCTTCTTCTCGCTGTGGACCATCCCGATGGGGCAGATGACTGCTGCGGTTCCGCACACGCCAGCCTCGGCGAAATCTCCAATTTCCGCAAAGGCAACAGGACGTTCCTCGACCTTCATGCCGAGATAGTGTTCCGCCACATGGCAAATCGACCTCCTTGTTACCGAGGGAAGGATGGTGGAGCTTCTCGGAGTGACCAGATTCCCCTCTTTGGTGATGAAGACGAAGTTGGCGCCGCCGGTCTCCTCCACATAGGTTCTTGTCTTGCTGTCCAGGAACATGTTCTCGTCATAGCCAAGGTTATGGGCGACCATGAGTGCATACATGCTCATCGCATAGTTCAAGCCGGCCTTGATGTGGCCGGTTCCTTTTGGGGCCGCCCTGTCAAAGTCGCTTACCATCAGCTTGATTGGCTTCATTCCCGCCTTGAAATAGGGGCCTACCGGGGTGCCGAAGAGACGGAACTCGTAGCTGGGCGCGGGGCCAACCCCCAATTTCACTCCGCTTCCGAAGAGCATGGGCCTCATGTAGAAAGTTGCTCCGCTGCCATAGGGGGGAATCCATCGTTCGTTTGCCTGTACGACTTTATCCATGGCTTCAAGGAACTTCTCCTTGGGAAAAAGCGGCATCATCAATTGCTTTGCAGTCTCTTCCAGCCGCTTTGCGTTGAGGTCCGGGCGGAAGGTGAGGATCCTCCCATCCTGCGTGCGGTATGCCTTGAGCCCCTCGAAACCGCTCTGGCAATAGTGAAGCACATCGGCGCATTCACTGAGAGCGATGATGGGATCCTGGGTCATCATCCCTTCATCCCACTCTCCGTTCTCCCAATGGGAGACAAAACGCCAATCCGTCACTTGGTAGTTGAAACCAAAGTGGCTCCAATCTGGTTGAAGTTGCTGATTCATGTTGATCCTCCTGGATGCAAAAAAAAGACGCCCGGGGCATACCCGGACGTCCTTGTCCTGCACTGAACCTTACAGAAGCGGGCAATCATTGTCAATCAGCTTTTTGTTATTTCTCATGTCTCAGGTTGTCGATTTCTGCAATGAACTCGTCGACAGTCTTGTATGCGCGGTAGACAGCGCAAAAGCGCACATAGGCAACCTCGTTGAACTTCTTCAGCGCCCTGAGCGTCTCATCTCCGATTGCCTTTGAGGTGATTTCCCTCGTGGTGCCCGCCTTCAGGTTCAGGCTTGCTTCCACCTCCTCGACAATCTGGTCGATTTGCACCTGGCTCACGGCAAGTTTCTCAGTGCATATGGTGATGGAGCGTTCCAGCTTCTCCTCGTCAAAAGGCTCTCGCCTTCCGCTGCGCTTGATGACAAGAAGGGGTTTGTCTTCTGTTTTCTCGTAGCTGGTGAACCGGTATCCGCACTCCAGGCACTGCCTTCTTCGCCGTATGATGGTGAAGGCGTGGTTGGTGCGGCTTTCCAGTACTTTGTCGTTGTTTGCTCCACAATGAGGACATCGCATGCCATGACTATAGCACAATGTGTGTGCATATGGATACAATTATGTGGGCTTCTTTCTGCCTTGGAGTCATCTCTGTTGCAACTGGTTGCATTGTGTGCATATAATAACAATGCAAAAAGAGGTACGCATGGCAGAGTCGGTTTCGAGCATTGTCAAAAGAATCGTGGACCGGAGCCCCTTCATCCATGAGATGCTGGTGCAGGGTGTTCTCTCCTTCAGCAATTATGCACAGAAGATCCAGCCTGAGATAGAGAAAAGGACTGGATCATGCGTGCGCGATGCTGCCATCATCATGGCGCTAAGGCGCTACGCCGATGAGCTGAGAAAGAGGGAGACGGAAGCTGAGCGGAGCAACGTCGAGTACCAGATAGTCATGAAGACCAATATCTTCGATGTGAGTTTGGTGCGCAACGACCGCTTCATAGCACGTATCGGCGAGCTGTATGGGAAAGTCAGTCCCGAACAGGGTGATTTTCTTAACATCTCCCTTGGAAACCATGAGATATCTCTTGCAGTCAGCGAAAAATATCGCCAAATGGTGGAAGAGCTTGTCAAGGGGGAGGAGGTGCTCAACCAGATGGAGGACCTTGTTGCGCTCACCTTGATTTTCACCGGGGATTTTCTTCAGACTCCCGGCATCGTCTACGAGGCGGTGCGCCGCCTTGCCTGGGAGGAGGTCAATGTGATCGAGATTGTCAGCACGATGAACGAGCTCACCTTTGTCATCGGAAGAAATGACTCGATGGCCGCCTTCGATGTCCTGCAGAGCTTTTTGGGAAACAGGAAGAAGAGTTGCTCATAACCCCAGCTCCCTTACCAGCGAGGGGAGCCGTTTCCTCGCATAGGAGAGGAACTTCAGAGATGCAATCGGCATGGTCTCTTCCTCGGCGAAGGCGAGCACCACGGACCTTGAGAGCTTCTCCTTGACGGGGCGCACCACCAGATTGTCGTCATAGCCGTTAACCACCAAGGAATAGAGGATTGAGTATCCGACTCCTTGCCTGATCATGGAGAGAATCGTGTAGTCGTCGTAGACCTTGCACACTTTGTTTGGCTCGATGCCAAGGGAGTGGAACGCCTCTATCGCGTGGGATCTCCTTCCTTCGTCTAGCTCGATGAAGGGAAGGGGGGCAAGCTCTTTCAAGGAGACCTCCTTCTTCATGCCCAGCGGTGAGTCCTTGGGAAGCACCGCCACCATGGTGTCGCGGTAGACTTTCTCGAATGCCAGGCCTTGCGCGCTTTGCTCGTCCATGAACCCAAGATCAATCTGCCCTTGAAGGAGCTCCTTTCTGATGCTGTCATACTCTCCCTGGGAGAGGTCGAAGCGCACCGCTTGGTACTGTTCGGAGAATTGCTTGACTAGCGGAGCCAGCAGGGTCCGTCCGACGCTGGTGAAAATCCCTATGCGTATATGGGAGTGCAGCAGACCTTGCATCTCAGCTTGCTTTCGCTCCAATGCTTTTTGCGCCTGGACGATGTTCTGGAAATAGGGGAGGAAGGTCTTTCCGTCAGAAGTCAGGGCCAATGGCTCTCCTTTTCGGTCAAAGAGCTTGGTTCCCAGCCATGTCTCCACTGCCTTGACTGTCTGGCTTATGGCGCTTTGCGAATAGCCTAGCGCCTCGCCTGCCTTGGTGAAGCTTCCTGTTTCCACGACTTTCAAGATGACTTCATATCTGCTAGCCATAAGCTTTACTTATGCTATGATTAAAACAATACGTTTTACAAATGTCAATGAAATCGATAGAGTCTGATTGCCATGCAGATGTCATCGTTTCACAAAGGTGTATGTGACGGAATTCCTATAGCCATCGGCTATTTTGCCGTAGCCTTCTCTCTCGGAATCGCAGCCAGGAGGGCGGGGCTTTCCATCGCGCAGGGAGTGGTCGCAAGCCTCCTCAACAACGCTTCGGCGGGGGAGTATGCGGGTTTCACCACCATCGCTTCTGATGCTTCCTATCTGGAGATGGCTTTGATTACCCTGGTGGCGAATGCGCGCTATTTGCTGATGAGTACGGCGCTCAGTCAGAGAGTCGATGCCCGCATGCCATTCTGGCAGAGGCTTACCATCGGTTTCGATGTGACGGACGAGCTTTTCGGCATCTATGTTGCAAGAAGGGGAATGCTTGATCCCCTCTATGCGTATGGAGCCATGCTTGTCTCCATCCCCGCATGGGCGGGAGGGACTGCGCTGGGAATCCTAGCGGGGCAAGTGCTGTCGGCAAGCATCGTCAGTGCCCTTAGCGTCACCTTGTACGGGATGTTCCTCGCCATCATCATCCCTCCCTGCAGGAAGGAGAAGGTGGTGCTTCTGCTTGTCTTTCTTTCGTTCCTTTCAAGCTGGGCTTGTGAAGAGATTCCCTTTTTCTCTTCTCTTTCGGCGGGGACGAGAACCATTGTGTTGACGCTTCTCTTCAGTTCGTTTGCGGCGATTCTGTTTCCCGTCAAGGAGGATTGCGATGCGGCATGACATCTGGATGTATATCGCAGTGATGAGCGTGGTGACCATCTCCATCAAGGCGCTTCCCGTCGTTCTGATAAGAAAGCAGATCACCAACAGGTTTGTTCGCTCGTTCCTCCACTATGTGCCGTATGTGACGCTTTCGGTCATGACATTCCCGGCCATCATCCAGGTGACGCAAAGCCCTCTTGCGGGAGGAGCCGCCTTGCTGCTTGGGATCATTCTCTCTTGGATGGGTTTCGGTCTTCCTTCTGTTGCATCCGCTTGCTGCGTCTGCGTGCTTCTAAGCGAATGCTTCCTCGTGTGAGCGGCGGGGGACGATAAGGGTGCGTAGCTGTTCGACGCACTCCCTCTTTCCCGCATAGAGGATCTCCCTGATACCCCTTCGCTTGAGGAATTTCTCGTCATAGACAAAGGGTTTCCCGTCCCCACGGAAGATATCCATGCCCATGTTCCTGAGGACGGCATGTGCGCTCGCGTAGTCCCAGATGTAGCCTGAGGATTGCACGGAGGCGTGCACCTTCGGAATCAGGACGGGACAGAGCAGGTGGAGAATCATCGATCCGTAGCAACGGATCTTCCCGGGAAATCGCTCGACGGTTGCACTCTTGAGAGTGCTGGAGCTGACCATGATTTGCCCGAGCGTCTCCTTCTCGCAAGGGATGGAGAACAGTTTTCCGTCCACCAGCACATCCCCTCCTGGGTCGAGCCTGACTGTCAGGGATCCTGATGTGGCGATACCAAAGCGTGGCGCGCAAATCATTGCGCCTACGGGCTGGTGCTTCTCGTCAAGGATGCCTACGGAGACACACCAAGAGGGAAAACCTTGCGAGTAGACGTCTGTTCCGTCAATCGGGTCGATGACAAAGGTGCATGGCGCATCCTCTTTCCTCAGGGAGGAGTGCTCCTCGCTGATGATGGCGGCATCGGGAAAGAGGGATGCGATGGTTTTCATCAGTTTGTTGCTCACCATCATGTCTATCTGGGTCACGGGGCTGCCATCTTTCTTTGTCCTGATGCGTAGGCCCGATTGCGCCTCTTCGGCCTTGTGGGAAAGCTCTGTCACGGCTTTTTCCAGCAGGTCCAGCTTTTCTTTCGGAAGTGTCATGGTTCCATTTTACAAGAAATGAGGGGAGAGGGAAACTGGGGTATGTGGCGCGGGCTTGGCGCTAAGAAACCACGTGGAACGGATACCCACCTTACTTGTCCAAGCGCCTTCTGTGTGCTACGGTTTGGTCGGTTATGGCGGATGCGTCGATTACCTCGAAGGTCGTTGATTTCCTGAAGAAGAGTGATGCCTGGAAGGCTTTGAGCACTTTCAGGCCTTTTGCGCATGTCGAGGGATTGGAAGGATATCCGCTCTCGCTTCTTATCCGCTCCCTTGTGCGTATCCACAAAGGGCGTGTGTGGGTGGTTTGTCCCACCGAGGACAGCGCCTTGATGATGCTCAAGGACTTCGGATGCAAGGTGAATGGACGAGTCGTCGAGGATTTGCCACGCGGGGAGTTTCCTCTCATCTACCTTCCTGCTTCCAGCAGAATGGTCTACACAGACGGGGATGACGATGCGTCCACCTACGAGCAAGTCCAGAGGCTGGGAGAGATAGAGCTTCACGCACATTCTCTCGTGGTCACCCATCTGCGCTCATTCGTGCTTCCTGTTCCGACCAGGGAGAGCATCAGGAGCGCAACCCTGACTTTCCATAAGGGGGACCCTTTCCAGCCGGAGCAGTTTTCCAAGCAGCTGGCCGCGAGCGGATATGCGCGATCTCCCTCCACAACAAGCCCGGGAGAGTTCACCATCCGAGGCGAGGTCATGGATCTCTTCCCGTTCGAGGGGAAGGAGCCTTATCGTATCTTTGCCGATTGGGAGGAGGTGGGCAGGATTGCATCCTTCGATCCCCTTACACAACAGACGGTTAAGGATGTGGACTCGCTACGCATCCCTCTCCTTATGGGGGAGAGGCGCCACTATGGAAAGATTACAAGCTATTTTCAGAAGGAGGACTTCTTTGTCCTGGTGGGGGACCAGCGGCTCTCCACAAGCTTTAGGAGCTTGATGGTGGAGGCGAAGGCCGGATACCGTGAGGCTTACCAGAGAGATTCCACTTCCCCAAACCCCAAAGAGCTTCTCTTCGACTTTCCCTCTTTCCTCCAGACACAGCAGAACACCCTTTTGGTGAATGACTTGAAGGGGCAGGATGAGAAGGCGTATTCGTTCGACATCGACGGATCTCGCTCCTATTTCGGGAGCTTCGTCCTCCTTCGCCAGGACTTGAAGGCGTTGAAGGAT
This sequence comes from Bacteroides uniformis, assembly GCA_963618365.1. Taxonomy (GTDB): domain Bacteria; phylum Spirochaetota; class Spirochaetia; order Sphaerochaetales; family Sphaerochaetaceae; genus RUG023. Next base: position 12,438 of record CAVESN010000028.1, read on the forward strand.
GACGGGTGGGATATCTCCATCTTCAGCGGAAACCGCACCCAGCGGGAGCGTCTTGGACAGATGCTCTCTGCCTATCCCGACATCCGTTATGTGCAGCAGGAAATATCCGGTGGCTTCTCCATTCAGAAGCTCAAGGTGATTGCGCTGTGCGAGCACGAGATATTCGGAAGGCGCCGTCAGGTCATCAAGACGCTTGAGCGCACCCAGTCCAGTCCCCTGGACTCCTTTGTTGATTTGCATGAAGGGGACTATGTCGTCCATGTGAACTATGGTATCGGACGGTTTTTGAAGATTGACCGGGTCAAGAGCTTTGATCGTGAGCGTGACTATATCAAGATCGAGTATGCGGGAGGAGAGTTCCTCTATGTGCCGATCGAGCAGGCCAACTTGGTCCAGCGGTATATCGGCAGCGAAGGAGGATCTCCCAAGCTTGACAAGATTGGTGGCAGCGGCTGGGAGCACAAGAAGGCCAAGGCGCATAAGAGTGCGGAGGCGCTGGCAGGCCATCTCATCGGGCTCTACGCCAAGCGCAAGAATTCGGTGGGCTTCGCTTTTCAGAAAGACAATGACATGCAATTGCAGTTCGAGGCCTCGTTCCCCTATGACGAGACTCCCGACCAGCTTACATGCATCGAGGAAATCAAGGCGGACATGGAGAGTCCCCATGTCATGGACAGGCTCGTGTGTGGCGATGTGGGATATGGCAAGACGGAGATTGCCTTCCGCGCCGCATTCAAGGCGGTGCTTAGCGGAAAGCAGGTAGCTTTCCTTGCCCCCACCACGATTCTTGCACAGCAGCACTATCGGAACTTCCTTAAGCGCGTGGGAGATTTTCCTGTGAATGCGGGTCTCCTTTCGCGCATCGTGTCTCCCAAGGAGCAGAAGGAGACGCTTGTCAAGGTGGCAAGCGGGAGCGTGGATGTGCTTTTCGGTACCCACCGCATCTTGCAGAAGGATATCCTTTTCAAGGACCTCGGTCTTCTTGTAGTTGACGAGGAGCAGCGCTTCGGCGTCAAGGACAAGGAGAAAATCAAGGCCATGCGCGCCAGCATCGATTCTCTCACTCTTTCCGCAACTCCTATTCCTAGGACGCTTTACATGTCTCTTCTCTCCATCAGGGACATGTCCCTTCTGACCACTGCTCCTATGGCGCGCCGTCCCATCAAGACGACGATTACCGAGTATGATGAGGGGACGGTCGTAGAGGCAATCGTCAAGGAGGTGGAGAGGGGAGGGCAGGTCTTCTACCTCCATAACCGCATAGAGACGCTGGATGCGGTGGTGGCAAGCCTTCGCAGTGCGCTTCCTTCCCTGATTATCGAGAGCGCACACGGACAGATGGAGAGCGAGGAGCTTGATGAGCGGATGTACCGCTTCATCAACCAGGGCATCCAGGTGCTTGTCTCCACCACGATTATCGAGAACGGCATTGATATCCCCAATGTCAACACCATCATCATCGACCGCGCGGACCAGTATGGGGTAAGCCAGCTCTATCAGCTGCGCGGACGGGTCGGGCGCAGCGACCAGCAAGCCTACGCCTTCCTTTTCTATCCCAGCGACGCCATGCTTTCGGAGCTTGCCGTCAAGCGTCTGAAAGTGATCAGCGAGCATACCGAGCTGGGAAGCGGGTTCAAGGTCTCCATGAAGGATATGGAAATCCGTGGTACGGGGAACCTGCTGGGGCGTGAGCAATCGGGGCAGGTGGCCTCGGTGGGACTAGACATGTATATCAAGATTCTGGATGACGCGGTGCGGGAACTCCAGAAGAAGGGGGAGACGCCGGAGCAGCGGGAGGTCTTCCTTGAACTCGATTACAGCGGCTTCATCCCCGATTCCTACATCACCGTCCCCTCGGTGAAGTTCGACATCTACCGCCGTATCGCCTTGGTGCGCACCGAAGAGGAGCTGGATCGCCTTACCGGGGAGCTTGCAGACAAATATGGGCATCCCCCTGTTGAGGTGGACAACCTGCTCTATATCGCGGAGATCAAGATTCTTTGCCGGAAACTTTCGGTCATCCATCTCATCGAGCGCCAGGGTCTTGTCACTTTGGAGTTCGCCCATGTGGCGGATGTGAATCCCACAAGGGTGATCAACCTGATCGCACAGAGCGGGGGATCGGTAAAGTATGATTTCAACAATCCTTCCAAGGCCAATTTCCTTTACATGAAGACCAGTGCGGTCTCATTGAAGGACAAGGCCCTTTTCATCATGGAGAAGCTACAGAGGTTGCTTTAATGTACGAGAATCAAGAAAAAATCTTTCAGGATGTGCCCGAGCTGAGGGACGTGGAGATCCGTAGCATAGACAAGAAGAGGGAAGTCAAGAGCTATGTGCTTCGTGGTGGATACATCCATCCGAGCGACGTGGAGGCGCTGAAGAAGTACTATCCGCATTACGGTCTGCCTTATGAGGATGGGATGATGGATTTTTCCAAGGTGTTCGGCAACGACCATCCCGTGGTGATGGAGATCGGCTTTGGCAACGGAGTTTCCACCGCCCAGATTGCCAGAGAGAGAAGCCAGTACAACTATCTCGCGCTTGAGGTCTTCATCAGCGGATTCGCCAAGTTGATGAAAGAGGTGGGGGAGAACCGAATCGGCAACTTGCGTCTCATGCGCTTTGATGCGGTGGCGGTGCTCAAGCACATGGTTCCCGATGAGAGCCTTTCCGGGTTCCATGTCTTCTTCCCGGATCCCTGGCAGAAGAAGAAGCACCATAAGCGCAGGCTTATCCAGGCTCCCATGGCTGAGCTGATGGTGAGAAAGCTGAGAAAAGGCGGGTATATCTATTGCGTCAGCGACTGGGAGGAGTATGCGAACCAGATGCTGGAAGTTTTCGGAAAGACCGAGGGAATCCACAACCCCTATGAAGGGTTTGCCCCACCCAGGCCATGGCGGCCCATGACCCACTTCGAGCAAAAGGGGCTCAAGGCAGAGCGTCCGATACGGGAAGTGTGGTTCGAGAAGGGATGACCTCAAGCTGAAGCCTCTCCTTGGCTCCTGTATGGAAGCGGCCATGTCTGTCAATGGCGGTGAGTGTGAGCGAATAGATTCCGGAGTGGGAGAGGGTGAAGATGTGAAGGAACTCCAGGACGGAATCCCCTTCGGCTCTTTTCAGACCGACTTTCCTTTGCTCGCCATAGCGTTTCTCTCCATCGTCAAACTCATAGAGGATAGCATCTATCTCGTTCTTCCATAAGTACGAGTTGTTCCCAAGAAGTTCCAGATCCTCCTTGTCAAATTGCCATGGTCTTAAGACTCCCATGATTGCAAAAGGTTCTCCACAGAAGAGGGTGAGCTTTTCTTTGTGTGTCAGGCTCTCCACTACCGCCTTTGGGTCGTAGCATCCCTCTTTCGCCTCTTTGGTCACACGGTCGATACGGCAAACCCAGAGAAACTCATCCTTGCCGAAGAGCATGATTGAGGCTTTCCTTCCTCCAAGCTCCGCCTCTCCTATGTCGTAGTGGTAGACCGAGAGCCTGAGGGGATTCTCCACATCGCCTCTTTTCTCAAGGTATGCCAATTCGGTGGAGTAGGATGTGGAACTCTTCTCCATGAGATAGATGAAGAGATGCACATGACCATGTACATACTGCGTCACATCACTTGCCAGGTACATGGGGAGAATCCCCATATGGTAGTACCACACCCCTAGGTACGGCTCAAGGTATCCCGGAACCAAGTCCACCAGCACATGGATATGGTTTTCCTTGCACCAGGACTCCATTCGCTTTTTGTGCGCTATGGGGTTGAAGCGGATAATCGCAACATCCTCATGGTGGGCGATGAGAATCGGTTTCTGGGTGGAAGCGAGCACTTCTCCACTTCGGGTGGAAAGTGTCACCCTGATGGTGTAATTTCCTTCCTTCAGGAAGGAGTACGGGTTTCCCTTCTCGTCGGTGAAGTGCATGTAGTCATCGAATATCAGGCCGTGAGGCACATCGCTGGCGGTGATGATGATGGCTTTGAAGGAGGAGTCATCATACCAGCACTTGATGGTGGCGTCGTGGATGGAATCTTCCGCCTTTGCAGGGTCTTTGACCAGAAGGGGAGGGAACCCGTACCTTTTCAGCTTCTCCCAATCATCATCCATCCCTTTGGGATATCCCTTGAGTAAGGGTGTGTCAGTGAAGATGTTCCTGTTTCCTTTTTTGCTGGAAATCGCATGGCGTACCCTCTCTCCCTCCTTGTCAAGCAGCTCCACCACAAGCACGTCATCCCCATGCAGCTCTCCTTCGTGCGTAATGGTGCCTTCCACCGAGAAATGTCGGAAAAGCTCGATGATGCAGGGTGTCTCCGAGGGGTCGGTGATGGTAAGGCGAAGCGGGCAAGTGCGGTGTTCAATCATGTGGTATGCGCCTCTTTTTATCCCCACAACAGAATCCTCCTTGCATTTGGAGGAGATTTCTGGTGGATGGATAACGGCAACAGTTGTTTTTGAGGGTATTGTATCGATTTCTCACATGTGCTTCAAATGCGTATGGCAACTATGGTTCCGATGCGCTTAAAGCCCTTTTTCTGAGCCGAAATTTACCTCTGGTGGTACTTGCTGGGGAATCGAACTGTTTTTTTCCTTGCAAGTCATGCATCCCTCTGTCCGGGAAATAAAATGCCCCAAGGTGATGGCCTTGGAGCATTCTGAAGAGAAGGTGTGTTATTCCTCCGACACCTTCATGTGTTTCTTCCCTTCCTCGATGACCTCTTGCGCTTGCTTGCCATGCAGCTCTTCGTAGTGGTCGAGTTCAAGCTCGAAGCTTCCTGTTCCGCTTGTCATCGACTTCAAGTCAATCGCATAACCAAGCACTTCCGACTGGGGCACCAGGGCCTTGACCACCTGCAGCTGCCCTGCCTCCTCCTGTCCGAGCACACGCCCGCGCTTGGAGGAGAGGTCGCTGAGGATCGTTCCCAGGTACTCGTGGTCGACGAAGATCTGGATGCTCATGATCGGCTCCAGGAGCACCGAGCCCGCTTTCTCCAAAGCTGCTCTCATTGCACCCTTGGCGGCCAGCTTGAATGCCATCTCCGAGGAGTCGACAGGGTGTTCCTTTCCATCAATCAGCGTGACTGCCACATCGACAATCGGGTATCCGGCAAGGAATCCTTCCTCCATCTGCTCATGGAGACCCTTCTCGATGCCGGGTACGTATCCCTTGCTGATGGCTCCACCTTTGACGATGTTGTTGAAGGTGTACATGGCTCCTCTCTCGCTGGGTGCGATGGAAAGAACGACCTTTGCGTATTGTCCATGGCCTCCTGTCTGCTTCTTATGGGTGTACTCCGTAAGTCCGCTGTCCTTGGTGATGGTCTCCCGATAGGCGACGCGGGGAAGCTTGGTGTTGATTTTGATTTTCTGCTTCTCCTCGATCTTCTCCAGGATCATCTTCAAGTGGTCTTCCGAGAGTCCTGCGACATAGCTCTCCTTTGTCTCTTCGTTGAAACCGGTGTGGAATGTCGTGTCTTCCTCCGCGATGCGGTAGAGAGACTCTCCCATCTTCGCCTCTGCTTTCTTGTCATCCGTGCTGATGGCAAGGGTGTAGACGGGGCTGGGCATGCGTAGTGGCTGGAAGGTGAAGTTCGCATTCAGGTCAGCAAGGAGCGTGCTGTTGGTATAGACAGCATCCGCCTTGGTGATCACGCCGATATCACCTGCGTTGAGCACATCGGTCTCCATCAGCTTTCTTCCCAGCATGCGGTAGACTTTTCCGGGTTTGATGCGCTTGTCCCGTGGGCGCACCATCAAGTCGGTCTCCGAAGTGATGGAACCGGTGACCACTTTCAGGAAGCTGAGCTTTCCGTTGAATTGGTCGATGGTGGTCTTGAAGCAATAGGCGGAGGCCGCTCCTTCGGTCGTGATCGCCATGTCATGGTGCATCCCTTCGTTGTCCAGAATCCATTCAGGCTCTCCGGTTGGATCGGGGAAGTCATGCTTGATGCAGTTGAGCAGGGTGTGCATGCCGAGCCCTTTCGAGGTGCATCCGCAAAGCACGGGAACCACCTTGTTGATCTTCATGCCCTGGTGCAGGCCACGGCGGATATCATCGTCCGAGAGGGTACCCTCCTCGAAATATTTCTCAAGAAGGTCGTCCGCACCCTCTGCGGCGCTCTCAATCAACTCTCCACGGTATTTTTCCGCGGTCTCTTTCAATTCGTCTGGTACCTCGTAGGATGTGCACCGCCCATCAGGGCCCGGCAAATATGCCATGTTCTCGACGAGGTTGACGACACCTTTGAAATCGGCTCCTTTGCCGATGGGGATTGCAAGGGGAACAAAAGCCATGTTGAAACGTTCTTTGAGTGATGCAAGCACGGCGTCAAAATCTGCACGATCCTTGTCCATCTTGTTGATGAAGATGGCTCTGGGCTTGTTGCGGTTGTTCAGTCTTCGCCACAGTTTCAAGGTTTCAATCTGGATGCCGAATTCGGCATCAACGACCATGAGCGCGGCCTCGCAGGAACGGAAGCCACAGATGGCTTCGCCGATAAAGCCGGCGGTTCCCGGAGTGTCAAGCAAATTGATCTGCTTGCCTTTCCATGGGAAAGAGGCGAGGGAAGTATGAATGGAAATCTTCTTGGCGATCTCTTCATCGGTGAAGTCACTTACGGTTTTTCCGCTCTCTACTGTTGCAGGCTTGTCCAAGACTCCCGCCTGAAACAGCAATTGTTCAACCAATGAAGTTTTTCCTGTACCGTTGTGTCCGACAATGGCGACATTTCTGACGTCTGAACTGATGACACCCATAAACCCTCCTTTTTGGGTCTTGCGACCTATAAAGCAATGGTAAGCCCCAAAAAAGTATCTGTCAAAAGAAAAGGGTTGAGGGTTTTCGCTCTTATTGGAAATCGAACGGTTTCACTTCCTGGACGATGTAGCTGGTCTTGTTTCCCGCCCACTCGAAGAGAATGTGCTCTCCCTTCTTGCGCCCGACCAGCGCTTTGCCGATAGGTGCGAGGATGTTGATGATTCCCTTTTCGCTGTCGCTCTCCCATGGACCCATCAGCGTGTAGGTCTCAACCGTTCCCTTCTTGACGTTCTTCACGGTGATAACCGTGCCAAAACCGCTGGTGGAAGGGTCGATCACCCCGGGGGAGAGGACATGCATGTTGTTGATCTGCTGTGCCAGCATTTGCGCCTTCTTCTGAAGGAGCTGCTGCTTGTCCTTCCCGTACTGGTACTCGCTGTTCTCGCTGAGATCCCCTTTCTCCCTTGCTTCGGCAATCTCTTTCACCACTTCGGGAAGCTCGATCCTGTTGATGTGCTCAAGTTCCTTCTTCTTTGCCTCAAGTGAGGTTTGCGTGCAATAAAACCCCATGGTATGTGCTTTACATGTTCCCATAATCACCCAGTCTCCTTTTAGGCAAGACCTTCGACTCGAAGAGAAGCAAGAAAAATCCAAAGCACAGAGTTCCTAAGGGAATCTTCGTGGATTTGATGGTATGCATGTGCGCATTCTCTTCAGCTAAAGGCCTTCAATTCGGATATTTGATACCATTGATGCTGTCAAAATGCAATATGTATTTGCTTGGCGCAACAAGTGTATACCTTTACCAGGCGGGACAATTGTCATTGAGGGGAAAAGGGGGATGAACCCTTCTTCAGGGAAGATAATCTCGTGAATGATGTGGAGCAGAGGGAAAAAACAATGTAGTATGTACGCATGAAGAAGATAACGGTAAACGTAAGTTCATTTGAGGACATAAGAACAAAAGG
>CAVESN010000029.1:0-15401 GCA_963618365.1 Bacteroides uniformis
GAAGGTTGACCATGAATCTTTTGACTTTCCAACAGACTACTGTGAAGAACATGGGGAGTATGTCGCTTGTCTCTCGTCCTGTTTCCATCGGGGGGAAAAGGTTTCTTGATGGCGGGATTTCCGATCCCCTCCCTCTTGCCGCATTCCAAGCCATGGGGTATGAAAGGAACATGGTGGTACTGACCCAGCCATTGCTTTACGTGAAAGTGCCGATGGGAAGGAGTTTGCCTCTTTGGCGGTATCCGGGGATTGCCGATGCCATGAGCTGTACAATGGAGAGTGGTCCTACGTCCGAAAAGAGGAGAAATCCGGGTGTGCCTTTGCCATCAGGCTCGAGAAACCTCTTGCTATCGGTCCTGTGTGCCATGACCCGAAGGAGCTTATGCGTGTCTACCAGGAGGGAGGGAAGGAGGGTTGCCTCCTCGCTTTTCACTCCCTGTCTTCGTTTCTCAATGCGTAGGATTCCCAGCTGCGCGTTTCCTTGTGGGTGAACTCGGGGACGATTTCCGAGAGGATCTGTATGAGCTCTTGCGGATTGTCCTGGGCGATATGCAGCACAATCTGGTCGAATTGTTCCTGGCGCAGCGATCCGTTCACTTTCGCCTTGAAGATTCTCCTGTCGTCAGTGGGGATGGTGTTGTCCTTGTTGGCAAGCAACTCCTCGTAGAGCTTTTCTCCCGGTCTGAGTCCGGTGATTACGATCTTGTTCTTCTCGGGATTTCCGTAGATCTCAATCAGCTTTTGTGCAAAGTCGTAGATTTTGACAGGCTCTCCCATGTCGAGCACCATCACCTCCCCGCTCTTCGCCATGGCTCCGGCACGGAAGACGAGGCCTACTGCTTCGGGGATGGCCATGAAGTAGCGGATGATCTTCTTGTCAGTGACGGTAATCGGCACCCCGTTCTTGATCTGGTCGAAGAAGAGGGGGAGCATGGAGCCTCTGCTACCCAGCACGTTGCCGAATCTGACTGCGACAATAGGGGTCTCTTGTGAGGTCAGCATGGCCGCTTCCAGCTCGACCACCCGTTTGGTGGCTCCCATGACGTTGGTCGGATTCACCGCCTTGTCGGTGGAGATGACAATCACTTTCTCGGCATGGTACTTCTTTGCCGCCGAAAGGAGGTTGTAGGAGCCGAGGATGTTGGTGCGGATCGCTTCTTCGGGATACATCTCCATCATGGGCACATGCTTGTAGGCTGCGGCATGGAAGACAATTTGCGGCCTGAAGACATCGAACACATGCGCTAGCTTCTCCCTGTTCTTGATGTCGCAGCAGACGGGGAAGACTTCCGTGGAGAACTCCTTCTGGTAGTCGGTGAGCTCGAGTGCGATGCGGTGAAGCTCCGTCTCGTCGATGTCAAGCAGGAGCAATTGGCTTGGAGAGAAGGAGCGGATCTGGTGGCAGATCTCGCTTCCTATGGAGCCTCCGGCACCGGTGACAAGCACCCTTTTCCCCTTGAGCATTTTCTCTACCGGTTCTCTCTGGATGGTGATAAGTGGCCTTCCCAGCAGGTCGGCATAATCAAGGGAGCGGAGGTCGAGCTCCTTTTTCCTGCGTCCGAGCATTTCGTAGATGCTGGGTGCGATGAGGACCTGGGCGTGGTGCTTCTTGGCAACCAATGCCACGCTTTGGGTCTGTTCGGCGCTGATGCCATTGGAGATGGCGATGATGATGTAGGTCGATTCGGTGAGTCCCATCACCGCATCCAGCTTTTCTAGGGGGCCGTACACCTTCTTGCCTAGAATCACTTTGTGGTCTTTGGCCGGGTCGTCGTCTATGAAGCCCATGACCGCATAGGCAAGGTTCCCCTCTTCGGAGAAACGGGCGAACGCCCTTCCGCAGTCCCCTGCTCCGTAGATGATGGCCCTGGGGCGGTTTCCCACCTTGCGGTGGGTGTACATCTCGGCTCCCATGCGCACCACCACCCGCCATACCACCAGCGCCAGGTAGTTCCATACGGCAAGGTTGCAATAGAAGCGCAGGGAGATGCTCTCCCATCCGTTTCTGGAGCAGACGATGCACATGGAGGCGATGTCGCATGCCACCGACCAGAGGGCCCGCCCCATCAGGTCCAGGGAGCAATGGCGCACCGAGAGGTCATAGAGTCCTGTCAGCTGGAGCACGACAAGCTTGACTCCTGTGAGCAGGAGAAAGGGGAGCAGCAGGCTTCTTAGGGGAGCATGGATGCCGATGGTGAGCACTGCGGTAATCATGCAGGCAGCCAGCATCAAGATACAGTCAATCACAGGAAGGACGATGCGACGGAAGGTAGATATATTCATTCGGCAATATTCACTTACTTTTTATTTTGTTTTTCCACAAATATACACCTTAAGGGGAATGAGCTCAATTGTTTGTTGATTCTCCACTACTTGAGGGATATTTGAAAGGTGCGATGAGTATTGGATCTTTCAAATAGAGTTGCCGTTCAGGTACAATCAAACGGGGATTTACGTAAAAAACAACACTATGCAAGTGGGGATTTGCGTGTAAAATAGCTTTGTTAGAATGGGGATTTGCGTTACAATTGTTTTGAGACCAATGTAATTTATGAAATATAAAGTATTTAAGAGAAAAATATATGGTGATATGCTTGCCTGGAAAGAAAAGCGTAGTGATAGGTATGCTCTTTTTATACGTGGAGAGAGGCGGGTTGGAAAATCAACGATAGTCGAGGAATTTGCAAAAAATGAGTTTAAGACATATATCAAGCTTGATTTTGGTCATACCAGCAGAGAAATACGAGAGCTTTTTGAAGACACATACAATCTAGATTTCTTCTTTCTCCAACTCCAGCAATTAACCGGGAAAAGATTATATGAAAAAGAATCGGTAATAATCTTTGATGAAGTCCAACTTCTCCCGAAGGCTAGACAGTCTATTAAATATCTTATTGAGGATGGCAGATATAAATTCATAGAGACTGGCTCTCTCTTGTCTATAAGGAAGCATACAGGAAATATCCTTATTCCAAGTGAGGAATACAAAATAAATATGTATCCAATGGACTTTGAGGAATTTTTATGGGCAATTGGTGATAACGTTACAGCCGATATTATCAAGGCTCTTTTAAGTTCCAAAAGACCTGCGGGAAATGCAATGCACAGAAATCTCATGAGACTTTTTAGGCTCTATATGCTTGTCGGGGGGATGCCCCAAGCTGTCGAGGCATATAGAGATAAAAACAATCTACAGGAAGTTGATGAAGTCAAAAGAGCGATCATTGATCTTTATGAAGAGGATTTTTTAAAAATAGACATTACTGGCCTTACCTCAGACATATATGATTCAATTCCAGCAAGTCTCAGTGGTAATGCCTCAAGGTACATTCTTGCCAATGCAAGAGACGATACAAGAAGTGTACAAGTCCGCTCACTGCTACCTGATATGCTAGGTTCATATACTGTGAATATAGCTTGGCATGCGAATGATCCAAATGTTGGGATGTCTCTAGAGAAAGACACAAGACGATATAAGCTTTTCCTTTCAGATACAGGGTTGTTTGTTACTTTATGTTTTAAAGACAAGAGGTATACGGAGAACATCATCTACAATAAACTCCTTTATGATAAACTTGAGGCTAATCTTGGATATGTTTATGAAAATGTCGTTGCCCAAATGCTTGTAGCAAAAGGCAACAACCTTTTCTATTACACAATGCCAAGTGCTACATCTAATCACCTATATGAGATTGATTTTTTGCTCTCGGACGGCAACAAAATTTCCCCCATCGAAGTGAAATGCGGTAATTACAGAAGCCATAAGTCTCTTGATGTTTTCTGCGAGAAATTTAGTCATAGGATTAAGGATAAATATGTTGTCCACACCAAAGATTACAAGACGGAAAACGCTATCACCTACCTGCCTGTATATACGATTCCATTCCTTTAACTGGTGTTCCCTGTAATTTTTCCGAGTCAGAACCATGCTGGAGGTGTCGGGAAGCGATGGCATTACCGAAAAGATCCCTTTCCTTTATGTGTATGTCTATCTTGGACCGGTTTTCTCTTTTTTCCCTGTTGCCACCCACGAGCGTCTTGGCAAACATCTTTTGCGGCGCTGGCATCTGGGAATATAAAGCAAACCGGGATATGACTCGGATTCGCTTCTTGTTTTCTTGGTGCCAATATCCATGTCTCCTCTCTTTTTTCCCGTTCCACACAAAAGGTGATTGCAACCGATTTACTTTCCCCATGTCTTGCTTGATGTCGTATACTTGGGAAATAAAGAAGGAGAGCTTTCCATGCAATATCTTGGCTCGATTGACCAGGGGACTACCAGTACCCGTTTCATTTTGTTCGATGAGGATTCGCGCATCGTCGCTTCGTATCAGTTGGAGCACAAGCAGATTTATCCCCAGCCGGGGTGGGTTGAGCACAATCCATACGAGATTTGGGCGAACACCTCTACCTGTATCTCGAAGACGCTGGAGAGCGCCCATGTGAGCGCCGACCAGATCAAGGGAGTGGGGATTACCAACCAGAGGGAGACAGTTGTCGCATGGAACCCGAAGACGGGGAAGGCCTACTATAATGCGATTGTATGGCAGGACCTTCGGGGAGCAGAGCTTATCAACCGGCTCTCCAGGAATGTCTCGCTTGAGAATGTGCAGAAGAAGACGGGACTGCGCATGAGCCCTTACTTCGCCGCAAGCAAGATTTCGTGGCTTTTGCACCATGTGCCAGGGCTACGCAATGCCTGCACTAAGGGGGACGTGGTCTTTGGAACCATCGACGCATGGATTCTCTTCAACCTGACAGGTGGCAAGGCGCTCATGACGGACGTGACCAACGCCAGCCGGTACATGCTGATGAACATCGAGACGCTCAAATGGGATGAAGAGATGCTCTCCCTCTTTGACATCCCCCATGGATGCCTTCCCGAGATTGTCCCCTCCATCGGACGTGTCTACGGACGAACGGTCCTTGACGGACCTTTTTTGGGCGAGGTGCCGGTATGCGGGACGCTGGGAGACCAGCAGGCCGCTCTTTTCGGCCAGGCTTGCTTCAGCGAGGGGTTGGGAAAGTGCACCTATGGAACAGGATGCTTCCTCCTCTCCAATACGGGAGAGAAGCTGGTCTATTCGAAGAAGGGTCTGGTCTCCACTGTCGCCTACCAATTTGAGGGAGGAAAACCTTCCTATGCGCTTGAGGGTTCGATTGCGGTTGCCGGAAGCCTGGTGCAATGGGCGAGGGATAACTTGAAGATAGTCTCCTCCGCTCCTGAGCTTGACCAGCTTGCGGAGAGCGTCACCGATTGCGGAGGGGTGTATATCGTCCCTGCTTTCAGCGGGCTTTTCGCCCCCTATTGGCGTAGTGATGCGCGTGGCGTGATTGCGGGTCTTACCGGGTTTGCGACCCGCGCCCACCTCTGTCGGGCGATTTTGGAGGCGACTGCCTTTCAGGCAAACGATATCTTCGAGGCGATGGAGAGCGACAGTGGCATCCATATGAAGGAGCTGAAGGTTGACGGAGGACTTACCAACAGCCTTCCCCTCATGGAGTTCCAGTCCGACCTGTTGGCAATCCCGGTTATTCGTCCTAAGATAGTGGAGACCACCGCTCTGGGAGCCGCCTATGCGGCGGGACTTACAAGCGGGCTTTTCGGAGATCTCTCCCAGCTTTCGGGACGTTGGCAGGAGGAGAGAAGGTGGGAACCGCATATGGATGATTCCATGCGAGAGAAGAAGATTTTGAAATGGCGCCAAGCGGTAAGCCGCACGCTGAACTGGGTTGGAGAGGATGAACAATAAGGAGCCTTTCTCATGCAATTGACCTTGGAATCGACGCTTGACTATGGGAAGATAGCCGTTCAGGTCATCTTCCTTGCCTGGGTATTCTACCGTTTCTACCAGGGAGTGGCCCAGACAAAAGCCCAGCAGATTGTCCGGGTGCTTGTCACCTACGGAGTGCTCTACGGCATCAGCATCATTTGCGACCTTGATGTGCTAAAATGGGTGCTCAAGGGGTTTTTCCTCCCCTTGTGGGTCTTCGTCTGCGGTGTCTACCAGCCAGAGATCCGCAGGGCATTCACCCAGCTCTTCTCCAGCCACGGGAGGCTGTTCCGTCTTGGTGCGCAGACAACCACCAGCGATCAAATCGACAGTGTCCTGAATGCGTGCGATGTCCTGGTAAGCAAGAAGCGTGGCGCCTTGATTGTCTTTCCCCGCAGGCTTGACATCAAGGAGGTTATCGATAGCGGGACTCGCCTCGATGCGGACATCTCCTCAAGCCTCATCCAGACCGTGTTTGACCATGACACACCGCTGCATGATGGTGCGCTTGTCATTGAAGACGGCAGGATTGTGGCTGCCGGCTGTTATCTTCCCCTTTCCGACCAGACCAACATCAACAAGTCTTTTGGCACGCGCCATCGCGCCGCCTTGGGGCTTGCGGAGGAGAGTGATGCGGTTGTCATCGTGGTGAGCGAGGAGACGCAGGTCATCTCGCTCGCATACAATGCGAATATCTACTATGCCTTGGATGCGCAGACCGTAAAGCAGGCCCTGCTTGCCTTGTTCAGCTACCAGGATGTGCATATGGAAGAACTCGTCGAGGAGGTTTCCGGTGAACAGGCGCAATAAGGCATTTCGGAACTTGCTTGCCGGGTGGGTGTCCAAGATTGTCGCGCTTCTTGCGGCGATCCTGCTCTTCGTCTATGGCACCTACTCAGGTCAGGAGGTCCGTAAGGTGGCCATCCCGCTCAAGGTGCTGCTCCCCGTTCAGATGAAGGCGGCATCCAGGGTCCCCACGACAGTTGAGGTGAGAATCACTGGCAACGAGAAGTTGATTTACCTGGTCGATCCCGAGATGATCAAGGCGTACGCCGATTTTTCCGATGTGAAGGAGAGTGGCATAGCAGTCTCTCCCGTGGTCTTCGTATTTGACCAGAAGGCTTTTGTCTCCGGCAGCATCACCTTGGAGGCGCTTCCGTCCCAGTTCCGCATTCTCTTTGAAAAGCCCGGAACTTCGTCCGAACAATAACGATGGCGCGATCTGATTGGAAACGACCCTCATTGACTCCCCTTGAAAAGGGGCTACGCCGCATCCGTCTGACTCTCAGTTATGATGGGTCGGCTTATCACGGGTGGCAGACACAGAATAACGGAGTGAGTGTGCAAGAGGTGCTCGAAGGGGCGCTTTTCTCCATGCTGGGAGAGAAGGTGCTCGTGTTCGGAAGCGGCAGGACGGACAGTGGCGTCCATGCCCTTGGGCAGGTTTGCCACTTCGACATGCAGGGCAGTGTTCCCGCAAATGCGTTCAAGCCCCGGCTGAACTCGCTTCTTCCCAAAACCATCCGCATCATGGATGCATCGGAGGTCGACGGCTCTTTCCATGCACGCTTCACCACCATGGCCAGGGAATACCGCTATCTGGTCAAGCGGAATGATGAGATTACCCCCTTTGACCGCAATCGCGTGTATGGAATCAAGGCGTTTCCTCCCCTTGATCTGCTTATGGGGTATGCCACATGCATCCAAGGGACCCACGACTTCTCCACCTTCTGCGCAAGCGGGGACCTTTCCCCTTCCAAATGGCGCGACATCTATGAGAGCAAATGGACGCTCTCCAAGGATCCGTTTGGCTACGACCTCCTTTCCTACACGATTTGCGGGAATGCGTTTCTTTATCATATGGTGCGTTCCCTTGTAGGCACCCAGCTTGACTTTGCGCGTAAGGGTTTGAGCGTGGATATGTTCCGTGCGATACTTGATGCGAAAGATCGCGGCAGGGCGGGAAGAACCGCACCAAGCGAAGGCCTGTATCTTGCCCGTATCACCTATGACCCTGACGAATATGCATGGTTCGAGGAGCAATCACATGACTAGGCAGGAGAAGATGGATCTGCTGTACGAGTTTTCCGACTTATGCGACCAGGCCCGCGCCCTGATCGGAGGAGAGCCCTACCACCATACCGAGATTGCAATCACCACGCCCGAAGAGGCTGTGGATACCTTGCACGCCACGATGCCGCAACTGGAGGCGATGGTGGAAGGTTGCACGCTTTGCCGTCTCTCCGAATGCCGGACGCATGCGGTCTTTGGAGAGGGTGTGCTCTCTCCTCTTGTCATGGTGATCGGAGAGGGCCCTGGCTCGGAAGAGGATGCGTCGGGTCGTCCTTTCGTGGGGAGAAGCGGAAAGTACCTTGATTCGTGGTTGAGCCCTATCGGTCTTTTTCGTGACAAGAACCTCTATATCGCCAATGTGGTCAAATGCAGACCTCCCGAAAACCGCACCCCCGCCAGTGACGAGGTTTCCCTTTGCGTTCCTTACCTCAAGCGGCAAATTGCGCTTGTGAAACCTCGTCTTGTTCTTCTTTGCGGAGCCACCGCGGTCCATGCCATGCTCCTCCGTAAGGAAGGAGTGGGGGCGCTTAGGGGGGAGACATTCCAGGTGGAGGGGATTCCGGCATTGGTCACCTACCATCCTGCGGGAGTATTGCGCAATCCCGATTTGAAGAAAGATGTGTGGCATGACATCAAGCGTATCGCCTCCATCCTCAAGCTTCCCATCCTCAGGGGCAAGTGATGTTCTTATCCGTGCTGCTTGACCGTCCCTTGAAGCAGAGCTTCACCTATGCCCTCCCCGAGGGGATGGAGGTAGTGGTGGGCATGCGCGTCGTCGTCCCGTTCGGTCGGCAGGAGATAACGGGGTATGTCATAGAAATTTCCCCTACATGCGACTCGGGTTTCAAGATCCTGCCGATCAAGCGCGTGGTGGACAAGGAGCCGATATTCGGGAAGGGGGAGATTGAGCTCTCTTCGTGGATGAGCCGCTTCTATCTGTGCAGCCAGGGGGAGGCTCTGGCATTGATGATTCCCGGAGGCAAGAGGGAGAGCATCATTCCTGCCATGGGCATGGAGTCTGACGATCCGTTTTCGTTTACGGGGAAACTGACGGACGAGCAAGAGCGCGCCGTGGAAACCATTTGCCGGGCCGAACACCCCATGTACTACCTGTATGGGGTTACGGGAAGCGGGAAGAGCGAAGTGTTCCTCCGGTCTGCCGAGCATGTGATTGCACAGAAAAAGCAGGTGATCTACCTGGTGCCCGAGATTACCTTGACCTTCCAGCTTGCCAAGATGGTGCAGAAACGGTTTTCGGAGCGAGTCGCCATCCTCCATAGCGCATTGACCGACAGCCAGAGGCTCAGCGAGTGGAAACGGATCAGGGAAGGAAAGGTTGACCTTGTCATCGGGGCGCGTAGCGCTGTCTTCGCTCCCACCCCGCTTCTGGGCATGATCATCATCGACGAGGAGCATGAGAATAGCTACAAGGCCGACCAGACTCCCCGCTACCATGCCAGGCAGGTCGCGCAATGGAGGTGCCAGAATTCGCATGCGACCTTGCTCATGGGTTCGGCTACTCCCTCCTTGGAAGCATGGAAGCTTGCCGGGGAGGGGAAGATCCACTACCTTGAGCTTCCCCGGCGTGTGGGAGGGGGAAAGCTTCCCGAAGTCCAGGTGGTGGACATGAAAGGGGTGAAGACCATCATAGGGCCGGTTCTGGAGGAGGCGATGCGTAAGACGCTCGCCCGTGGCAAGCAGGTGGTTCTCTTTCTCAACCGCAGAGGGTTCTCCTATTCGTTCCATTGCCGAAGCTGCGGCTATGAGATGACATGCCCCCATTGCTCTGTCTCCCTGACCTACCACAAGGCGAAGAATGTCATGGTGTGCCACTACTGCGGATACCATACCCGTCCTGTGCATCTCTGCCCCCAGTGCCATTCGCTTGATGTCTCCTACAGCGGTTTCGGTACCGAGATGGTGGAGAGTGAAGTCTCTTCGCTCTTTCCCGCTTCCACTGTGGCGAGGGTTGATGCGGATGTCTCTTCCCGCGATTCCCACCAAAACAGGGTCCGAAAGATCCTTGAATCCTTCGGGAAGGGGGAGATTGATATCCTTTTGGGAACGCAAATGGTTGCAAAGGGGCTCAATTTCCCCGGTGTGGAGCTGGTGGGCATCGTGCTTGCCGACAGCGGCTTGCATATTCCTGATTTCCGGAGCCAGGAGAGAACGTTCGCCTTGCTTACCCAAGTCTCGGGCAGAGCGGGAAGGTATAGCGATCAGGGAAAGGTGGTGATCCAGACGTTTCAACCTGAGAACGGTGCGATTGTCTCGGCCAGAACGGGGGATCTGAAGGGTTTCTATGCTTCCGAGCTTGCCATTCGCGAGATGACCTCCTTTCCTCCTTACAGCAGGTTGGTGAATCTGGTGCTCCGGGGGAGGAAGGAGAAGGATGTCATCGATTCTTGCGCTGTTCTGGAGGAGTTGATTCTTCGCTTGAACGTGGAGAAAAAGGTGGAGGTGATGTGTAACGCACCCTGCGCGATTGAGCGCAAAGGGGATTACTACCGCCACCACATACTGCTGCGCAGCGTCCATCCGGGATTGCTGCAAGCCCTTACAGCCCGTGTGCTTTCACTCTTCACTCCTTCCCGCTCCATCTATGTGGAGGTCGACATAGACCCCTTGCAAATGGTATGAACAAGTTGGCAATAAAGGCCTTGTGCGGTTACTATTGCCCTTGGTGGTTCAAAGGAGAAACCGATGCTGCATATAGTGAAACTAGGAAACCCCGTGCTGGAGAAAGTGTGCACGCCGGTGACCGAATTTGATGATGCGCTGAGAGAAACGATTGAGTGCATGTTTGTGGCGATGGAGCATGCCGACGGAGTGGGCCTTGCCGCCCCGCAGGTCGGTCTTCCGCTTCGCTGCTTCGTGATTGAAATCCAGGATGTGGTGAGACGGGCCTTCGTCAATCCGCAAATCATTCAGACCTCGCTGGACGAGGTGGTGATGGAGGAAGGATGCCTCTCCCTTCCCGGCGTGTTCCGTGAAGTGAAGCGTCCCCGAAGCGTGACCGTGCAGGCACAGGATGAGTATGGAAGGCCTTTCACGCTCAGTGCGGATGGGCTTTACGGGAGATGCATCCAGCATGAGTACGACCATCTGAACGGCAAGCTTTTTATCGACCATCTGGACGAAGCGCAAAGGGAGCTTGCCATCAAGCTGGTGAAGCGGAAAAACCGCCACGGGTTCCTTTCGTGAAGATCCTTTATGCAGGCACTCCCGCTATTGCCGTCCCCACCCTTAGCGCACTATGCGAGCATTTCGAGGTGGTGGGGGTGCTGACTGCCATCGACAAGCCCCAGGGAAGAAAGAAAGTGCTCACACCGTCTCCGGTCAAGGAGGCTGCCTTGCTTTTGCATCTCCCTCTGCTTCAGTTCGACCACCTTGGCCTTGAGGCGAGAAAGGCTGTCTCCCTTTTGGGCGCGGACACGCTTGTCTGTTTCGCCTTCGGCAAATTCTTCGGTCCAAAGTTCCTCTCTCTCTTCGACCTTGCTTTGAATGTCCATCCCTCCCTGCTCCCGCTGCATCGTGGGCCAAGCCCCATCCAGAGTGCGATTCTGCATGGGGATGAGGAGAGCGGCATCTCCATCCAGAAGCTTGCCCAGGAGATGGACAGCGGCTCCTTGTGCGCCCAGATGCGCTTTGCCCTGGATGGCACGGAGAACACGCTCACCCTTACGGACAAAGTCTCCCGTTTGGCGCCCGGACTTGTTGTCGAGACTCTTTCTCATCCTCTTCTCTTCCATTCCCAGGAGGGAAAAGCCACCTATTGCAGGATGATTTCCCGGGATGATGGGGTGATTGACTGGGCCCGGAGCGCAAAGGAGATTTCGGCGCAAATCCGTGCGCTCTACCCCTGGCCGAAGGCGCAAACCACCCTTGGGGGAGACATGCTCTACCTGACAAGCGTCAGCGGTTTCTCCGAAGGTGGCGGCTCCCGCCCCGGAACCGTGCTTGGCAAGGATAAGGGACGCGGGATTTCCATCCAGTGCGGAGATGGCATCCTGTGGGTGGACAGAGTGCAGAAACAGCAGAAAAACGAGATGGACGCACTATCGTTTCTCAACGGAAACACGGCGCTGATAGGCTCGGTGCTCGGGGCAGGTGCATGCCCAAAAGAGTAATTGCCGCCCTAGCCGCATTGCTTTTTGCGCTTCCTCTTGCGGCTCGTCCGAAAGTGGCGTTGGTGCTGGGAGGAGGGGGAGCGAAAGGTTTCGCGGAAATTGCATTGCTGGAGACTGTCGAGGCCTACGGCATTCCCGTCGACATGGTTCTCGGCACCAGCATGGGTGCCTTGATCGGAGCCATGTACAGCGTGGGGTATACGCCCAGGGAGATTGATGCGTTCGCCTCTGGTGGTGATTTCATGAGCGTGGTGCTTGAGCCGGCAAGCGAGCGGCCTTTCCCCATGCCGGAGGCGTTCTCCTTTCGCAAGGACAACCTCCTCTCCCTTGGTTTCAGCAAGAAGGGGGTTGGCAGCACTCCCGGCTTGCTGGGTGACTCGCGCCTGCTGGCATTGCTGGGGCGCATGTATGGGTGCCAGGAGGGCGTGGAGGATTTTGATGCCCTTCCAATTCCCTTCCGGGCTGTTGCGACCAATGCGGTCAGCGGCAAGCGGATTGTCTATGACCATGGTTCCTTGGTTGACGCGGTGCGTTCGAGCATCTCCCTCCCCGTCATCTTTTCCCCCTATCCCCAGAGTGACGGAACGCTTGCGATGGATGGCGGGCTTGTGGACAATCTTCCGATTGACCTGGCTCGCGAGATGGGTGCCGATTATGTGATTGCGATGGATGTCAATGGTTACCAGACGTTAGGGGAGGCGGATATCCAGACTGTCACCGAGGCTGCCATGCAGGTTGCGAGTCTGGTGATACAGAAAACCTCGGTCAATCAATACGGCAATGCGGATATCCTTGTGCTACCCAATACGCAAGGATGCGGAACCATGGCATTCGGCGACTATAAGAAGATTGTCGCCATAGGGAGGGAGGCATGTGCCCTTCTCGCTCCTGAATTCGAAGCGCTTAGGGACAAGCTTGAAGCGGAGGGTGCTCTGACAAGCTATGATCCACAACGCAAGGGTTCCTCCTCTTTTTCCCAGGGCCGCATCATCTGTGGCATCGAGCTGGAGGATCGCTCCCCTTTCTTGCATAAGCAGCGTTTGGAGGAGAAGGATTTCTTCCGTTTCGTGGGGAAGGAGTTTGATGAAACGCAGCGGGAAAAACTATCCCGGTATCTCTGGAGGCTCCGCTCTACTTACCGCCTGGCTTCCTTGAGCGCCCATCTTGTCAACGGTGAGGATGGGACAAGCAAGCTGAGCATCCGTTCCTCCTCCTATCCTCTTCCCCAGCATCGTTTCACTATCGGGGGAAATCCCCAGGCGGGAGTTTCCAACAATGTTCAGGGGGGATACACATGGGCTATGCTTTCTTTGAGGGAGCAATTTGATTTCACGCAAATAGGGCCGATTGAGCATGTGAAGGTTTGGGCAGAGCAGGGACAGACAAGCGATTGGGGTCTTTCGTTCATGCTCCCCTTCGTGTCGATGCACTCCCATGTGTTCGCCTTTGAGGCAAAAGGCGTCTGGTCGATGGGGTCCCTTGAGAAGGGGAGCAATCTGCTCTATGGGAAGCGGAGGGCCGCCCAGGATATGGGTGTCCTTGGGGATGTGGGAATCCTTTACGACTTTGCCACTTTGTGCAATCTCAGGCTGGGAAACCAGTTCCGATGGGTCGATATCCACCGCGGGGAGAGAGAGTTTTGGATGAGCAGCGCTTATGCGTCGCTTGTGGTGGATACGATGCACAAGACGAGTTTGGTGCAAAGCGGATTCCGCTCCTCGGTGCGCTATCAGTTCGAGCTGGTGGATGGGCATGCGACGGGTTATAGCCTCCAGGCGTTGTTCCGCCAGGACATCTCGATGCATGGAGAAGGGATGATGCTGGGATACCAGCTGGATTTCCATTGGATGAGGCTTGAGCGTGTACTCAACCAATCATATGTCGACATCGGAGGAATAGAGGGTTTCCCGGGGTATAGCTACGGTACCTTGCGTCAAGATGTGGCGGGACTTTCTCTCCGCTATCGGATCCAGGTTGCGACCGTGCTTGGGTCTCCTGTCTATCTGCTTGCAAAAGTGGGAGCCCTGGTTTTTTCCGACAAGGATCCTTTTGCAGGTGAATATGTGTCCGCCCACTTTTTCTCGGGTGACCTCTTTTGGGATATCGGCGTAGGGGCGGGGGTGGCTGTCACCACTGCTTTCGGTTCCCTCTTCTCCGGCTTTGGATTTGCCGCCCATAGTGGGGGGTATGACTTGATGGTGGGAGTGGTTCTATGAGGGAACGGTATCGTACCTACCGCACCTGGCTTGAGGAGACCTATGGCGGGAGCGTGTACCGCATCGGTGTCGACGGAGGGTTCTCCTGCCCGAACCGCAAGAAGGATGGAACGGGAGGATGCGCCTACTGCGATGCGACGGGAAGCAAGGCCGCCTACCTGAGAAGGGAGGAGAGCGGGGAGGGGTTGGCATTCAATGAAGAGGTGAGCGAGCATCTTCTCCTCTACCAAATTCCTCTAGAGGACCGGATTGCCTCCCTCAGGGAGCAGGTCGCACGTGGCAAGGATTTCGTCATGCGCCGATACCACGCAAAGCTTTTCAGCGTCTATTTTCAGGCTTGGACCAACACCTATGCGCCAGTTTCCCGGCTTGAAGTGCTCTATGATGCTGCGCTTGATGCGTTGGGGGAGAGCCAGGAATTGATTGTCTCCACACGTCCGGACGAGATTGATGAGAATAAGGCGAAGCTTCTTTCCTCATATCTCGGCAGAGTTAAGAGGGTTTGGGTGGAGCTGGGCTTGCAAAGCGCGAATGAGTGTACACTAAAAAAGATTGGAAGAGGCCATGACGTGGCGTGCTATGAGAGGGCGGTGGGAATCCTTCATGACCATGGCGTTCTGGTGAGCACCCATATCATACTCGGCCTTCCCGGGGAAGGTGTCGGTCAGTACCTCCATACGGCAAAGGTGGTTGCAAAAGTTGGCAGCGATGCGCTTAAGATTCACAACCTCCACATTGCAGGAGGAACAGCGATGTACGATTGGTTCATGGAGGGTGAGGTGAGCGCTCCTAGCCTTAAGCGTCATGTTGAGGCGACTATATCGGTGCTCCGCCACATACCTAGGCATGTGGTGATTCAGCGTCTGATAGCGGAGACTCCCCGCCATCGCCTTGCCTCGCCCAGGGACTTCGGTGCGAAAAACCTCTTCCTTTCGCTACTGGATAGGAAAATGGAGAGTCTTGACGCTAGACAGGGGGATTTATGCATTTGAAATGGATGAGAAGGTGCGGGTTGTGCCTCACGCTTCTGGTGACGTGCGTGATTCTTTTCTTCAGCCTTTGCAAGCGGGAATATATGCCAAGAATCGGCTCTCCGTCCCTCGCGGACAAGATTGGCCATGTGCTTGCTTATGCCGCGCTTGGCTTTTCCTTGCGCCTCTGGCGCCTTGAGCGCAACCACGCATGCTTCTTCTGTATCTGCTATGCGG
>CAVESN010000029.1:15411-19874 GCA_963618365.1 Bacteroides uniformis
CTGCAACCCTTCTTCGGACGGACATGCGGCCTTGATGATGTGGCAGCGGATTTTGTGGGCGCTCTTTTGGGCATCATCTTCCACTTCCTTCTCTTTTTTGCCGCTTCGTGGTGGCAAGACCAAAAGAGGTAAGAAAAGGGCAGGGATGGATTCCCTGCCCGCATGGTCACTTGATTGAGACGACTTCGTATCCTGCGCCGGTTACTGCTTCCTTAAGCAGCTCGTCCGATACGTTCTCATCCATCGTTACTGCCGCCTCCCCTTTGCTGTGGTCGGCTTTCGCTTCGGTCACGTGGGGGACTTTGGCTAATGCCGTAGCGACATGTGCCTCGCAATGGCTGCACATCATTCCGTTGATCTTGATTGTCTTGGTCATTTGTGTGTTCTCCTTTTCCTTCTTATGTTTCTTCTTGCTGTCGTTATGCGCATCATACACGTTCACCAGGTTGAGCCGTAACGCATTGGTCACCACGCAAAAACTGCTGAGGCTCATCGCCAATGCTCCGAACATCGGGTTCATCGTCCAACCGAGGAGATGGATGTAGGCTCCAGCTGCGAGCGGAATCCCCAGGATGTTGTAGAAGAAGGCCCAGAAGAGGTTCTCTCGGATGTTTTTCAATGTCTTTCGCGAGAGCCTTAGTGCCGCAGCTACGTTGAGGAGGCTGCTTTTCATCAGCACCACAT
This sequence comes from Bacteroides uniformis, assembly GCA_963618365.1. Taxonomy (GTDB): domain Bacteria; phylum Spirochaetota; class Spirochaetia; order Sphaerochaetales; family Sphaerochaetaceae; genus RUG023. The sequence continues at coordinate 16,096 of CAVESN010000029.1, forward strand.
CCGCCGCGTCCATGGCGACATCCGTTCCGGTTCCGATGGCGATTCCCACGTCGGCCGCGGTGAGTGCTGGCGCATCATTGATGCCGTCTCCGACCATGGCGACCTTCCCCTCTTTTTGCAATCGTGTGAGCGTGCTTTTCTTCCCATCCGGCTTTACTGAGGCGTAGATTTCATCGACTCCCGCCATGCGTCCGATGGCGTTAGCTGTCCGTTCGTTGTCGCCGGTGACCATGACCACCTTGATTCCCATCCCTTTCAGCTGGTTGATGGCCTCTGCGCTGTCGCTTTTTATTTTGTCTGCGATGGCGATGATGCCGAGCAACTTGTCCTCCTTCGCGAAGAAGACGGGTGTCTTTCCCTCCTTGGAAAGCTCTTCGGCTTTCTTGGAAAGCTCTTCGGGTATGGACGTGATGGTTTCGATGAAGGCTTGGTTTCCCCCTCTTGCAATCTTCCCGTCTATTTTTCCTTGCAAGCCACTGCCGGAGATGATGGTGAAATCGGAGATTTCTCCTTTATGCATCCCTCTCTTCTCTCCTTCCCTGACGATTGCCTTGGAAAGGGGATGCTCGCTTTTTGCCTCCAGGGAGAGTGCGGTTTCGAGCAAGGCCGCCTCGTCTGTCCCTCCGTACGGAACCAGGTCGGTCACATTGGGTTCTCCCTGGGTGATGGTGCCGGTCTTGTCCAAGGCGACGATGTCGATCCTTGCGCACTCTTCCAGGCTTGCCGCGGTCTTGAAGAGGATGCCGTTTCTTGCTCCTTTGCCACTTGCGACCATGATGGCGACGGGGGTGGCCAGTCCTAGTGCGCAGGGGCAACTGATCACAAGGACGGAGATTGCCCGTGCAAGAGCGAAACTGAATTCAGCCCCGGCTACAAGCCAGATGGCGAGGGTGGCAAATGCGATGGCGATGACTAGCGGCACGAAGATGCCGCTGACCTTGTCTGCGATTTTTGCAATCGGAGCTTTGCTTGCGGCGGCATCTCTGACCATGGCGATAATCTGGTTGAGGGTGGTATCTTCTCCAATCCTTGTCGCCTTGCAGGTGAGAAACCCTGATTGGTTGATGGTGCCGGCGCTTACTTGGTCCCCTTGGCTTTTGTCGACGGGTATCGATTCTCCGCTCAGCGCCGCCTCGTCGACTGCGCTGTTTCCCTCGATGATGATTCCATCGACGGCAATCGCTTCGCCGGGTCGCACCACAAAAAGGGAACCTTTTGCCACTTCCTCTATGGGTACGACCTTCTCTTTCCCGTCAACAAGCAGGGTGGCTCTCTTCGGGGCAAGCTTCATCAGGCTCTTGAGCGCGTCGGTGGTTTTCCCCTTGCTGCGTGCCTCCAGCATCTTCCCTACGGTTATCAGTGTGACTATCATCGCCGCCGATTCATAGTAGCACTCGTCCATAAGCTTCATCTGCCGTATCGAGTCTCCTTTGAGAACGGCATCTGTCAGGGCGAAAAGCACGATTGTGGACCATATGTAGCTGGCGCTTGAGCCCAGGGCAACCAATGTGTCCATGTTGGGATAGTGGTGCATGAGCCCTTTCATGCCGCTAGTGAAGAATTTCTGGTTGATGACAAGGATGATGGTGCAAAGAACCATTTGCGCCAGCACCATGGCGGTGTGGTTGCCTTGGAAAAACCCGGGCAACGGCCAGCCCCACATGTGTGCTCCCATCGAGAAGTACATGAGCACAAGGAGAAAGCCGACGGAAAAGAGAAGCCTTTTCTTAAGCGCGGGTGTCTCTTGGTCTTCCAAGCTCTCCTGCTGTGGTTTTTCTTTGCTTCCCCTCTTCTTTGCGCCATATCCGGCATTTTCGACTGCACGGATGATTTCCTGGCTGTGGGCGGTGCCTTCGACTGTCATCGAGTTGGTAAGCAAGCTTACCGAGCAGGCGGTGACTCCCGCCACGGCGCGCACCGCCTTTTCGACGTGGGCGCTGCATGCGGCGCAGCTCATGCCCGTGATGTCGTAGTGCTCCATCTTATTTCATGAGCCTCTGCAATGTAGCCACCAATTCGTCGATGACGGAGGTGTCGCCCCTTTTCACGTGTTCGGTGACGCAGCTTCTGATATGGCTGGCCAACAGCTCCTTGGTGAACGAGTTCAGGGCCGCGCCCGCCGCACTGACTTGCATGAGTATGTCTGGACAATATGCATTGTTGTCCAGCATTCTTCCGATTCCCTTGATTTGTCCTTCTATCCTGTTGAGGCGGACCTGCAAATCCCTTAGCTCTTCGCTTGTGCGCATCTTGCTCCGATGGGAACAGCCAGCGCAATCCATCTGCTTTTCTGTCATGTCTCCAATATGTATACCCCATTAGGGTATGTCAAGAGGAAATCGGATGAATTTTGTGGACTACATGCGATTGATGGGTATAGGATTGAGTCATTCAAAAGGAGTTCCCGGTTCCAGATGGGGTGGGGCCCGAGTACTGGTGATCCCGATATGCAAAGAACGAACTTCTATACCTTGCTATGCCCCTTGGCGGCGTTTTTCCTGCTTGCCTCATGTTCCCGTGTCTTGCAAAATGGCTCTTCCCAAGAGGCGTCACCTTCTTCCGTGACCGTAGCCTGCACTGCATCCTCTACGGTCGAAGAGGATCTTCCCAAGCCTGAGGATTTGAACGGAAAATTCAGCTACACCTACGGATACTTGTTGTTCCAGGCACTTGCCAATCAGGGGTTTGAGAAGCTGGATGCCCGCTATTTCGCCCGGGGTGCCGTGGATGCAAAGAGCGGAAACTCCTTTTTCAGCCAAGTGGAGATGGAGGAGACGTTGCGCACTGTCCAGCAAATCTTATTCTCGCAAGCCAAGAGAGAGTACGAAACGCTGGCTTCTGACAATGAGCGACAGGCTGATTCTTTCTTTGCGGAGAATGGCGGGAAAGAGGGCGTGGAGACGATGGAGGGGGGGATCCAATTCAAGGTTATCACCCAAGGTGAGCTACAGAAGCCTGCCATAGGGATTCATGACACGGTCTCCATAGACTATACGATCACCATGCTGGATGGCAGGTTCCTCATCGGTACCAGCGAGCGAGGCCATAGCGAAGTGTTCACGGTTGATGCGCTTCCCTCCGGTTTCTTGAAGGACGGAATCCAGCTACTACATCCCGGCGCGCATTATCGGTTCTGGGTTCCCTACACGCTCGTCGAAGAATCCGGGTATCTTCCCCAATTGGAACCAAACGCGGCTGTGGTTGTGGATTTGGAGATAAGAGAAGTCAAATATGCTGGGGAAGCAGGGTGAGGTCGTCCACTTCGTCGTCAGCAAGCGATGAGGCCTGGTGGTCAGGGTTGTACCAGATGGTGTGGATGTCTGCATTTCTTCCTCCCTGGATGTCACTGCTCAGGCTGTCTCCCACTATGGCGCAAAGCTTCCGGTCAGGGTTCCCGATTTTCTCGAGAACCATCTCAAAATAACGCCGATCCGGTTTGCTGCATCCCATCTCACCACTAATAAACAGTCCGTCTATGTAGGGGAAGATTCCCCCTACGGAACATCGTCCCCGTTGGGTGGAAGGGATGCCGTTGGTGGTGATATAGAGTTTGTGCCCCAGGGTGCGGAGCTTCCGAAGAAGGGGTTTGGCAAAAGGATAGGGAATTCCCTCTTTTGCAAGCGCCTTCCCATAGGCCTCTGCTACTTCACGGGGGTCCCTCACGCATCCTACTTGTGGCAGAAAGAGCGCGAAGCGTTTGACTTTGAGCGCTTCCTGGGAAATCGTTCCTTTCTCAAACTCCTTCCAGCACTGCAGGTTGACCTTGTGGTACAGGGGCA
>CAVESN010000030.1:0-19298 GCA_963618365.1 Bacteroides uniformis
GTTTGTAAACTTCTGGAAATATGAAAATAAAAATATTATTTTTTGTCTACTTATATTGACCCATAATCTGTCGAACTGAAAATTACGAATCTCATTAATTGTAAAACAATAATCTCTTGATTTCATTTTAGACAATTTCTCTAATTGAATTTGAATATTTTCTCGAACTGTGTTATTCTTTTCATTAAGCAGAAAGGAGTTGGCATGGAGAGAGAACTGTATAGACCAAGAATCATTGATGCAAAAGTTGACTCGTATCTTGGCTCATTCGGAGCGGTTTGTATTGAAGGCCCGAAATGGTGTGGAAAAACCTGGACAAGCGCATTTCACAGCAGAAGCGAGATTTATATTGCAGATCCCAAAGGCGGCTTTCAGAACAAAAAGCTTGCAGAGCTTGACCCATCCCTCCTCCTTGAAGGGGAGAAGCCAAGGCTTATAGATGAATGGCAGGAAGTTCCTGCCCTCTGGGATGCAGTAAGGTTTGAAGTTGACAAAACGGCAAAGAAGGGCAGCTTTCTCCTCACTGGTTCTTCGACTCCCAAAAGGAAGGGCGTTATCCACAGCGGAGCCGGACGTATTGCGAGAATCAGGATGCGCCCCATGTCATTGTTTGAAGCGGGAAAATCCACCGGAGTTGTTTCTCTGGAAAAATTATGCAACGCCGAATGCACGAACACATTTACTGGAGAAGTAAGCCTAAGGAATCTTATCGACTATATCATCAGAGGTGGGTGGCCGGACAATCAGGATATACCGCTGGATAAAGCCCAGAACCTTCCAAAAGAATATCTTAAGGCCGTTCTCTCGAGTGACATAAGCCGAATTGACGGAATCGAGAGAGACAGGCACAAGATGGAGCTGCTTATGCGTTCTCTCGCGAGAAACGAATCTACCACTGCGACAAACAAACGCCTGAAGGATGACATCAAGGAAATTGACGATGAAGATATCACTGTTGAAACTACGGCAACGTATCTTGATGTGCTGACAAGACTTTTCCTGATTGACAACCAAAGACCGTACTCTTACAGGATAAGGCCGTCTGTCAGGGTCAAGCAGGCTGAGAAAAGGCATCTTGCAGATCCGTCACTTGCCTGTGCGCTTCTCGATATTACACCGAAGATGCTGCTGGAAGATTTAAACACGCTGGGATTTTTATTTGAAGCTTTGTGTGAGCGTGATCTGAAAATCTATGCAGAATCCTTTGGCGCGGAACTCTATCATTATCAGGATTATATGAATAAGGAAATAGATTCCGTGATAGCACTTCCAGACGGAGAGTGGTGCGGCTTTGAAATCAAGCTTGGTGCAAATCAGATTGACGAGGCCGCTGGCAACCTTTTGAAGATTCAAAAAAGCATCCAATCCGAGAGCGGTGGTCGGCCGCCTAAAGTGCTTTCCGTGCTCTGCGGGATGTCGAGTGCAGCCTATCGAAGACCTGACGGTGTGTTTGTTGTTCCTCTCACCGCACTGGCGCCATAAGTCAAATCTGACATTGAAAGTAGTCCAATGCTGGGATTTCCATCGTAGGGCATGATGCTGTACAAGGAATTTCGAACATTGGCAGGCAGACACCTTGCACTTCTTGATCAAGACAAGGCTGTAAAGGGATGAAACATCTCTTTACGTGCAATTGGGTATCGATGTTCGGCAAATCTCGCGAGGAATGTCCAAGAAGGTGCTTGCATTGCAAGAAAGAGCCTGCCCAGGAAGTACGCTGCGACTCTTGACCTTTCAGGTGCTCAAACCACCTGGGCAGTTATCGTTTCAAATCATTCCAACGTGTCAACCTCATGCAGCCAAAGGGAAGCGGAAGCGTCGCTTGGCATGCGCCAGTCCCCCCGGGGGGAGAGAGTGACAGAGCCGACCTTCGGTCCGTCAGGAAGGCAGGAGCGCTTGAATTGCTGGGAGAAGAATCTCTTGTAGAAGTTTTTCAGCCACTTGAGAATCACCTCCCTGGGATAGGTTTCGCCAAAGACATAGAGCGCAAGGCGCCATATCTTGCGTGGCGAAAAACCCCAGCGCACCATGTAATAGAGGAAGAAATCGTGCAGCTCGTAGGGGCCGACGATATCCTCCGTCACCTGGCTGATTGTACCATCATCCTTCGCGGGAAGCAGCTCAGGACTCACGGGAGTCGCAACCACATCCTCCAGGATGGAACGGACCTTATCCTCCTCCCCTTGTGCCACATGGGCGACCAAGAGCCGCACAAGCGTCTTGGGAACCGAAGCGTTCACTCCGTACATCGACATATGGTCCCCATTGTAGGTCGCCCATCCAAGAGCTAGCTCCGAGAGGTCGCCGGTACCGATGACAATACCGCCCACCTGGTTTGACAAGTCCATCAGCACCTGAGTGCGCTCGCGGGCCTGGCTGTTCTCATAGGTGACATCCTGAACCTTTTGATCATGACCGATATCCTTGAAATGCTGGAGAACCGCATCTCCGATGGGAATCTCGCGTAGCGAAGTTCCGAGCGCCTCGGCAAGTCTTTCGGCATTGCTCTTGGTACGGCTGGTCGTGCCAAATCCCGGCATGGTGACCGCATAGATTCCCCCTCGGTCCAAGTGCAAGTGGTCGAAAGCGCGCACACACACGAGAAGGGCCAGGGTGGAATCCAGCCCCCCCGAGAGTCCTACAACCACCTTGTGGCACTGGATATGGCTGAGGCGCTTCTCCAATCCCAGGCTCTGCAGGCTGAGAATCTGCTCGCAGCGCATGGAGCGCTCCTTGCCGTCATCCGGCACAAAAGGCCTGGGCGCGAAAGAACGGGTAAGCCGGGTCTCGGTGAGGGGGAATGCGAAACGAACCACTTGCATCTCCTTATGGGGCTGATGGAAAGTCGTCATCCTCCTACGCTCCAAGGAGAGCTTGTTGACATCAATCTCCGTCATCACCAACGAGGCTCTCTTCCCATACTCCTCGGCAACAATGGTGCCGTTCTCCGCCACCAGGTTGTGTCCGGCAAAGACAAGGTCGGTGGAAGACTCTCCGAAGCCGGCATCCGCATAAAGGTAGGCCGCTACAAGCTTCGCGCTCTGCATGCCGACGAGATTCCTGCGGTACTCCCTCTTGCCCACAACCTCATCGCTCGCACTGGGATTGAGGATCACCGTAGCCCCCGCAAGGGCAAGGTCGACCGAAGGGGAGCGGGGAACCCAGAGATCCTCGCAAATCTCTATTCCGAAAGTGAAATCCCTTTGGGTGGCAGCGGAGAAGAGGAGATCCGTTCCGAAGGGAACAAGCTGATGGCACAAGGAAATTTCAGATACTCCTTCCGGCGCAGGAGAGAACCACCTCTTCTCATAGAACTCCTGGTAGTTGGGAATGTTGCTCTTGGGAACAACGCCCAAAATCTTGCCGTTGTAAAGAACGGCCGCCACATTGTAAAGAGCGGGCCCCACCGCAAGGGGAAGGCCGACAACGACGATGATATCGTAGCCACGGCTGAAAGCGACAAGCGAGGAAAGCCCCTCCTCCACCCCTTCCTGTAGCGTTTGCTGGAGGAACAGGTCGCCAGCGGTGTATCCCGTCAAACACAGCTCGGGAAGCAGCACAAGCCTCGCTCCCCCCTTAGCGGCACGCTCGATTACATCCTTGATGCCATCCACGTTCGCCACCACATCAGACACCTGCACAAATGGGGAGGCGAGGGCCACTTTGATGAATCCGTCACGCATACATCACTCCTTCCGATCCAGCACGAGGCATGCTTCCTGCTCCCATGTCTGGGGATACATGTCAAACACCGCAAGGTGGCGGGGGTAGTACCCCTCTTTCACAAAGAGGGAGGCATCCCGTGCAAGCGTCACGCTGTTGCACGACATGTAGAGCACCCTCTTGGGGCGCCATGAGGCAATCATGGCAGGAACCTTGCCATCCAGCCCGACACGGGGCGGATCGACCATCACAAGGTCGACTGCACCCTTTGGACTGAACCTTGCGGCATCACCGGTGAACGCCTTACCCCATGGCACATTCTTCTGGGCAAGAACCCTGCACGAAGGATTACGCTCAACAAGCGTCACGCTCTCCCTCTCTCCCAGAAATGCGCTCAACGTCCCCACTCCGCTAAAGAGGTCTATAACCCTCTCTCCCTCTCCCCATTTCTTGACAAACGCCGCCATGGAGGGAAGGACCATGCGGTTGGACTGGAAAAACACATTGCCGCTGGCCAAAAACTCTACGCCAAAGACCGAGATGTGAACAGGCTTGTCATCGAACGAGATTCCCTCATTCCCCGCGAAGCAGGGCACTTCGAAAAGACCATGGGCCCCTCTTCCCTGGAACATCGCCTTCCTTCCCTCGGCAAGCAATTGCCCCTTCTCTCTCAGCAATTCCCTCAAAGGATTGGAGAGGACCGGGCAATCATCCAAAGGGACAAGCCTGCTGCTTTTCGGAGCGAGGAACCCGACTTCCCGATGGACCAGGTCCACATGGAAACGGCAGCGAATCCTCCACCCCCAGGCCGGCCCACAGGAGACAGGGTCGCAAGGTATCTTTTCGATGTGCGCGATTCTCCGGAGGTTCTCCTTCACCAAGGCATCCTTCACCCGGCCTTGCACTTCACTGTCCAAATGCTGGAGATTGCATCCACCGCACGCACCGTACTTAGGACAAGCAGGAAAGGCCCTTTCGGGACTGGAAGAGAGGATGTTGACCACATGGGCGAAGTCAACGTTCCGGCTTTTCCTGTCGATCTCGACATCCACCCTCTCGCCGGGCAATGCGCCATCGACCAGCAGGATCTTCCCATCCTCACATTTCGCCAGGCCGAGGCCGCCCTGCACCAACGTCTCAATTTGCACAGTCATGGGCAAATGACTCCACAAAATCTTCTATGACCGAGAGGCTCTCCCTCCAAAACTGCTTGCGAGTGATATCCAACCCCACAGAGGCGGCGACGCCCTGCGCATCACTGCTTCCCGTCAATCTCAACAGTTTCATGTACTTCTCCTCGAAACAGGAGGGATCTTCCTCATATATGCGGTAAAGCCCCAACCCGAACAACTGCCCGAAAGCATAAGGATAATTGTAGTAACTGAAATCACAGCTGTAGTAGTGGCTCTTCATGGTCCACATGTAGGGATGGTAGGCAGAGAGATGTCCGTAGGTCTTCTTTTGCGACTGTATCATCAGGTCGCAAAGCGTCTTCACCGGAACATCCCCCTCCATTCGGAGCCTGAAAAGCTCATCCTCGAACAGGAACCGGGAAAGGATATCAACGCAAACCTGACAGCTGTTCTGGAGGAACTGGTCCTCCAGCATTGCCCTCTTGGGTTTCTCCGTGCACCCGCTAAGCGCTCCCTTGAGCGTCACGAACTCGCTGAAGATGGAGGCGCTCTCCGCAAGTGTCATCGGATAGCTGCGAAGCAGATGGGGAAGGGGCAGGACGATGCTGTCATGAAACGCATGCCCCAGCTCATGGGCGAGCGTGAAAATGCCGTTATAGGTTCCATCGAAGTTGGCAAGCACGCGGCTCTCCCCGAAAAGAGGGAATGCAGTGTCGTAGGCTCCTCCCACCTTTCCCGCATGAGGATAGGGATCGACCCAACCTTTCTCGAATGCCTCCTGCATGAAAGAGCCCATCTTCGGAGAGAAGGAAGAGACCTTCTGTATGACGAACTGCTTGGCCTGGGCATAGGTAAATCCAGAAGGTCCCTCCCCTATCGGGGCGAAGAGATCATAGAAGGCAAGATCTGGCAATCCGAGCGCTTTCGCCTTGAGGGAGAGATACCTTTGAAAGAGCGGAAGACTCTCGTAAAGCGTCTCCATCAGCGCATCGAAGGTCCTTTCGTCCAGACGGGATTGAAGCCTCGATCTCTCAAGCGGGTTCTTGTAGCCACGCCGGGCATCAAGGGTAAGCGTGGTCCCCTTCACCCCATTGAGTGCGGCGGCGAACGAAGGGGCGTGCTCCCTCCAAATGGCAAGCTCCTTCTCAAATGCGATACGGCGCATCTCCCTCTCCGGGCTGAAGGCATACCCCCGCAACTCGGTGCCAGTACGCTTTCCCTCTCCCCAGGATATCTGGGCCTGGGCACTTACCGTATCCTGCAGTCGCGCCATCGCGTCGCATCCGCTGCGAGCCAGGTCATTGGCAAGGTTCTCCATCTCCGGGCTCATCATGTGCCTTGCTTCTTCAATCATCTCTCCCAGCACATAGCGGTACGCTTCAAGCTTCCCCCCCTCTCCGGTGAGAACCTTCACTTCCTCTTCTCTTTCCTGAACGAAAAGGAGCATGCGAACCCGCAGGTCTCCAACGGCAAGCGCAGCCTCCTCCGCCTGGCTTACCCCCTTCCCGTACAGTTCGTTCTCCGTATCGGTGGAGAGCATGAGGTCGGCGAAAGCCTCAAGCGTCTCATCGATGTCCAGAATCTCCTGATATCGCATCAAGGCCTCTTCAAAGTCCTGTTCTGGCTTCTTCAAATCCTCGATGAGCCGCCGAGACAGCTTTACCTCCCGCGCGATGTCTTGCTGGAAGCGGGGGGAATCAACATTCCCGTACAAGCTCTCCATCTGCCACCCTTCCATCACTTTTCCTCCAAACCATATTCTTGAATCTTATTGATCAACGTCCTGCGGGAAATGCCAAGCTCCTTGGCCGCCTTGGTCCGGTTCCCCTCCCAGCGGTGGAGCGACTGGATAATCGCATCCTGCTCGATATCCTTCAAGCTTTTCACATCACCCTTACCTGTCCCCTTTTGCTCCTTGCCGAACATAGGAGAGTGAAGATCCAGCTCTTCGGCAGTGATATCCTCACCGCTTGAGAAGATGATGGCTCTCTCCAGCACATTCTCCAGCTCCCGCACATTCCCATAGAAATCATAGGAGCAAAGCATCTTGAGCGCATCGGCGGTGAACCCTTTGACCTTGTGCCCGACCTGGTTGTTCAAGCGGGAAAGGATACCTGCGGCAAGGAGAGGAATATCCTCCTTCCGCTCGCGAAGCGGGGGAAGCTGGATTCGCACCACATTGAGCCGGTAGAACAAATCCTCCCGGAAGGTCCCCTCCTGCACCATCTTCTCCAAATCCTTGTTGGTGGCGGCAATGATGCGGGCGTTGAAAGGAAACGACTGCGTCCCCCCCAGGCGTGTGATACGCTTCTCCTGAAGCACTCGGAGGATCTTTACCTGCAATGCAAGCGGCATGTCCCCGATTTCATCCAAGAAGAGCGTGCCTCCGTCCGCAAGCTCGAACTTTCCGCTCTTACGCCCGACTGCGCCGGTGAAAGCCCCCTTCTCATATCCGAACAGCTCGCTCTCAAGAAGGTTTTCGGGAACGCCACCGATGTTGATGGCCACAAAAGGACCATCCTTCTGCCTGCTGGAGAGATGGATGGACCTTGCGACCACTTCCTTGCCCGTGCCGCTCTCACCGGTAATCAGTACCGTTGAGGTGGAGTCCTTGATGCGGGAGATCAGCCCCTTGATTCTCTGGATCTGAGGGCTCTTACCGATGAAGGAACCATCATCGCTCGACTCAATCGCCACCATCTCCTGAACCTTCTGTGCCTCCACCAAGCTCTTGAGCTTGGCTACCAGCTCCTCCGGGTCGAACGGTTTGACAACATAATCCTGCGCGCCACCCTTGAGCGCACTCACCGCATCGGAAATCTCCCCATGCGCGCTCATCATGACAATCGGCATATGGTATCCCTGGCTCCGTGCCCATGAGATCAACTCCAATCCATCCATGCCGGGCATCTTCAAATCCACAAGCATGGCGTCATAGCATCGTTCCTGCAGCATTCTCTGGGCGGAGAGACCATTCTCCGCACCCATGCTCTGGATCCCCTCAATCTCCAAGTATTGCCCGAGCAGACCGAGAATGTTCTTTTCATCGTCGACAATCAACACCAACATAGCGCTTACTCCTTAAGGTTTGCCGGAATGACCACTTCCGCGACGGCACCTCCACCTTCCCTGTTGGAGAGAGTCAGCTTCCCTCCACGGGCCTTGACGAACTGCCGGCTGATGGCAAGGCCGATGCCGGAGCCATGGATCTTTGTGGTGAAGAAAGGATCGAAAATCTTCTTCTCGTTCTCCTTCGAGATGCCATCCCCCCTGTCCGCCACCTTCACGTGCACCATGTGCCGCTTGTCCTGGTGGATGGAGACCTCCACTTGGGGGTCCCTCCCGTCAAAGGTGCTCTCCAACGCATTCTTCAAAAGGTTCTCGAACAGGGAACGGGCCCTGTCAACATCCATCAGCACCCTGGCTTTTCCCTCCACCTTCACAGGAATATTCCTGCCGTAGGTGTTTCCCAGCTGCAAGAACAAATCGCCGAGATCAACAACCGTAGGGCTTCCCACCGGGTTCCGGAGGAAGTCGCTCACCTTGTTGGTCAGCTGGACCAAACGGTCAATCTCGCTATCCAGTACCGCTATTCTTCCCATCTGCTGGGCAGGAAGTGTCTTCTTGAGTATGGCAAGCTGAAGCTTGATGGCAGAGAGCGGATTCTTGATTTCATGGGTGAGCGTCCTTGCCGCCTGGCCGAGGCTCACAAGGTTCTCCTGCCTTGTCAGCATTTGCCGGAAAGAGAGATTGGAAAGATAGAAACGAAGCAAAAGGAGAAACAGCACGCAAAGCACAAGTGTGGCGAAGAAGCCCAGGAACCTGATTCCCACTATCCGGGCATGGTATGCGGAGCCGTCCATAACCAGGTAAAGCACATCAGGAAACTCCATCGGATTGGCGAGGAACCCGCTCTCGGTGAGGGAAAGGCTTGCCGTGTTGAAGAGAATCGAAAGCCGTGCAAGACGGACATACTCGACATTTCCCGTCTGCGTGTTGTAGCTGACCGCGCCGGTGGAGAAATCCTGACCGTACGGTGGATCGACCGCCTTCAAATCCAGGACCAGGGGGGTAATCCCCAAAGCCAACACCCTCCTTCCTGTGGAGTTGTAGATGCCCAGTCCCCGGACTTTCCCCTCCTGCATGGTACTGGTCGCCTTATGCGCCCCGCCATCACGAAAGTCCATGTAGACCGTGTTGAACGCCCGCTCCGCATCGCCTTGCATCTTCAGCGTCTCGCTTTGCAAAAGCGCATGGGCAAGAAACAATTCAAGGCCTATCAGGATGACAAAGATGGCCGCAAGCAGAGAAAGAAAGAGCACCCTCTCCTTTTGTCCCTTGTTCATGCGTAGCACATTCATACCGACCATTATATCGAAAAACTCACCTGAGATGGGCACCACAATCGACAAAGATTGTCTGGCCTGTCACCGAAGGGGTCTCCAGGAGAAACCGGATTGCCCGAAACACATCCTCCACCGTGGCCAACCTCTTCAATGGAGAGGAATTCACCTCCCTTTTGGCTATCTCTTCCTCTCCCGCAGCAGGAACCACCATGCCCGGAGAGACTGCATTGACCCTCACCCCGGGAGCAACCAAGGGCGCGAGAATGCGCACCTGTTCATGCAAGGCACTCTTTGCCAAGCGGTAGGAGGCTCTCATGCCATGCCCGAAGAGCGCATAGCTGTCTAGGAGGTGCACCACGGACCCGCAATGGACCTTTTTTGCATAGAGCTTGGTCAAGAGGAAGGGAGAAACCGCATGAACCATAAGCGAACGGCACAATGCCTCCTCATCCGTCTCTTCCCAGGAGCATGGAGAAAACTCACTTGCCGCATTGATGATGCCGTCGATGGCGCCACATCCGTCCAGAAGGCTCTCCAGGGACGATGGACGAGAGAAATCACAGGAAACGAAACGCACCTGAGCTTGGTAGCGAGAGGGAATCTGAGGCATCTGCTTGTGGATGGCAAGAAGAAGATTGTCCCCCTCCTCCAAAAAGCGAAGCGCAATCTGATATCCCAGCCTTCCCTTTCGGCCTGCACCGGTAAACAGATAGGTATGTGTCTGCATAAAACCATGATACGACTCAAGCGAATCTTGTCAAAGCCACAGGCGAAAGGTAGAGTGTCACCATGATAAAAACACCGCTTGAAACCAAGGTCCTGGACCATTTGAAGCATATCGCGGACGACACGAAGGAGAGCTATTTGCTGTGCGACGGACAAGTCCGTCTTTGCGCAATAGGTGCCACAAGAGTGGCGTGCGAGATGCAGGCGAACTTCCACACCAAAGTGCTGGAGACGCTCGTGCTCGCTAAGGCATACCTTGCCGCCCTTCTCATGGCTAGCTCGATGAAGGGTGGCGACCGCCTCAGGCTCACCGTGGAATGTGCCGGACCGATTGGAGGCTACAGCGCCGAGGCATGGGCATGCGGAGCAGTCAGGGGAAGCCTCATCCACAACCCGATTCCTCTTACCAAGCCGCTGGAAGATGCGAATCTCTCACCGCTGTACGGCCCTGGATTCCTCACCGTCACCAGGATGATCGAGGGTAACCGGGAGCCGGTTTCAGGACAAATCATGATTGAACATGGAAACCTCGCAAAGGATCTCGCCCTCTACTACCACCAGAGCGAACAAATCTCCACGCTTATCGACCTCTCTCTCCAGTTCGACGAGGATGGCCATCCATTTGGACTTGGCGGCCTTCTTTTCCAATTGCTGCCGGGATGTTCCGAAAGCGCCATAGCACAAGTCGAAAAGAGCACGCAAGCACTCCCGTCCGTCGGCGCATGGCTGAACGACGGACATAGCATGAAAGCCTATGTCGAGAAACTCTTCTCGAATCTCAAGCCACAGCATCTTTCCAGCTCGATTGTGGGGTTCTCTTGCCCCTGCAGGAAAGAGACCTTCTCCGACTATCTGGAAAATCTTCCATGGGAGACCCGGATGGATATTCTCCAGAACGGACCGTTTCCACTAGAATTGACCTGCGGGAATTGCGGTTCCCGCTATACTTTTGGGAAAGAAGCACTTGAACGTTTGCTGAACGGACCAGCGGACAAGGAGAAAAAATGATCTTTTTCGTCACATCGGCACAAAACCAGAGCGACATCATCAAGGAAGAAGCGGAAAAGGCGGGATGCACCGGCATCAAGCCCTTTGTGGGGGGTGTGGAGTTTTCCGCAGACCTGAAGGCTGCGTATACTTTCTGTCTGACCAGCAGGGTATCGACACGGGTCCTTCTCGGCCTTTACGAGGAGGACGGAATTCAATCCTCGGATGACCTGTATGCGGCAAGCGTGCAAATCCCCTGGGAGAAATGGGTCAATCCCGGCATTTCCTTCTCCGTCACCGAGACAGTCAAGCATACAGAATGGCTAAGAAACTCCCACTACGCGACCATAAGGCTGAAAGATGCGATTGCCGACCGGATTCGCAGCAAGTTTGGTGGAGAGCGCCCAGCCGTCGACATTGAAAACTCCGATGTGACTTTCCATATCCATCTCGACGACGCTCATGCCTCATGGTACGTGGATTTCTCGGGAAAAGCTCTGTACAAACGCGGTTACCGGAAGGCGGAGACCGATGCGGTTCTCTCCGAATACCTGGCAAGCGCCATCATCTGGCGTAGCGACTGGCGCAAGGCGCTCGGAGACGAACCGGACAAGGCACCCGTGCTCCTCGATCCATTCTGCGGGGCCGGCACCATAGCCATCGAGGCCGCCCTTCTTGCAAGCGACACTGCCCCAGGCATTGTCAATCCGAAGCGGAGCTTCGCATTCCAGAAGCTTCCCGGCTATGACAAGGAGCTCTTTGAGAGCATCAAGGCCGACTTGATCGCGAAAAGCGAGGAAGGGAAAAAGAAAGAGATTAAAATCTACGCATGGGATGTCAGCCCGAAAGCCGTGCGCATAGCCAAGGAGAATGCAGAAGCCGCGAATGTGGCCGACTTGATCACCTTCGGCGTCCAGGATTTCACCGACATCACCTCCGACGAGGTTCCCGCCGAAAACGGCTACATCATCACGGACCCCCCTTACGGGGTACGCATGGAGTCGGAGAAACCCATGCAGCTGCTCTACCAGCAAATGGGAGAGAAAATCTCCTCACTCTTTTTGGGATGGCATGCCGCCATCCTTTGCGGGGACCAGCAGCTTCTTTCCTACATCGACATGAAACCCGGCAGGACCAACACCATCTCCAACGGCGGCATCCCCTGCCAGCTGGCGCACTACTATGTCTTCAGCGCACAGGAGAAGGCCGAACGCACTGCCCGTGCGCTAGAAAGGAAAGCTGAGCGACTTGCCCAGCCTCTTAACGAGAACGCACAGATGGCCTTCAACCGGCTGAAGAAAAACCTTGATGCCATCACGCCACTGATGGAAGAGCAAGGGGTCACCTGCTATCGGATCTATGATGCGGACATGCCTGAGTTCAACGCCGCAATCGACATGTATGAAAAGAAATGGATTGTGCTCAGCGAGTATGAGGCCCCCGATGAAATTCCCGAGGAGGATACCGCACGCAGGTTGCAGGACCTCATAGACGCCACGGAGAGAGCCACCAAAATCGACCCTGAGAACATCTTTGTGAAACGTCGCTCCCGGCAAAGCGGAAAGAAGCAATACATGAAGTTCGGCGATACCAGCAAATACTTTATCGTCCATGAGAACGGATGCAAGTTCCTGGTCAACTTCAACGACTACCTGGATACTGGCCTTTTCCTTGACCACCGCCCCATCAGGGCCCAGATAAGCGCCATGGCCAAAGGGAAAAGATTCCTCAATCTCTTCTGCTACACCGCCAGCGCCACGGTCGAGGCAGCCAAGGGGGGAGCCCTTTCCACTGTCAGCGTTGACACTTCGGCAACCTACCTTGATTGGGCCCAGCAGAACATGAGGCTCAATCGGTTTACGACGATGAACCACTTCTTCTACAAGAGCGATGTGATGAAGTTCCTCTATGACACCTATGACCGGTTCGACTTGATATTCTGCGACCCTCCCACCTTCAGCAACAGCAAGAACCGCAAGGAGTCGTTCGACGTGCAGCGCGACCATGTGGATCTCATCAAGGCATGCATGATGCATCTGGATACGAACGGCACAATGGTTTTCTCCTGCAACTACCGCCGTTTCCACCTTGCACCGTTTCTGGAGGAGGACTATGAGATTCAGGACATAACCCCCAAGACCATCGGTGACGATTTTACACGCAACCCGCGCATCCACTATTGCTTCCTGATTCGCCACAAGGCGGTGAGAAATGCAATTCCCCGCTTCCACGAAAAGGTGGTGCGCAAAGCCATCTGGAAAAAGGAGGAAGAAGATGGAGAGGAGGATTGAGGTCGACCTTCCCTGCCCTTCCTGCAAAAAGCCGCAGCATCTCCTCCTTAACACCAAGGTCGACCTTGGGAAGGAGCCCGGGGCGCAATATGGAATCCTGACTGACTCCCTCTTTACCCACGCTTGCTCCAATTGCGGCGCCCACTTTCAGGTATCCCATGAGCTTTTGGTAATCCATGAGGATGCAGGATATGCCATCTTCCTTGTCCCCGGCACAAAGGAGAGTGAAGTGGCTGCTCCCGTGGAGCTGGCCGGCCTGAAGCTCCGGCTAGTGGACAGCGTGCATGGCCTCAAGGAAAAGATTCTTGCATTCGAGGGATTGCTTGACGACCGGACACTGGAGCTTTGCAAGCTTTATCTAGGACTCAGGCAAAACCCCGATGAGGACCCATACACTCTCCTTTTCACCGAGCACAGGGATGGAAAGCTCGCGTTCAGCAAGATTGATGAGAACATGAAGACAACGGAAATGCTTCAGATTCCCGACTCGCTCTATCTTGAGCTGGATGCGAAAGGAAAATCGTTGCCGACAAAAGAGGAAACCTTCCAGAGAGTTGACATGGCGTGGGCCTTCGAGCGAATCGCATCAGCCTGACAACCCCGGCCTCAGCCTTCCCTCGTCATGACGAGCTATCTGCCCAGCATGAGATACTCGGCGAACCCGCTCTCCTTCCCCATAGCCGCCATTTGTTCAAAGGAAGCAACCTTTTGCCAGTCAAGACGAGACCAGTCTATCCTCCAGCCGGCAAACCGCCCCATTTGCTCGAAAAGAAGATGGATTGCCATATGGTTGCCATGCTCGAACGGGCGCAAGACACTCAAATCCCCAAGATATTTGGGAAGCAAGTGCGTTCTTTCACGAAGATACCGGTTTGCCTGTATGCTCGAAAAAACAGCCTCCCCCTGCATATTGATCAGTGAAGGCTTGCAGGAAAAACCATAATCCGATGTGCGAAGCACTCCCGCAAAGGGGTAGATGTCTCCAAACAACTCCCCATGGATGTCCCCGAGCTCACCGAAACCAAAGGGAGGGATAGCCTTCCGTCCCAGTATCTCAGCCGCACGGAGGGAACTGAAATAATGCACCGTGTGCATAAGAAACGAATCATCGCGGATACCGAACAGGTTGCTCTCGTCCCCAGAATACTCACTCTCCAGTCCATGCCGGGATATGTAGGCATCAATATACCCATCGGCCCGATGGCGGCCATCGGAAACCTCCCTTAGGGAATTTGTTTCCTCCTCATCCAATGGTTCGCCACAAAGATGGAAGGTGATGAATGAGTGCACCATCAGAATGCAAACCCCATGATGGCATGGGCGCCGAATGCCATGGCTCCGCCATCATTGCCGGAAGGCTTCTCTCCAAAGAGAGTCCCCTCCTCCAGGTGGTAGAAGCGGCTACGCAGGTAATACCGATAGCGCACGCCAAAACCGGCAAACCAATGGGAATCAATCATGAACGTATACCTCAGCACCCCCTCGATGCCATAGAGAGTCCGAGGCACATCATCCGCATCCAGAAACCACCAGAATCCTCCCAGACCCGCACAGAGCGCATAGTGCTCGGAGGGAAACGAGAAGCTCAAGATGGCATCCACTCCATAGGAGGAGAAAACCTCTCCGTCAACCGTGAAAGGAGTATACGATCCACCAAGAATCACCCCGGCGTTACGCCAGAGATCCTTCCACTGGGCCTCCAGTCCCATCTCCCAAAGGTTCCTCTCCCCGCAAAGGGCGCGCACTCCGGTGGTGATGGTGCGGTTTGCTCCTCCGATGAAGCTCAAGCTGACTCCCTCCCCTTTCCTCTCTTTCTCAGGGGTCTCCTCCACCACCATCTCCAACGAACCAGCCGTGTAACGGCCTGGTTTCGCACTGAAGACAACAGAGGGAGAGTAGCTCTCCCCATCATGGGAATATTGCAGCACAAGCGCTTTTCCATGGGCCCGGTAGGTTTCGCCACCACGGGGCAGGTACACCCACTGACCGGTTGTTCCATCCATTTGCACGCGCCAGCCGACTATCAGGGGATCCGTGCTTGTCCAGGAGAAAGATGCCGCCACGAGCGGCAGCATGCAGCACAAAGCCCAAAAGAAGGCAATCAATCGTTTCATATCCCCATGATACAAAAAGGGGCGCTTCGTGGAAACGAGGCACCCCGTGAAAACCCAGTTGTTGTTGCACTTAGAAAGTGAACAGGAACGACATGGTCCCCCCTACCGTTTGTGCCTTTTTGTTTCCATAAAGGTAGTAACGGTATTGCCCGTCAAGGCCAAGATAGAAATGTTTGGTAAGATGGTACCCGAATCCGGCACCCGCGGCAATTCCATACGACCAATTGTCGAAATCATAGCTGCCAAACCCGCCGGCGCCCAACGTGAACAACGATTTTCCGAAGTTCAAATCAATCTCAAGGAGAGCGGAACCATCAAGGCCGTTGGTGATTTCGGCGGAAGAGTCGAACGTATCCTTCCACTCGACATTTGCATCCGGCATCCAAGCCCCCTTCAGATCGAGACCCAATCCGAAATGCTTGCCGGCAAAAATGTTCTCAATCTTCAGCTCGCCGCCGAGGGAAGGAATCCACGTATGGTCGTTAGTGGAGACAATATAGGAGTCCTTATCCAGAAGATAGGACGCCCCTCCATAGAGGCCGAACCCGAAGCGTAGCGGAGCACGTTCCCTTACCGGTTTCGCTGCAACCACGGAATCCGCTTGTGGCACACTAGGCTCCTCTTCCGGCTCAGCTAACACTGCATCATCAACCACAGGCTCAGCTTCTCCACTTCCCGCTACTGGTTCTTCCTTTTGCACCTCTTCAACCAAAGGAGACTCCTCACTTCCCACAAGCGGCTCGGAGACGATTTCCTCCTGCTCGGCCAAAGGAGCCATCTCCTCTGTGGCCACACTCTGGTCCACCGCTTCTTCCGGGAAAACTTGCTCGTCAGCAGGCTGCACTTCCCCGTTTTCCGCCACATCCGAAAGGAGCTCTTGCTCAACGGCAGCCGGCTTTTCCTCCCCAGTGGCTTCTTCTGCCAAAGCGGGCGAAGAGAGAGGCTCGCTTGTGCTTGTCGCGCTCACGCTGAAATGCACGCCGTCGTACGATTGCTGCAAATAAAGGGTATAAGAGAGAGATCCGTCCAAATCCTCCGCAGTGTAGGACCTCTGTGTGGCATCTACTACTGTCCAGGAAGCATCATCCTCTCCATTGATTTGATATCTGAATGTGGTGACATCAGGATCCTCGAGGGTCCATTCCCAGGTGATTGCCACAGGAACGGCAAAAACCACCGAAGGAACAAGAAGGAACGCACCCATCAAACCCAGAACACGTTTTTTCATTCTATTCTCCTTACTACGAGACATCGCCATAATTCTATCACGCCTAAGAATGCTGGCTCAAGTAGCCTTTTCTTCCCGCAGCAACTCTTCTTTCGTCAAAAAGAATGAGGAACCGTAGGACAAAAGCACCTGCCATCCCTCCTCTGAGAGATTTCCCGCCAAAGAAAGTACCAGTCGCCCCATGTGAAGCGCATTGGCATCATCAAGAAACGGCCGGGTGACACGCATGAGGTAATCGACCAAAGACGGGAGCATATCCTGAGGCAAGCGCATGGTCTCTTCCACCACGGATACAACCTCCTCCCTTACATTCCGAAGCGGGAAAAGAGGCTCCATGCGATGCACAAAACCGGAAAGATCCGCTTCATCAATCTCGCCATCCCCGCAAAGCACCGCAAGGATGGGCACTGCCCGGAGATAAAGAATCTCAAGCATGTCCCCGGGATGTTCCTCATCTGGCAGCAGCGTAAGCGCACTCGGAAAACCATCATCACTCATAGTTGCAGTGTAACGCAAAACCACTACAATGAAAGCCATGATGCAACGACTTACCGTCTTTTGTGGAAGCACGATGGGAAGCAATCCCGTCTACGAGGAGAGTGCGAGGGCCCTTGCCAGGGCGATGAGGGAGAAACAAATCGACCTGGTCTACGGGGGTGGGAACCGCGGACTCATGGGAGTAGTCGCCGACACGCTCAAGAGCCTGGGAGGCCACACCATAGGAATTCTTCCCAGTGCGATGGACAAGCCGTCAGTCAGGACCAAAGCGGTGGAGAGCGAGCTCATCATCACCGACGGCATGCACGCCCGCAAGGAGAAAATGTACGAGATGGGGGACGGATTCCTTGCCCTTAGCGGCGGCATAGGCACCATGGAGGAACTGCTCGAAGCCTATACCTGGAAGCAGCTGGGATACCACCACAAGAGCGTTGCGCTCCTTGACACAAACGGATACTGGCAGCCTTTATTGGCGATGCTACGCCACAGCCAGAAGGAGGGATTCCTCGATTCGCAAGTCCTGGAATCCCTCATCGTGGACGATGATCCCAACCGAATTCTCGAGCGCATGCAAATTGAGCGAGCAACGCTTCCCGACAAGCTCGCAAAATAACACAAGGGCTCCCTTCTTCGTGAAGGCAAGGCTTTTCCCTATTTCTCCCAGAGCTTTTCGGGATAGTAGCCACCCTCGATCTTCTTGCGAAGCTCGCTCTTGACTATCTCCTTGTCGGCGCTGTAGGTCATGCCGAACCATTTCTCGTCGGTATGGTAGACCTTGATGCGTCCATCGCCAGATGTGACGATATGCCCCGCCGCATTGGGGAGCAGGCACTCCTTCTTCGGCTCAAGGATGTTCTTTGACGCAAACTCATTCCAATAGGAGCGGAAATCATGGAAAGCCCTCGGGGAGAATCCGAAGAAGTTCATGGAGACGCACTCCTTCCCAGTCAAAGCGATATCCGTGCCCTCAAAGTGGCTGACCGGCTTGCCGCCGGCAAACTCAATCTGGGTGTTTTCCACCATATCCTTGAGATACCCGTCCTCGCTTACCGAGCAAATGCCACGGCTGACGCTTCCCTCCAAGCTCATCGTGTTCTCCAGCACATACCCCACCATGGCATGGTCTGTTGCGTCAACATCCAACGCCTCGAGATGCTTCGCAAGGATCTGAAAAGCCTTGCGCCCATAGTAGTCGTCGCTGTTGATCACTGCAAAGGGAGTGGAAACAGCTGTCTCGGCGCAAAGAATGGCATGGACCGTACCCCATGGTTTCACGCGGCTCTCCCTGCTTGCCTTCAACTGCGCAAGGTCCAGCATGCTGCTCTTCTCCTGGAAGACATACGTGGCATCCATGTTGCGTGCGACCCGGTCAAACAACCGCTCGCGGAAATCATGCTCGATATCCTTCCGGATGATAAAGACGACTTTCCCGAACCCGGAGAGAATCGCATCATACATGCCGAAATCAAGCAAGGTCTCCCCATGCATGCCAACCGCATCAATCTGCTTCACTCCACCGTACCGGCTGCCCATTCCGGCAGCAAGCACCACTACTGTAGGTTTCATCCAAGCACCTCTTTTTGTTCTTTTTCACCAGCATACAGGGACAACCGCCCAAGTGCAAGCTTGCAATTCCCAGTGAAGAAAGAGTATTATTGCCGTAATGGCTCTATAGCTCAGCTGGATTAGAGCGTCTCCCTCCGGAGGAGAAGGTCGCGCGTTCGAATCGCACTAGAGTCAAAAGCCACACTTGCCAGTGTGGCTTTTTTCATCCCTTTTCCCCAAGGTAAGAATAACCACCCAGGTGGTTTGAGTCCCAGTAAGTCCAAGAGCCGTAGCCTGGACCTCTTCCCATGAGTATTTCGACAAGGCTCATCCCCTGCTTCTTGCTGGTTTCGGTGACTGACTTGATGCCGCTGAAGCAGCCGATATCCGTATCCTCAAGACGAGGAGCAAAGTCCGGAAGATGCCTCTCTTCTCTTTCCCCGAGGAAATTGCCTCCTTTCGAACAAACATCTTCCCTATGAAAAAGCCATCCGAAATTTCAAGGGAAAACCTCTTCGCCGTGAGCCATTGGTTTTCCTAGGCTGAACTGTTACCGCAATTCAGCCTAGGAAAGCCGAATGAGCTTATACAAGGGATGGTAAGGAATCTCTCGCAAATCAAAGGCGAGCGGTCCTTTCCAAGAAAGCGCAGTCCAAGAGGGTTTGCCGGATTCCTTCAAGCTATAGAAATGATATGGCCCAGCCTCCCATATCCTCACAGGGAAGCATCTCTCAACCGAATGCTTGTTTTTTGGATGCATTGACAAC
>CAVESN010000031.1:0-18856 GCA_963618365.1 Bacteroides uniformis
TTCTACGACTGGCTGTTGGAGCGAGGGGAAGTAAAGGTGAACCCCTTTTCCGAGATTACCATCAGGAAGGTGCAGGACCATCTGCCCACGGTGCTGAGCAGAAAGGAGCTTGAGGAGCTCTTCTCCATAGAGACCGGCGACTTCCCCTCCCTGAGGAATCTCCTTCTTTTCAGGTTCCTCTATGATACGGGATGCCGTATCAGCGAGGCAGTCACGCTTGAAGAGGGAAAGGTCGACTTCGAGCAGCTACGTATCCCCATCATAGGCAAGGGGGACAAGATGCGCTATGTCTTCTTCACCAAGAAGACGAAGGAGCTGCTCTTGTTCTATCTGCCTCTCAAAAAGGGCTTGCAGCGGGAAAAGGGAGTGTCCGACCCCAAGCTATGCTCGCTGCTCTTCGTCTCGGATAAGGGAAGGCAGTTGCCGATGAGCACCATTCATACTATTTTTGAGAAGTATCGGTTGCGATTCGGATGGCAGAAGGAGTTCACTCCCCACGTGTTGAGGCATACCTATGCCACCAGGCTCCTGGAGCATGGAGCGGACATAAGGACAGTGGGTGCCATGCTGGGGCATGCATCCATCTCAACCACGCAAATATACACGCATGTCACCCAGTCGACCCTCAGGAAGGTCGTGGATGCATGCCACCCTCTGGGGAGGAAGGATTGAAAAGATGGAGCAATTGAAAGGAACGACCATCATTGCGGTACGCAAGAACGGAAAGGTCGCCATCGCAGGTGACGGGCAGGTCACGCAGGGAAACTCGGTTGTCTTGAAGGGGAACGCGCACAAGGTGCGCAGGCTCTATGACGGGAAAGTGGTCATCGGCTTCGCCGGTGGCACTGCCGACGCATTCACGCTGAGCGAGCTCTTCGAGCAAAAGCTCCGCCAGTTCTCCGGTGACATCACCCGCTCTGCGGTGGATCTCGCCAAGCAGTGGCGGACCGACAAGCAGATGCGCCAGATGGAAGCGATGATGCTGGTCACCGACGGCAGGAAGATCTTCCTTGTGGATGGAGTGGGGGATGTGATTGACCCTGAGGGGGATTGCATCGGAATCGGGAGTGGCGGAAATTTCGCATACAGCGCCGCGCTTGCCTATCTGGAATGCGCACCCTCCCTTTCTGCGTCAGAGATAGCCAAAAAAAGCATTGAGATTGCAAGCCGGATTTGCATCTTCACCAACAACAATATCATCGTCGAGGAAGTTTGATTCATGGAAACACAAGTGAAAAACTTGGACGAGATGACCCCGAAGGGGATCGTCCAGGAGCTGGACAAGTATATCATAGGGCAGGAGAAGGCGAAGAGGACCATCGCCGTCGCAATCCGCAACCGCACCCGTAGGCGCCGTCTTCCCAGTGAGATCCGAGATGAGGTCTCCCCGAAGAACATCATTCTCATCGGTCCCACCGGAGTGGGAAAGACGGAAATCGCACGCCGCATCGCCAAGCTCTCGGGAGCCCCCTTCATCAAGGTGGAGGCCACAAAGTACACGGAGGTCGGCTATGTGGGCCGTGATGTGGAGTCCATCATCCGTGACTTGATGGGAATCGCCGTGGCAGCGGTCAAGCATGAGATGGCGGCAAAGAATACCAGGCAAGTGGAGTCAAGGGTGGAGGAGCGGCTGTTGGACGCAATCGTTCCCAAAAATGAGGTGAGGGGGGCCGACGGCAACCAGTTCACCACCTATCAGAATGATGCCAGGGAGACTTACCGGCAGATGCTCCGGGAGGGAAAGCTTGAGGAGCGTGAGGTAGAAGTGGATGTGGCCAGCCGCCCCGTAGGTGGCATCGAGCTCTTCGGCGCAGGAAGC
Source organism: Bacteroides uniformis (assembly GCA_963618365.1). Taxonomy (GTDB): domain Bacteria; phylum Spirochaetota; class Spirochaetia; order Sphaerochaetales; family Sphaerochaetaceae; genus RUG023. Next base: position 1,820 of record CAVESN010000031.1, read on the forward strand.
CAGGAGGATCTGCATAATGCCATGCAGTCCCTCGGCTCAATCTTTTCCGGCCGTGGCGGCCACAAGCGGAAGGTGACCATCAAGCGTGCGCGTGAGATTTTCACCGATGACGAGATGGACCGCAGCGTGGACCAGGACAAGGCCATCGACATCGCCAAGGAGCGGGTGGAGCAGATGGGAATTGTCTTCATCGACGAGATAGACAAGATCGCCTCCTCCGGCAACACCAGCAACACCGATGTCTCGCGCCAGGGGGTTCAGAGGGACATCCTGCCAATCGTGGAGGGGACCAAGGTCTCGACGAAGTTTGGTGTCATTGATACGACCCACATCCTCTTCATCGCAAGTGGCGCCTTCCATGTGTCCAAGCCGAGCGACCTGATTCCTGAGCTTCAGGGACGATTTCCGCTTCGTGTCGAGCTTGATGAGCTGAAGGAGAAGGATTTCTACCGGATCCTCACCGAGCCCTCAAATGCGATCACCAAGCAATACCAGCAGCTTCTTGGAACAGAGGGGGTGAACCTTGTGTTTTCCGACGAGGCGCTACGGCGCATTGCGCAGATCACGGAGCAGATGAACACGCAAAACGACAACATCGGCGCAAGGAGGCTTTTCACCATCATGGAGAAGTTGCTTGAGGAGCTCTCCTTCTCTGCCAACGAGCTTGCCGGACAGAAGATCACCATCACAAAAGAGTATGTGGATGAACGGCTGAAGGATGTATTGGAGAACCAGGACCTCTCGAAGTATATTCTGTGACATGGAGCTAATGAAGATCACCGCAATCGATTACGACACTGCACTGGCGGATGCCCACGACCAGTACGGGGACAAAGTGCGTGTCGTTTTTCGCCATGACCACAAAAAGAAGCATCTTCTCTCTACGGAATGTTGGACGGAGATGCAATTCTATGTGGTCGAACCCTCCCCAGAGGGGGAGTGAGATAGGGTAATCTTTCCCTGGCTTGCGAGCCCTTCGATCACTTTGCCCACTGCCGGGGCGGCGATGTTGGCGCCCCATATGGTGTTTCCCTTCGGATTACCCGCGGCGATGTAGATGATGAAGCGGGGATTCTCGGTCGGCACCAGGGCTAGGGTGCTGGCCAGGTTCCCCCCGTCGCGGTAGCTCTTGGTTTCCGGGTTGTACAGCTGGGCCGTTCCCGTCTTCGCGCTCACGTTGATTCCCTCCACGCTTGCGAGCGTTGCTGTGCCTCCCCTTTGGGTTGCGGCATGCATGTACTGAAGCACATTCTTGGCAATCTCGTCTGAGAAGAGGTTCCCTCCCTGCTCGATCTTCCGCTCATACGTGACCTTTCCCGGCTCCCTGCCATCAAGCGATTCGCTATTACGGAGGATCAGGTGCGGCCTTAGCAACGTCCCGCCATTGGCAAGGGTGGTCGCAGAGGTGGCGAGATGAAGCGCGCTTACCAGAACCTCCTGGCCGAAGCTGATTGTCGGCTTGCTGCGCAATGACCATTTTGAGATGTCCGCCAACCTTGCCTGGCTCTTGGAGGGAAGCCCGATATCGTAGAAGGAGTTGCATCCCAGCTTGCAAAGAAGCTCATAGAATAGGTTTGAATCGGTTTGCAGCGCCCAATTCGCAATCGCTCCGTTGCAGCTCTTCGCAATCATCTCCTTGGGAGTGACCGTACCGTGCTTCTCGTGGCAGCTGATGGTGATGCCGTCGAAGGTGAAGGAGCCGTCGCACTGAAACGGCGTGGAAAAATCGGCCTGCCCGATCTCCATCAGCGCGCAAAGGGAGAAAACCTTGAAGACGGAGCCGGGCTCGAAGAGATAGTTGACCGCATGGTTGATTCTGCTCTCCTCGGAGGAGGTGGAAAAGGAGTTGGTGTCATACCAGGGATAGCTTGAGATGGCAAGGAGGTCTCCGCTTTTCGCATCCATGACGATACCCATCGCATAGTCGGGAAGATGCTCCAATGCGATGCGTTGCATCTCCAAATCCAAAAGATACTGCACGTCGATGTCAAGGGTGAGCGTGACATCCTCGCCGTATGTCGGATCAGTCGTCCCGAGGGAGGGGGTGGGAAAGAGCTTGTCGTTCTGTGAATACTCAATCCCTTCCAGCCCCTGGTTCTCCCCGTTGACAAACCCGATGGTCTGTGAGGCATGGAAGCTTGCCGGATAGCTTCTCCCGTACTGTTTCTCTATCTCGACCGCATTGGCCATCCCTTCACGTTGCACGAGCTCCTTAATCTCTTTCGCTTCTCTCTCTCCGATTCCCCCAGAGATGAAAGCATAGCTCTTGTAGTGTGAGGCCTTCTCGGTTATCTCTTGCACGCTCATGGAAAGAAAAGGGGAGATTAGGCGTGCCGTTGCCTCCAAATCCTTGATTTGGCTGAGTCGGAAATAGATGTTGTAGGATGCTGTCTCGATGGAGAGAATTCTCCCGTTTCTGTCATAGATGGTGCCACGTACCACCCGTTTTGAGACAACCGGGTCCTGGTAGGTGCGCCGTTCATTTCCTCCCAATGCGAGGACAGTCAAGCGGACCATCAGGGTGATGATGGCGAGGGTTGTCGGGATGATGGTGCACCAAAAGGTTCTGCTATGGTTTTGACTATATGCCATCGTGGATGGTATGATACCATCTGGAATAAGGGAAAGTCGAGCATGACACGAGATAGTTATGATGGCCTGTTGGATGATCGCCAGGAACTTCACGCACAGAGGAAACAAAGGAGACTTATCTTTGCAATTACGCTCCTAGTGGGCTTCATCCTCGTTCTTGGTGCCGTTTTCTTGATGTGGAACCATCTTTTCCCGGCGGAGGTTCCGGCTATGGTCCAAAGCGAGGCAGCCCCCTTGCCGGCTCAGGCGGCCACAGCGCAGATCCAGACAGTGGAGAACGCTCCGGTAATCGCCAAAGAGAGCACTGCCGTGGAGATTCCAAAAGCAACGCCCGAGATTCCCATAACGACAGCGATCAGCCTTGATGAGGCGCCCAAGGTGGCATCCCGCTCCTTTCGTAACGCAGTCCAGTTCGAAAAGCATACGGTCAAGGAGGGGGAGAGCCTGGACGACATTGCATCCAGCTATGGGTTGAAGCCACAGACCCTTATCAGCGTCAACCAGATCCGCAACATCAACGCCCTTCGCGAGGGATCGGTTCTCTCCATTCCCGACCGTGACGGTCAGATATACACCGTCAAGAGCGGGGACATGCTCTCCACCATAGCCCGTTCATTCAACATGGGTTGGCAGAAGCTTATGGAAGTCAATGACCTTACTAGCGACATGATCAGGCCGGGACAGGAGCTGTTCATTCCGGACGCTTCTTCCCAGGGTGGAACGCTTGCACACTATGCGGATGTGGCCACCGTCTCCTTCCAGAAACCCGCCACCGGCAGGGTTGTGCAGACCTTCCTGCAAAGCGCCAGCGACCCGGTTGACCGCGATGGCATACTGATGGAAGGGCTCTGGGGTGATGCGGTCTTCTGCGGAGCAGACGGGGACGTGGTGGATGTGGGGATGGAAATCCAAGGCAGAGGCAGGTTCGTGGTCATCAGCCATGCGGATGGATACAAGACCACCTATGCCCATCTCGAATCGGTTGACGTGAGGATAGGGGACAAGGTTTCCAGAGGCCAGATGATCGGCATCATCGGCACGAGCGGCACCACATGGGACAATCCGAGACTTTTCTTCAAGCTTGAGCAAAGCGGGTATGCGCTGGATCCCTCAAACTTCATCTGATTCCTTCTCTTCCCTCTTTCTTCGCAGTGCGTCCGGTGTGACTTTGAACTCCTGGCTGAATCGCTTGATGAAGTAGGCGCTGTGCATGTAGCCGCATGCCTGGGAGATCTCCTTCACGAGCATGTTGCTCTCCATGACAAGCTTTTTCGCTTTCGTAAGCCTTCTCGACGCAAGCAGCATGCTGAAAGTCTTTCCAGTCTCCCTCTTGCACAGAAGCGAGAGATATTGGACAGAGTATCCTGTAATCTCGGCAAGCTTGTTCAGGTTGAAGTCGATTTGGGCATAGTGCTCATCTATCAGGCGGAGAATCATGTCGCTTGTGGTTGCCTTCGTATGGGTTCCCTCCCGGTTCTCGATTTTTTTCAGGGAGAGGTATTGTTCTTTCCACGTATCCCCCTCATGGGAGGGAATCCTGAACACCTCTATGAGGTACTCGGGATCGATGGGGATATCCCGTTTGGATGCAAGTGCTTTCCATGTTTCGAGTTCCTCGAGGAACCCCTGCCACTCTTTTTTCTCCATCAGGTTCGCCATCTGCTGGATGCTGAGGCTGAGAAGGGTAAGATCCTCTTCCGTATCTGATCTGGGGATCATCTGTGGATCGACTCCCCTGAAGCGCAGTTTCTCCTCACGCTGGAGAATCTTCTTCACCATGTCATAGCGAATTGGCTTGAGCAGGTAGTCCTGGGCTCTGAGCCTGAGCGCGCTACGCGCATATTCGAACTCGCTGAAACCGCTCATGATGTAGAAGCTTGCTGTCTCGCCGAGATCCTTGTCCCGTATCTCCTCGAGCGCTTCAAGCCCGGATAGGCCGGGCATGCGGATGTCGGTGAAGACGATGTCAGGCAGAAAGAGGGACACAGTATCGGGCAACTCGCGACCACTAGAAACTTCACACACCTTTGTGAACGGAGATCCGTATTTGAGCAAATGATGCCTGAGGACGGTGCGCACCGCCATCTCGTCGTCAGCTATGAGAATCTTCATACGTTACCTCCAGGGGGAATGTGATGAGCACCTTGCAGCCTTCCCCTATCTTGCTGCTGATGGACAAGGTGGACTTTTTTGAGACCAGCTTGAGCCTCTTCAGGCAGTTGGATATGCCCACCCCTTTGGTGATGTCTATCTTGTCGCTGTCAAAACCCGCACCGTCATCCTCTATCCTTATGATCACATCTTCCCCTACAAGCGACGCATCGACGCTGATGGTGGTTTTCTCGGGCCTCGGCTCCATGCCGTGGATGATTGAGTTCTCCACGAATGGCTGCAGGAGCAGTCTGGGGATGACGGCATTATGCACGCTGGGGGCTATGGTGACATGCCACTCCATCCGGTCAGGGAAACGGTTGTGGAGCAAAAGGAGATAGTCGCAAAGAAAGGATGCCTCCTCCTTAAGTGTCACCAGGTTGCTTTTGGCTAGCACGTAGCGGAGCATGGAGGAGAGGCTGTACAGGCTCTCCTCGAGCAGCTCGTACTTCCCTTCGTACAAAAGCGCAATCAACGAATCGAGCGTGTTGAAGAGAAAGTGCGGCTGGATTTGGCTTTGCAGGGCGCGCCGCTCCGCCTCGCCCCGCTTGAGCTCTGCGATGTAGGTGTGCTCGATGGTCTTCTCCAGCCGGGAAAGCATCTCGTTGATGGAGTTTCCGATTTCTTGCAGCTCCCACCAGGAGTGCGAGTGAAATCGTGCGCTCAAATTGCCATTTCCAGCGGCCTCAAGGACCCGCTTGATCTCCTCGATCGGTCTGGAAATCCTCTGGGAGAACTGGAGGTTGAGAAGGGTGGAGATGCAAAGCGCTAGCAGGTAGAAGAAGATGCCGATCAGGTAGATGCTCCTGCTTTTCCAGGAGATGGCCTTCCTGTCCAGGAGCACGTGCAGCGTGTACTCCGTGTCAGGAACCGAGCAGAAGACGTGTAGGTAATGGGGGTCGTCCAATCCTGGATGGGCCTTAATGCCTCTCTCCTTCCAGTAGACCTCGACCCCTTGGCGGTCCGTGATGGTGATGATTGAGGGGACATGGAATCTCACATCCTCCAGATAGTAGTCGAATGAGGAGGGGAGCAGGTCAAGCTTGATGACGGCAAAAGGGATGTTCTCCTTGAGCTTGCGGATGGTGCCTACAATAGAGATCACCTCCGTGTCGCTCCTTCCGCCATAGTAGGATGGCTTGTGGGGAGGGAGGAAGCGGAAGTTGTTCGGATCTTCCATTGCCAGCTGGTACCAGCTCTCCTTGCTCCAGTCGTAAGGTTTCTTCGCCACGTCATAGGTGTAGTTGCTTGATTCGTAGAGCACCTTGTCGCCGCTGACAATCAAGCCAGCATAGAAGTCACCCCTGGTGTAGCGCACGGAGCTGAGAAGCTGGTCAAGCCTGTCGGAGAGATCCTGGCTTTCGATATATTTGACCGCGCCTTGTTCGCTGTAGGACTTCAGGTCATTGAAGATCGCATCGTTGAAGTAGGGAAGGAGCGCGACTTGCTCGATATCCTTCAGGTATTGGTTGATGGCGACCGAAAGGCTCTTGAGGTACCCGCCTGTAAGGTCGAGGATGTCATGCTGGTAGGAGCGGTTGGTGATGAAGGCGCTCAGTGCGACTATGCAAAGAAAAGGTATGAATGAGCTGGAGAGGAACGATTTTGTCAGCTTGCGTGTGATGCGGGAAGCTTTGTGGGGTCGCATACACCGTATGCTAGCACCACGGTTTGTGGATGTCAAAAAGAGGGGCATGCGAAAAAAGTCACATCATAGGCGAATTCATTTATATTGAGCTATTTCCCAAACGGCTGGAAACTGAAAAAAAGGGCATGCGCCCATTTTCAAGGAGGAACTAGATGAAAAAAAGTATGGCTTGCCTGCTTGGCGCATTGCTTTGCGCCACGGGCGTGTTTGCGCAAGGTGCGAAGGAAAGTGCGCCGGCAAAGGAGAGCGGCACCATCGGCGGAAAGCTGATTGTGGCCTCCAACTGCGGCGACAATGTGCTGGACGGCATGAACGCTCTGGTGGATAAGTTCATGAAGGAGTATCCGAATGTCAAGGTAGAGTACTCCTCGTATGGAAAGGACTATGAGAACCTGATGAAGGCAAAGATGGCCGCAAACGACCTTCCTGATGTCTTCGCGACCCACGGCTGGGGCGTGAACCGCTATGCCGAGTACCTCAGGCCGCTCAATGACCTCTCCTTCGCCAGCAGATTCACTGATTCGATCCGCTCCGTCATCACCACTAGCGGTGGGGATATCGTCACCATGCCGGTCACCACCGACTTCCGTGGCATTCTCGCCAATAAGGAAGTCATGGAGAAAGCTGGATGGAAGGAGCCTCCCAAGAGCTGGAAGGAGTTCCTAGCGTGCTGCGAGGATGTGAAGAAGCTTGGAGTCACTCCCGTCTATCTTACGGGAAAGGACAACCGGTCCATGGCACAGATTCTTGACGTGACGGCTCCTGGCATCCTTGTCATGGACAAGGACCACGACTACAGCGCATCCCTTTTTGACGGAACCTTCGACTGGTCGAAGTGGGGAGAGGTGTGCAGCGTGCTCACCGAGCTACTTGACAGGGGATACTTCAATGCCGACTGCAACACCGCGGACAACATCTACACCAGCGAGAAGCTCGCCTATGGCGAGGCATGCTTCAGCTTCCAGGGCGCATCGTACCTCGAGGGCGCATGGGAGATTGACAACAACGCTCCGCTTACGATGATTCCGATGCCCTCCTTCTACGACACCGCCAGCCCCTACATCATCGGAGGGGAGCGCGAGTCCTACGGCATCTGGAAAGACACCAAGAACATGGATGCCGCCATCGCGTTCATGGAGTTCCTTTCCAGAGCTGAGAACATCAAGTACATCTGCGAGGTGGCGGGAACCCCGAGCGCATTCCGTGATGTGACTCCCAGCCTCCGCTTGGCTGACGTGTATACCGAGTACCAGTCCCTTCCTTGCATCAGCGTCTTCGACCGTGTGTGGCTTCCCAGTGGCATGTGGGCGACGATGCGCACTACCGGTGCCGGGCTTACCAGCAGGGAGATGACGATTGCCGAGGCGTGCGAGCAGATGAAGAACGCCTATCTGAAGTTGCTTTCCCAGCAGAAATAAGAGTTTACCTTGGGGCGGGGCCGTGTTCTCGGCTCCGCCCATATGAGGAAATGTGGTATGAAATCTCGTTCATTGCGTTCATTCCTTTCCCAGGATCCAAGAGCCCTTACGCTGATGTGCTTTCCCGCTCTTGTGCTTTTTGGAATGTTTGTCGTGGTTCCCATTGTCATGGGACTCAAAATCTCCTTCACTGACTGGAACGGATACTCTCAGGGTTATTCGTTTGTCGGTTTGGAAAACTATCTGGAGATGATGCATGACAAGTCTGTGATGCTGGCTTTCCGGAACACGCTGATCTATGGGTTCGGAAGCACGATCATCCAGGTGGTCTTGGGCCTTTCCCTCGCACTTTTGCTTTGCAAGAAATTCCTGTTCAGGACAGTGACGCGCACGCTCGTCTACATCCCTGCGATGGTGGCGCAGCTTGTCGTCGGATATATCTGGTATTTCATCTTCAGCTATGAGCGCGGAGCTTTGAACGATGTGGTCAAGCTCTTCGGCATGGCTCCCGTTGATTGGCTTGCCAAGGGAACCCGTGCCGTGCTCATCATCACACTGATCAACTCCATCGAATATTGCGGCAAGGCGATGGTGATCTTCATCGCCGGGATCGAGGCAATTCCCGAGATGTACCAGGAGGCCGCGGAAATCGACGGTGCCAGTGGCTGGCAGGTCTTCAAGCACATCACCGTCCCGATGCTGCTTCCCGCATTCAACACGGCTCTGGTGCTCAACGTGATCGGCGGACTCAAGATGTTCGGCCTGGTGCTTTCGCTTACCGATGGCGGTCCCGGGTATGCGTCGCACTCCCTCTCCTCGTTGATCAACACGATGTACTTCGCCAACCAGAGGGCAGGATATTCGGCCGCCATCGGCGTCTTCTCCTTCCTCTTCATCATGGTTGTCTCGATTGTGCTTCGCAGGTACATGGAACATAAGGACAGGCAATACAATGGCTAAAACTAATTCCCGTGACAAAAAGTGGAACTGGTTGAAGAATCTTGCCAGCGTGGTGACAAGCTTCTTTTTCGCCGTTCCCTTCTATATCATCATCTCGCTCAGCCTGAAGACTCGCGCTGACCGCACAAGCCATTGGATTTTTCCTTCCAGGCCGAGCTTCCAGTCCTACATCTACGCATTCACCAAAGGGAATCTTGGTCAGACCATTCTGAACACCTTGATCATAACGGTCGTCAGCGAGTTGATCATCCTCTTTCTCGGTTCTATTGCCAGCTATCCGCTTGCCCGCCACAAGACGAAGTTCAACAAGGCGATCCTGGCTATTTTCGTGGGTGTCATGATTGTCCCTCCGCTTACCGTCCTTGTGCCGATTTACAAGGAGATGGTGGCCTTGGGAGGCATCAACACCTACTGGGGCATCATCGTCCTGACGGCGACCTACCGTCTTCCCTGGTCGGTCTTCATGTTCAGCAACTTCATAGCTACCATTCCCAAGGAGCTTGACGAGGCGGCGCTGATTGACGGGTGCTCGCAGTTCGCCATCTTCCCGAGGATCATCCTCCCGAACATGATGCCGGTGGTCTCCAGCGTGATCATCCTCACCGGTGTGAACGTCTGGAACGACTACTCGATGCAGCTGTACATCCTGCAGAAACCGGCGCTAAGGACCATCACCCTGAGCATGCAGACATTCTTCGTGGAGGGCAGGGCGAACCTGCCTGCGGCTGCTGCGGCTGCGGTTATGGCGGTTCTTCCCCTGGTCGTGCTTTACCTGTTCTTCCAGAAGTACTTCATCAAGGGTACCATGGACAGTGCTGTCAAATAAGGAGTTGTTAATATGGAATTGGCTTTTGGGCGCGATGTCGGCCATGACAGGAAATTCGACGAGAAGGGAAATGCCCACCATTTCCCTGGAAACACGATGGTGTGCATCCTCGACCATTCGACCGAGGTTTTCAGAAGGGCGGTGGCCGAGAGGGAGAGGCTGCGGGAAAGCCTCATCGCCAGCCACATGTCATTCCTACCCGATGAAAGCCTCCACATGACTGCCATCGAGGGGGTGGTGGACAAGCGGCGGGAGAAGGAGCGGTGGACGAATAAGCTTCCCACCGACGCACCTCTTGTGGAAGTGGACGATTTCTTCGAGAAGGAGTTTGCAAAGATTCCTCCGATGGGAGAAGTGCACATGAACTTCGACCACCTGCGCTGTAACAGCGGGGTAGTGATTGCTCTCCATCCAACCACGATGGAGGATGACAAGAGGATTCGTAACTGGAGGGAAGTGGTGAGCAGGAACCTCGGCCTAAGGTTCCCTGGCTTTGAGACCTATGAGTTCCATATTTCCCTAGGCTACGGAATCACCATGCCGGAGGGAAAGGCCTTGCAGGCGCTTATGGATGAGAAGGAGAGGTTTGACAAGGAGTGCAAGGAGAATCCCTTCACCTTTGTCGTGCCACCTGCTTCGATGACATATTTCAACGATATGCTCTATTTCAACACCCATAGGATTCCCCGTTGATCCTGTTGTTTTTCCTCATAGCCACAGGGTCGTTTTTGCAAACGACCCTTGGCTTTGGCATGGGCATCTTCGTAATGATGTTTCTTCCCATGCTCTTTCCTTTCGGAACTGCGGTCGCCATAAGCAAGATTGTCGGCCTTGCAGGCAGTCTTTGCATCGTGCTCCGCCTTTGGCAAAAAATCGACATCAAGCATCTCTTGCCCCTGACGCTTCCCTGCCTGGCCATCGGCCTTCTGGCTACCCGCCAGAGCCTGAATATGGATATTCATCTTCTCAAGGGATTTTTGGGCCTGGTCCTTTTTCTTCTCTCCCTCTATTTCCTCTTCCTAGGGGAAAAGGCTTCCATCAAACCCTCAATCACAAAAGCAATCCTTCTGGGTGCACTCGGTGGCTTGGGGGATGGCCTGTTCGGAATCGGCGGCCCCCCGGCTGCGCTCTATTGCATGGCCTGCATCGAGGATAAGGAGAGCTACCTTGCCTCCATCCACTTCCATTTCATCGTCACCTCCCTGGCTCTTATTATTCTCAGAATCGCGCACGGCATGGTGACTTTAGAGATGATCTCCTCGTTGCTTGTCGCATTTGCCGGCGTCCTTTTCGGAACCGTCATGGGGTTGCTTCTCTTCCATAGGCTTCCCGCAAAGCTTCTCAAACGTCTCGTTTCCTTTTTCGTTGGTGCCAATGGCATCTGGATCATGGTGCAATCTTTCCTGGGAAAATAGTAGAGCTCAGAAACTCATCGAAATGTAGTCGTCACATTGCCGAAAAGGATAATTGGGGAGAGAGCATGTGAATGGCGTATGCCACATTCGCTGCACCCCCATTGAAAGCTTGGAATCAGACGCTCCCTCTTTTCACGATGAGGGAAGGGATGTCTATGTGCATAAAGCTCTTTCCTTTCTTTTGTTGTGCGAAGAAGGAGATTGCTGCTTCCGCAATCTTGTCTCGGCATATTCTGGCGGTGGTAAGTCCTGGTGTGATGTAGGATGAGCAAAAGGTGTCGTCAAACCCGGTGACAGAGACATCCTCTCCCACCTTGGCTCCTGCCTCCTTCAGGTATTTGATTGCAATGCAGCCACAGTAGTCACAACGGCAGCAAAAACCATCAATCCCTTCGCTCTTCCATGCATGCGCAATCTTTCCTCCCAGATCCGCCTCGTTTTCCCCGGAAATGATGAATGGCTCCTTTTCCTTTTCGAGATACGCCTTGAGCCTCCAATCCTCGGAGGAAAGAGCAAGAGAAGGAGGAGAGACGAAGGCGATATGTTTTCTTCCCCTCTTCTCAAGGAGAGAGAGCAGCTCTCCCTCTCCCTGGAAAAGACCGGTGTTGATACTGCAATTTAGGCCATGGAAAGGAGGAGTATCCTTTATCTCCATCACCACGACATTCTTATTTTCGTCGATCAGATACTGCACATCCTCGTGCGGCATCATCCCGCTTGCTACCAGGAAACCGCTGTAGGAGTGGCTGAGAATGTGCTCAAGGAAGGGTTTTTCTGGATGGTATTGGCAAAGAGAGACCATGAGACCCAACGGATATGCCCTTTTCTCAAGCTCTCCCACAAGATAGCCAAAATGCTCGCTCTTGATGTCGTCGGCAATCAAAAGCAGCTGACCGTTCCCCTTTCCCTTGAGCGCTCGCGCCATCGGGCTAGGAGCATAGCCGAGCTCTTTCACTGCCGCGATGACACGGGAACGCTTCTCACCATCCACATAGCGGTTGTTGTTCAGCACATAGCTGACCACCGTCTCGCTCACCCCGCTGAGGGTGGCAACATCCTTCCTGGTCGCCCTCGCCATCACTTCTCCTTGGTCTGGGCGAAACCGTTCACCTTTTTTTTCAAGCGGACAGTCTCGGTGATCTCAAGCCCGGTGTCATAGTCAAGCTGGACCAGTTCTCCCTTGCCACTTGGCCTTTGGCGCGTGTAGCCGTCGCATTCCCAATCCTTTTTAGCCTTCGAATACCACGGCCGGCAGCGCCATTGGTATCCTCTGAATGGATCGCGCGTCTCGTTCATGCGGTCCATCAGCCACTCGTGCATCTTGTCCCTCTCCTTTTGGTGGTCGGGATTGTTGATGTAGTTGTGCACCTCGTAGGGGTCGAGCTGGTTGTCGAAGAACTCATCGCTGTCGGTGAGGAACTCCGCGAGCTTATAGCGGGAGCCGATTGCCGCGCGCATGAACTGGATGCCGCCAAATCCGTCATGGTCGATCTCGTAGCGGTGGAACTCGCACATGACATACTCGTGCAGTTTCTCTCCTGACGGGTTTTCGATGACTGGACGCATGGAGACACCGGAGAGGGAAGGGGGGATGTCTACTCCAAAGTAGTCGAGGAAAGTGGGCACCAAATCAACATGGCTTGAGGGGAAGGGGTAGACGGCTTCCTTTGGAGATGGCATGAAGGAGCCTCCCTTGACAATCAAGGGTATATGGGCAATCTCCTCATAGACGCTTGGCCCCTTCAGGTCGAGGGAGTGGGCGTCAAGCGCCTCCCCGTGGTCGCTCGTATAGACAATCATCGCATCGGGGCATAGCCTCTCAACCACTTCCATCACTCTCCCCATCTCACTGTCCGCAAACGAGTTGCATCCGAAGAAGAGCGAGGGATTGAGCTTTAAATGCTCCTTGTCCTCATAAAGGCGCCTCTTTCCCCAAAGCTTTTCAAATTCCGGTTTCTCGGAGAGATTGTCCTTGTGGGCGGGAGTAATGGGCATCTCATACTCCTTGTACATGGAGGCAAAAGGTTCAGGGCAGAGATATGGACCATGCGGCTCATCCAGGCTTATGGTGAGGAAGAAATCCTCATCCTTGTATTTCTCGACAAAGTCTATTGCCTTGTCGCAAATCTGATGTCCGAAGGTGAACTCCGGCTTGATTCCCCCATTCTCCAGTGATGTCGACTTCTTTCTGCTTCTCATGCGGTCCTTATCATTCATTCCCTCCAGATAACAGCGCATGTCAAACCAATATTCCGGGTCATAGCCGGGAGGGCAGATGCCGTTCCCGAAATAGTCTCCGCCGTCTAGGTGCCACTTGCCGATCAGGGCAGTATGGATTCCTTCAGGCTGAAGATATTCGCCGATGGTCTTTACCCCTTGCCAGAGGGGGACGGTGTTGGTGAACGATCCGGTTCCATGGGGATAAAGGCCGGTGAAGATGCAACTGCGCGCAGGCCCGCACACCGGCTGGGCGCTGTATGCTTTGGAAAATCGCACCCCCTCTTTTGCCAGCCTGTCAAGGTTCGGTGTCCTCATCGCCTTGTTGCCGTTGCACCCCACCATGTCATAGCGGGTCGTATCTGTCATCATAAAGAGTATCTGGCGTTTCCTTTTCATTATACACTCCTGTGTACATACTGAATGGTGTAGGTTTCGCTGTCAATTGCAATCTATCTCAATGGAAGGCTTTTCTCTATAATCGCGGTAAGAGGTGTGTGATGAAAAGAGAGCTTGGTGCACGGACTGCTGGCAAAATCAAAACACTTGCAACCTATCTTGAAAAAACGCATGGAGTGACCATCGATCGGGCCATCTCCATGCAAAAGAGGAAAATCGAGGAAGTGGTCGAGGGAAAGAGGAAGATCCCCTATTCCATGGTCTCAAGATGTGCGGCCTTCTTTGGAATCCCCCTGTCTGTATTGGTGGATGATGAGAAAGAGCTTCCCCCGCTTGATTCTCTCAAGATGGATGAAGAGTTGATCTCCCTCATCAGGGATGAGGAGGGAGAGGATGTAGACACGCTCAGGCACAAGCACTATTTAGCGCTCAATTGGGGGCTTCTCAGCAAGAAGAGGAGGCTGAAGCTCGTGCTCTCCACGCTTCTGATCACCGTTCCCCTCATCTGGTACATGTGCTTCTGCCTTTACACAGTGACCAAGGAGAAGCGTGAGAAATATCGCGAGTACCGCCTGGAGAGTGATGAAAACGCTTTCTACAACCAATACAGCGCCAGCCAGAGGGAGTACCATGATATCCTTGCGGCAACCTCGAAGGAAAATTGGCCCCAAGCGTTCTATACCACCGTAAAGGTGGGAACCGTGCTGGAGAAGATGAAGGCGATCGACTCCTCCGGCTCGAACTACGAGGTGCGCATGCAGCTCTACTTCAAGTTTGACAAGGATGAGTTCCGCGAGACCTTCCGCCATTATGCCAGGAACGTCCTCGCCGACCAGATCATCAACGACTACTATGTGGATAACCCCGGTGAAGATAGGGGGAAGCACGTAGACCATGATGCTTGGCTGGATGCGCATGGCGACTACTTCAAGGATTGGATTGAAGCCCATGACTCCGAGTATTATCCAGGGGAGACCTCTTCCAACGTGCTGGTGGACAAGCACACCATGTTCGACATCGGCAACGGCGAGATAGTCGCCGACTCCTACGGAACCATCAAGGATCTTGAGGAGGTGCAATACCTCGACAAAAAGGGGGAGGTGAGGACCCTTTGCTATCAGAAGGTCAAGTTCTGCGCCCGATTCGAGAAGGCGTTCGACAGCGCCCGGTATCCTCTTGACAGCGTCCAGTTCAAGATGTACATCACACCGACGATGGATGCGGAGTATGTGCGCTATGTGCCGGACCATGACGTGAACGGGTCCGGTAGGCCCCTGAGCGGATTCGCTCCCTATTTCGGGCTTACCAGCGGCTACCGCCTTGTCAGGGAGAATTCCGGCATCAGAAACTTCGTCACGCGCATCAACTATTTCTGCTCCCCGAACAATGACCCCGCCGTCCACTACGACACCAACATCAAGACCCAATACGAGGTCATCGTGCGCGCCAACCGGCAGGGAATCTCCCTCTTCATCAAGGCCTTCATCAATCTCTTCTCCGTCGTCATCTGGATCATCATCGCCTTCTACAGCCAGGCATTCACCGGGGAGGACAGCATCGGCATGCTTGGAACCGGACTCTTCGGCGTGATATCCTCCATGCTGGTGGGGCTCTCCATGGTGAGCGATGCGGGCATCTTCTCCCTTGCGACGATGATCAACATCTTCACCCTTGCCGTCATCATGATCATGGCCTACCAGACCATCGCAGACAAGAGGGCAAAGATCACCAAGGACAGGACCATGATTGCCTATAACGGCATCAAGCTGCGCATCCTCTTCTATCTCCTCACGGTAGCGACCGTGGTAATGTTCTTCATCCTTCCCTGCGCCTCCTATATGTGGAAGCTCTGAGAAAAGGCAACATGCAAGACGACCAAGCTCTCCGTGCAAGCGGAGAGTATTTGTTTGTACAATAAAGAAAAATGTTGACATGCGCAAACGGGATGGTGGGGTATGCCTTCCCTGCAGAAGACATATCGTTTTTTGCAAAGGAAACAATATGACACTCACACGCAAAGCATTGCTCTGGGCATTGGTGATCGCCACCGTGTTTGCCGGATGTTCGGACGAATCGGAGAAGAGCACCACCAGCAAAACGCACGTTGCTGCCGACTTCGAGGAAATCCAGTATCTGGCAGATGATGCTAGGTTCGCTACAAATGATGGGACATCCCAATCGATCACTTCTGGTTCCGATACCGCCAAATTGCTCCAGAAGGTAGCGAAGTGCGGCTCTACCGAAATGGATGGGATAGCGAGACCGTCACCACCTTTCACAATGTTACCCTCAACTTCACGGGTTTTGATGCCTACACCATAACCCTTTCCGGTTCCGCAGAAGAGGAGGGAGGAGCGGTAGCGATGACGGTGGGCGGCAGCACAAACGGCCTGGATGGCACCTACAGGCTTTACCGGTTTGATGATGATGGGGAAATGGAGATAGATGACGATATTGTCGTGGAAAACAGGGAGAGAGTGGTTTGTATGCGGAAATGCAGGGGGAAGCACGCACATCCATCCTTTGCGGATACGAGAAAAAGCACCTCTCTTTCTTCCGAAACCATGGAAATAGCAACCAACGAGTACTCCAAGGTTGTGGGTGATTGTTATACCGCATGGGGTTTGAAGACGACGACTATGACCATCACAACGAATACCCTACCCACTCCCTCCGCTTACGGGATGCTCCTTGCTGAGTACACGGATAGCGGCAAGGAAAAGCACTACCTCAAAGTCACTTCCACAAACGATGATTCAGACGATCTTTCTGCGGGTGTTGTAAGGGTGATTGCCGATAATAGCCTGTACGGCAACACATTGGAATCATGCCCTCATGCCCCATCTGGGTGGACAAACAAGCATATACTTCCGTGCTTGCGTTAGTGATGCCCATCCTGGAACGAAAGGGGAGCGTGAGTGAACCCATTGCCAGTTGCGATGGTGACGAGATCAAGGAACTGGCCAACAATGAGCTGTATGCCGCATCCTCCGATACGGTACACGAGTTTGATGACTCATTGAAAAGCTGGCTTGCGGCAATGAGCTCAAAGAAGGTCACTACCAAAGAGGAGACCTCGATTGGCTCCTATGACTTTGGTGAGGAGACAGTGTTTGCCGTAACCAATCCCATCTCTTCCACTTTCTCTTCCTGCGCTGTGGTGACCATGCGTGGCAAGATTGTGGACAACATCCCCCAGGAGGGGCACACCATGACCATCGCTGATACCACCGAAACAACCGATAAGCCTTTGGAGGCAAAGGGGTTTACCGGCACCTACCATTTCTCCGGCTCGATTGAGAGTGATGCTTTCGTTGTGCCAAGGAACGTGACGGCTGACGGTGTCACCACCTATGAGCAGGTTACGGATGATGGGGTCAACAACATCAGGAGCAATGTGCTGGAGTGTTA
>CAVESN010000032.1:0-12157 GCA_963618365.1 Bacteroides uniformis
GAGCACATGAGGCTCTTGCCGTAGCGGCGGGGCCGGGAGATGAAGTAGTAGCTGTTCAACCTGTCCTTGACAAGGCCATAGACGTACCGTGTCTTGTCGACATACAGGTAGTCGCCTCCAAGACGCAAATCCTCAAACGTACTTGTGTTTACGGTAATGAGCTTCTTCATGCTCATATATTACACGTATTTGTCTTTTACGTGCTACTCAAACTCTCAAGAGTCTGGAAGTGGGGTGAAGATGTTGTTGACTGGTAGCTTTTCCCCATTTTGTGTTCAATATGTGCTACATTGCATGCGATGAGGTATATGAAATGGATACACGTGCATTGATACAAGAAGGAAAGTGCGTATTGGGAATAGAGTTCGGCTCAACTCGTATAAAGGCGGTGCTGATTGACGATGCGTATACGCCGATTGCGTGGGGTTCCCATGAGTGGGAAAACCAGTTTGTCGATGGCGTCTGGAGCTACAGCCTTGATGCCATCTGGAGCGGGGCTGCTTCCTGCTACCGCAGTTTGGCCGATGATGTGCATCGTCGTTACGGAGTGGGCATCACATCCCTCAAGGCTCTCGGCATCAGCGCCATGATGCATGGATACCTTGCATTCGATAAAGGGGGGGAGCTGCTTGTGCCATTCCGTACATGGCGTAATACCATCACATCCGAGGCTGCGAAAAAGCTCACCACTCTTTTTGGCTATCCCATTCCCCAGCGCTGGAGTATCGCTCACTTGTATCAATCCATACTCGAGAAACAGGAACATGTGAATCGCATTGCCAGGCTTCACACCCTGGCAAGCTATGTCCACTGTAAGCTTACTGGAAAATATGTCGATGGAATCGACGATGCCTCCGGCATGTTCCCAATTGATGGGAAAAGCGGAACGTACAACGATGCGATGGTGGCGAGCTTTGACACGCTCGTGAAGGAAGAAGGATACGAGTGGCATCTCTTGGATATACTTCCCGCTGTGCGCAAAGCTGGAGAAGAAGCGGGTTCCCTTACCAGGGAGGGGGCCTTGCTCCTTGACCCAAGCGGTTCTTTGGCTGAAGGATGTCCTCTTTGCCCGCCAGAAGGGGATGCGGCAACCGGTATGGTCGCTACCAACAGCTGCGCCAGCCAGACGGGCAACGTCTCCGCAGGCACCAGTGCATTTGCCATGGTGGTTTTGGAAAAACCTCTTTCCCGGTGCTATGAGGACAAGATAGACCTTGTCATGACCCCAGACGGGAAGATGTGTGCCATGAGCCATGCCAACAATTGTTCGGGGGAGTACGACCAATGGGTTAATCTCTTCGGAGAGGTGGTGCAGGCGATGGGCCATGAAGTGGACAAGGGGGACTTGTATGCCAAGCTCTTTCCGCTTGCCTTGGAGGGGAATCCCGATTGTGGCGGTATTGTTCCCTTCGGGTATATCTCCGGCGAATCGATGACGGAAGTGAAAGAGGGAAGGCCTCTTCTTGTGCGTAGGCCACAGGGAGGGTTCAATCTTCGCAACTTCATTCGAGCGGAGCTTTCCACTGCGCTTTGCGCGCTCCGTTATGGCATGGATATCCTCTTTGCGCAGGAGCATGTCACACTTAAGCGACTTACAGGCCATGGCGGCTACTTCAAGGTTCCCGGCGTGGGGCAGAGATTGATGGCTTGCGCCATGAAGTGCCCCGTCTCGGTCATGGAGAGTGCGGGTGAGGGCGGTGCCTGGGGTATTGCGCTATTGGCCGCATACATGGGAGAAAAGGAGAATCTGGAATCCTTCCTAGAGAAGAAGGTGTTTGCAGCAAGCAAAGTGACCACCATCGCGCCAGATGCGGAGGAGATGGAGGGATTCGATTGCTTCTATCAACGCTATCTCGGTGCGCTTCCCTTGGAGCGGCAGGCGGCCTCCCTTGTTTAGAGCTGTGCGAAGTCCAGCCCCTCGTACATCTTCATTAATAGGTCGTTGCTGCGCTTCTTGGAGAGGTCCCGGTAAAGGACCTTGGGTTCTTCGCGGGTGACCATGGTGTTTGGTTTCACGTTCTCACGGATCCAGACACCGGCTCCGATGATGGCACCCTGCCCTATGGTGATGTCGCCAAGGATGGTGGCGTGAGCGTAGATTGTCACTCCATCCTCGATGGTGGGATGCCGTTTCACTCCCCGAATCAGGGCGCCGCATGCATTCTTGGGGAAGCTCAGCGCGCCAAGGGTGACACCCTGATAGAGCTTGACGTTGTCCCCGATGACGCAAGTCTCCCCGATGACGACTCCCGTTCCATGGTCGATGAAGAAGGCTTTGCCAATTTCGGCCCCGGGATTGATGTCGATACCCGTTTCTTGGTGGGCGCATTCACTGAGCATGCGTGGCAGAAGTGGCACGTTTCTCTGGTAGAGCACATGGGCAATGCGGTGGACGGTCAAAGCCTTCATGTAGGGATAGCTGAGAATAATCTCCCTTGTTCCGCTTGCGGCAGGGTCTCCGGCAAAGCCTGCTTTTGCGTCCAGCTTGAGCAATTGGCGGATTTCCGGCAATTGCGAGCACAATGCTTCGACGTCTGATGCCGCTTTCCGATGGTGGAATGAGCTGGATTCGTCCGGAAGGAGATAGTGGTAGGCCCTGCGTATTTGCTCGGCAAGCAAATTTCCCACCAGCGCAAGCTGGACATGCACCTTGTCCTTTAGCGTGCCGTCCCCGTCGCTATCACCCTTTCTTCCCGGGAACATCAGCTCCATGAACTCATGGGTGAGCCTTCTGGCCGCCTCCATTTCGGGAATCGCTTGTAGCAAATAGCAGAGGGGATCTCCTTTTGCCCTCTCGAAAGTGGCAAGGAAATCACGTTCAAAGGAAGGATCCATGTGTGCCTCCATGTTCCTTTTCATTGTATGCATTTGAAAAGAAGAGGGAAGAGTACCCCCTCCTATCAGCATGCATCCATGCATTGTGCCTAATAGATGTCGATATCGTCGTCGGAGATGGATGTAATCATGTCGATTACTTTCACCCCGTACCGCTTGACTTCGCATAGCTCGTCAAAGGTTTCGACGTCCGTAACCTCCTTGTAGAATTCGCAGAAAGAAATCGCTCGGTGCCCATCTCTTCGGTAGTAAGTAATGGAAAACCGTTTCCTTCGGTAATTGAATTCTATCTCTTCGCCTTGCTCGATTATTATTTCTAGTGCTTCTCTTGCCATTTGCGAGACTTCTTGCCCTCCCTTTCCTGCTGGTGGAGGAATCATCGTTTCCATTATGCGGGTAAGAAGCACCGGACGGGCAAGGATTCTTTTATCCTTCTAGGAAACTCTTCACCCGTTCCCTGAGGTTCCTTGCAATGATGAGGGCCGCTGCCATTTTGACCACATCCCCTGCAAGGAAGGGTGCCATGCCAGCAAGAAACGCTTTGGCCCAGGAGAGGGAGAGTCTCCATTTCAGGAAGGGGACGCCTATGGCATAGACCATGATCTCTCCTGCAAGCAGGGCAAGGATATCCCTCCATATGCCGCTGGTGTTCTCATGGTCTGCAATCATGCTTCCTGCAAGGGCTTCGAAGACCATGGCAAAAAGAAAACCACCGGTTGGCCCGAAGAGGGCACCGATGCCTCCTCCTGTGGAGAACACAGGGACCCCGATGGCTCCCAGAAAAAGGAAGAGCAGGATGCTTTCACATGCCAGTGCGGGAGGAAGCACCAGACTTGCAAGCATGACGAAAAAGGTTTGCATCGATATGGGTACCGGAGGAATGGGAATGCGCAGGAATGTTCCGACAATCACCAATGCGGTGAAGAGCGCTGTGATGAGCATGGTTCGTGTGTTGTGCATGGGAGAACGCTATGCAACATTCTTTTAAATGTAAACATTGATTTGGTTGACAATCGAGGGTAACATGGCTTTATGAGCACACGGGAGAAGGTGGGCGATTACCTGAACGCCCATGACGGAGAGTTTGTTTCGGGAGAGGAGCTGAGCGCAAAGCTCGGTATCAGCCGCAGCGCGGTGTGGAAGGCGGTGGAAGGATTGCGTGATGATGGGCTTTCCATCGAGGCAAAGACCAACAAGGGGTATAGGATCTGCCATGACGGGCAGCTTTCCCGGGTTCTGCTGGAGAAACTGCTTCCCGGCCATGCGATCCATTTCCATGAGATGGTGGAGAGCACCAACCATGAGGCAAAGGCGCTTGTCGCGGGGGGCGCGAGTGACGGGACGCTTTGCATCGCCCGCAGGCAAAGCGGGGGGCGCGGGAGGATGGGCCGTTCCTTTTCCAGCCCCCATGGCGGCATCTATTTCTCCCTTGTGCTTCGTCCCAAGGCGAAGAATGCACTCCTTATCACCAGCGCGGCGGCAGTTGCCACAGCGCTTGCCATCGAGCAGTGCTGCCGACTTCCCATCCAGATCAAATGGGTGAATGACCTCTACTATCAAGGGAAGAAGGTGACAGGGATCCTCGCCGAAGGGGTGTTCGACATGGAAGTGGGTTCCCTCTCCGCGGTGGTGGTGGGCATAGGCATCAACTTCTGCACGCAGATGCAGGATTTCCCTCCGGAGATCCGCGGCCGAGCGGGAAGCCTCTACGCCGGACCATCACAGGTTCCTGGTGGTGTTGACCAGAACGAACTGGTCTCCACGGTGGTGAGGCGTCTTTGTGCCTACAGCGCCCATCTGGATGACCGCTCCTTCATCGCTGAGTACCGGAGCCGAAACATGCTTCTGGGAAGGAAGGTCTACCTCTTCCAGGCGGGAGAGCGAACCGGGGAGGGAATTGTGGCGGGAATAGACGACGAGGGAAGATTGCTCCTCCTTCAAGAGGACGGGAGCGAAAAAGTTTTGGGAACAGGGGAAGTATCCATCCGTCCTTCTCTCTAGCCGTCGGACAATGAAACCGCTATAGTGTTGCCTAGAAAAAGAAGAGGTGTCGTCATGCTTGAGCAAATCAGACAGACTTGGAAGGAATATGTGGGCTTCCAGCTTCAGAAGCTGGCTGTGGAGAAACTGGGTGAGGGTGTGTCCATCCCCCCCTTGGTGGTGCAAACCCCTCCGAAACCGGAGATGGGGGATATTGCGTTTCCGCTCTTCTCCTATGCGAAAGCATTCCATCTCGGTCCACAGCAGATTGCAGCCCAGCTGAAGGAGAGGATTGAGCAGGACCCTGAAGCTCCCCGCGGAACGCTATTGCTTGCCGGTCCCTACTTGAATATCAAGCTTGACATGGCCTCACTGGCAGACACGCTCTATCGGGAAGTAATCCTAAAAGGGAGAGATTTCGGCCATACCGATCTTCTGAAGGGGAAGAAGGTGATGATAGAGTTCTCCTGCCCGAATACCAACAAGCCGCTTCATCTGGGCCATATGCGCAATGACTCCCTCGGCTCGGCCGTCAGCGAGATTCTCAAGGCGAACGGGGCGGAGGTGATGAAAGTCAACCTGATAAACAACCGGGGTGTCCATATCTGCAAGTCGATGCTTGCTTACCAGAAATTTGGAGAAAACGCCACCCCGGCCTCCACTGGAAAGAAGGGAGACCACTTCGTCGGCGACTACTATGTGCGTTTCGCCACATGGGAGAAGGAGGCCTATGCCCAATACCAGAAGCAGGGAGGAACCCTTTCCCTCGAGGATTGGCAGAAAAAGCCAGAGAGCCCCGCGGGCCAGGCGCAGCACATGCTCGAGCTCTGGGAGCAAGGGGATCCTGATGTCATCGCCTTGTGGAAATTGATGAACGGGTGGACGCTGGACGGACTGGAGGAGAGCTATAGGAACATGCACATCCAGTTCGACAAGCTCTACTATGAATCTGACACCTATAAACTCGGAAAAGCGCAGGTGCTCAAGGGGCTAGAGAATGGCGCCTTCTATCGGGAAAAGGATGGTTCGGTATGGGTGGATCTCGCACCCATCGGCTTGGACAAGAAAGTGCTTTTGCGTCGTGACGGCACCAGCCTCTACATGACCCAGGATATCGGAACAGCCATCACCCGTCATGAGGATTGGCCGTTTGACACCCTTATCTATGTGGTGGCGAGCGAGCAGCAATACCATTTCAAGGTGCTCTTCTATGTGCTTGGGAAACTTGGATATCCGTGGGCGAAGGAGCTTCACCACCTCTCCTACGGGATGGTCAACCTGCCTACAGGGAAGATGAAGAGCAGGGAGGGGACGGTGGTTGACGCCGACGACCTGCTTGAGCAGCTCTCCCAGTTGGCCGAGGAGGAAATCAAGGCGAAGGGACGAGAGAAAGACGTGGGGGATGTGAAGGCCACCGGTGGCGCCATCGCCCTCGGAGCGCTGAACTATTATCTTTTGCAGGTCAATCCTGAGCACGACATGGTCTTCAATCCCCAGGAGTCGATCAGCTTTACCGGAAATACGGGCCCGTATCTCCAGTACATGGGGGCCCGCATCTCATCCATTCTCAGGAAGTTTGACGAAGTGAAGGGCGAGGTGAGGGACCTTCCGTTTGATGCGTCGCTTTTGTCCGGTGATACCGAGCGGGAGATCATCTGCGCAGTTGCCAACTATCCAGGCGTGGTAGCCAGGGCGGGAAGCCAATACGACCCCTCTCTGGTTTGTTCCTACCTCTACGACCTCTCCAAGCTTTTCAGCTCCTGGTACCATGACAACCCGGTTTTGAAAGCTGAACAGAAGCCTTTGGTGGTTGCGCGTGTCGGACTTTGCTCGCTTGTCCTTCACGTCTTCCGAGAAGCTTTCAAGCTGGTCGGCATTCCTTTCCTCGAGAGGATGTGACCATAAGCCCAGAATCCTGATTGCCGGCTCTCCGTGCAAAAGGTGTGAAAAATATCCTTGTCACACTGCTGCCCGAAGAAGCGGTGCTCTTGGATGATGTGGGGTTCTGTATAAGTCCCGCTCTCTTTGGGGCTATGTGGTCGATCCGACTGCTGGGGTGGATTCTTTTGTCGTGGCATTCTCGGTGGCGGTCGCTTCCGGCTGGTGGAGGAAGTGTAACAAGTGCTCCGGCAAGAAATCTGGTGCGCATGGTAAGGCTCTTGCCGTCCGAATAATGACAATTGCAACAAATGTAGTGATTTGTGCAACAAGGTTCTTTCTTTTGTGTTGCATTGACATACTTTTCTGCAATCGGTTAGGATGGTTGCATCACAACAGGGGGATGAAATGCGTCGATCCTGGTATGTTGCTTTCCTAATCGTCCCGGTATTGGCAGTGACCTTGTTTCTTGTCCTGCCTCTGATCGTTTCGATTCTTCCCACGTTCACACGTCCCTCCTTTGGGCTGGGAAACTACATCAAGTTCTTTTCCGACTCGTTCAACCGCAGGATTCTTTACCGTTCTCTCCGCCTTTCCCTGATCACCACCGCGGCCTGCGCGGTTTTAGGGCTTCCGACATCCTATTACCTCTCGCTCCTTGACAAGAGCCGCCGCCAGATGTTCCACTCGGTGATTCTTTTCCCTTTGTTGACCAATGCGGTTGTGCGTGGCTTCGCATGGATTGCGATTCTCGGGAAGAATGGACTGGCCAATGCGCTTATGATGAAGCTGCATTTGATTCAGGCACCCCTGCAGCTATTGTACACCGAAGGGGCCATTGTTGTTGGCTCGGTCTATCTTTTCTTGCCGGTGATGATCAGCACATTGGTTCCTGTCATGGAGAAGATTGGTGGTGAGACGGTGGAGGCCGCCTATACTCTTGGTGCTCCTCCCGCCCTGACATTCTTCAAGGTGGTCATCCCCATGAGTTTCAGCGGCCTTTTGGTTGCTTCTGTTCTTGTGTTCGCCGGCACCATAAGCGCCTATACGACTCCGACGCTCCTTGGGGGAAGCAAGAACATGATGCTTGCGACGCTTCTTTACCAGCAATCTGACACCTTGGCGAACTGGGATGCTGCAAGCTTGCTTTCTCTGGTCATGGTGCTGTGTTCCCTCGGGGTCATGAAAGCATTCGATGCGCTAGCCGCTCGTCTGGATAAGAGAGGATAACCATGTACAAGCATCGCCTACTGAAGTGCATCGCAATCCTGGTGCTCGCTTTTGTCTTCATCCCGCTCTTGCTCATCGTCCTGACCTCCTTCAACCGGCAGAGCGCCATCGGCCTTCCCACCCAGGGACTTTCCTTTGCATGGTTTGGCAAGGTCTTCAAGAGCCGCTCCCTCATGGGCGGCCTCAAGCTGAGCTTGTCCCTTGGCTTTGTGGCGGCGCTACTTGGCTTGATTGTCGGCCTCTTCGCCGCCATAGCACTGAACAAGCATCCCGGAAGGTTGAGCGATTTCATCCGGGACCTCTTCTTGATGCCGAGCTTGATTCCCGGCATCGTCATAGGGTACGTCCTGTTCCAGTCGATTGTCGTACGCTATGCGATCCCGCTCACATCAGCCCTTCTGATCGGGCATCTTTTGGTCGTGCTCCCCTACACGGTGCGCATCCTGCTTGCCGGACTGAGGGAGTGCGATCCCTTTATCGAGGAGGCTGCGAGGACTCTCGGGTGCCCCCCTGTCAAGGCCTTCGTGAAGGTGGTGCTTCCCGATCTCCAGCCTGCAATCCTGAGTGCATTCATGCTCGCCTTCATCAACTCATTCAACAACATCCCCGTCTCTCTCTATCTGAAAGGGCCGGGAATGACCACTTTGCCGTATGCCATGATGACCTACATCGAATACAACTATGACCCGACGGTCAGCGCCCTCAGCGTCATGCTGATGGCATTCACGCTCGTCTTCATGGTGCTCAGCGACATGATTACCAGAAAAGGGGGGTTGAAATGAGCTACGGGCTCTTAAAGGATATTTCCGTCTCGTATGACAAGAAGCACATGGTTTTGGAACATCTGGACCTGGAGATTCATAAAGGGGAGCTGCTCAGTCTCCTCGGGCCCTCAGGGTGTGGCAAGACAACGACGCTGCGTGTCATCGCGGGCTTGATGGAAACGTGTGGGGGTTCTTTCCTCCTGGACGGAAACGACATGACCCATGTGCCGGTCCATTCC
This sequence comes from Bacteroides uniformis, assembly GCA_963618365.1. GTDB lineage: Bacteria > Spirochaetota > Spirochaetia > Sphaerochaetales > Sphaerochaetaceae > RUG023. The sequence continues at coordinate 8,927 of CAVESN010000032.1, forward strand.
CGGAACTTCGGCATGGTCTTCCAGAGCTATGCGCTCTTTCCCCACCTTTCGGTCTTCGACAATATCGCGTTCGGATTGAAGCTGAGAAAGGTGGCTAAGAGCGAGATATCCCGCAAGGTGGAGGATATGGCGCGCATCTGTGGCATTGAGCCGTTTTTGGAGAGGATTCCCCGCAACCTTTCGGGTGGGCAGCGGCAGAGGGTCGCATTGGCGCGCGCATTGGTCATAGAGCCGAAGCTCCTGCTTCTTGATGAGCCTCTCTCCAACCTTGACGCGCAGCTGAGAATCCAGATGCGTACGGTGATCAAGAAGATCCAGCGGGAGCTGGGAATCACCACCGTCTTTGTCACCCATGACCAGGAGGAGTGCTTCTCCATCAGTGACCGTGTCGCCGTCATGGACAAGGGAAAGATTGTCCAATGCGACACGCCCCAGGAGATTTTCCACCATCCGAAAAGCGAGATGGTCGCACGGTTCGTCGGCTTCAAGAATTTCTTTCCCATCTCGGTCTACCGGAATCTCGGCTACTCTGGAGGGGAAGCGATGCTCGCTTGCACGAGGGGCCATGATGTCTGCTTTGCCAAAGAGTCGGGGTTGGCAGGAAAAATTGAGGTGAGGACCTATCTTGGGGAGAGCTACCAGTATGAGGTGGCTACATCCGCTGGTCCTTTCTGCGTGGTTGCGTCTGGAGATCGTCCATTCGAGGTGGGGACAGAGGTGCTCCTCTCGGTGAAGGATGATTCTGTGATATGTCTTGGCGCATGACGCCAAAGAGGAGAGTGAAGATGAAGAGAACATTGGTTGTGTGTGCGGCACTGGCTGCCATGGCATTCCCCCTTTTCGCCCAGGGTTCCAAGGAGCAGGGCGCCCAGAAGAAGGCGCCGACCCAGCTTGTGATTTCCACATGGGGACTTTCCGAGGATGCGCTCTGGAGCGAGGTCTATGAGCCGTTTGAGGCGGAGTACAACGTCAAGGTCGTCTTGGATACCGGAAACACCCAGGAGCGGTATACGCGCATGACAAATGACCCGAACTCGATTGTCGATGTGATCGAGCTTGCCCAGAAGAATACTGCGGACGGAGTGCTCGCGGGAGCATTCGATTCGGTCAAGCCTGAGGAGATCAAGGATTTCGACGCGTTGCTCCCCGCAGTTCAGGATATGATTAAAAGCGGAAGCGGAGCTCCCTACACGCTGAACTCCATCGGCATCATCTACGATCCGAAGGTCACCGGGTTCGAGATCAAGAGCTGGGCCGACTTGTGGGATCCCCGCATGAAGGGAAAAGTTTCCATTCCCAACATCACCACCACCTTCGGGCCTGCTTTCCTCGCCATGGCAAGCGACGTGGTGGGCGTCGATTGGACCACCGATGGTGGGGAGACCGCTTTCAAGCAGCTTGAGGCCCTCAAGGGAAATGTCGCCAATGTCTATGCGAAGAGCAGCGACGTGGCGAACCAGTTGGCGAACGGCGAAATAGGTGCCGCCGTCATCGGGGACTTCGGCGTGCCGGTCTGCATGAAGGCTGACCCGTCCGCCGTCTACGTCGTTCCGAGCGATATGACCTATGCGAACTTCAACGTGATCAACATCGCAAAGAATTGCAAGAACCGCGACCTTGCCGTCGCCTATATCAACTATCGTCTCTCTGTCGAGGCGGAGAGCCGCACCTGCAAGACCGACATCCTCAACGAGGCGCCGGTCAACACGAAGGTGGTCCTCTCTGAGGCCGACGCCATGAACAAGACGGTGGGGGATGTGGCGAAGCGTGCGAAGATGGTCGATTTCACCTTCGTCAACCAGAACCTTGCCGCTTGGGTTGACCGCTTCAACCGCCTGATGGCGAACTGAGAACAGGAGGGCATGCGATGAAGTGTTTGGAAAACTGTCTGGTATTTCAGAGCGCTTCACGCATGTTCATCCCCGCATCCATCGAGTTCGACGACCGGGTGCGCTCCGTCATTCCCGCCCAGAGTGCGAAGCGGCGGTATGTGCTGCCCGGTTTTGTCGACATCCACATGCACATCGAGTCTTCGATGACCAATCCGAGCGAGTTCAGCCGCGCTACGCTCATGCATGGAACTACGACGATTGTCTCCGATTGCCATGAAGTGGCCAATGTCTTTTCCCTTGAGGGCCTTGACCGTTTCATGGATTTTCCTGTGCTGAATGACACTTTCTATGCGATTCCCTCCAGTGTTCCGGCCACAAGCCGGGATTTGGAGACGAGCGGAGGTGCCATCGGAGAAGAAGAGGTGCGGCTTCTTGCCAGGGAGAAGCGCATCATCTGCCTCGGGGAGGTGATGAACAGCCATGACTTGCTCAGCAGGGGAGACAACCGCACCAAACGGATCATAAGGGCTTTCCGGGAGGTTCGTCCGGAATGCCCCGTCGAGGGTCATTGCCCGAATCTTACCGGAAGGGAGCTGGATGCCTTCATCGCTAGCGGCGTGGACAGCGACCACCACATGCATACCCCCTCCTCCATCAAGGAGAAGGCGGACAAGGGGATGTTTCTGGAAATCCAGTACAAGAGCCTCTCCCGGGAGAACATCGAGACCCTTCGCGCCTATCCCGGATTCTTCAGCTTTGTCACGGATGACGTGCTTCCGGATACGCTTGTGGGCGAGGGGCATCTGGATAGGGTGCTAAAGGAGGCGATACGCCTCGGCATGGAGCCTGAGCTGGCAATATTTGCCGCCACATTCGCACCTGCCCACCGCATGAGGCTTCTCGACCGTGGCATGATAGCTCCGGGAAAACTCGCCGACTTCGTGGTTGTGGACGACCTTGAGCATCTAGGCGTAATGCAAGTCTATAAAAGGGGGGAGCTGGTCTATGACCGTGACAGGGGAATCCGGCCGGAGATAGAGCTTCCTGCCATGGATGAGTCCATGTTCAAGAGCATCAACCGCACTCCGGTTTGTGCCGATGATTTCGTCCTACGCATACCTAACGGGAATCACAATGTCCTTCACATCGAGCATGCGGGAAGGGGGACCCTTACCAGGAAGGTAATCCGGAGCGTGGAGATTAGCGATGGCACCTACCATGCGCCTGATGTCTCAATCCTTGCCTCGGTTGAGAGGTATGGCCACCAAAGCCCGATCGTCCCGGTTCCCATGCTGAGGGGACTTTCCAAAGAGGGGGCCATTTGCTCCTCATGGAGCCATGACAGCCATAACCTGCTTGTCATGGCATTGATGCGTAACATCAGCCGCAAGCACGGGTT